>NZ_JAYKTT020000053.1:0-171781 GCF_038404745.2 Chlorogloeopsis sp. ULAP02 | reverse complement strand
TAGGGATTTGAACGCTGCTATCAACATAAACAACCGTGGGGCGCACGGTCTTAAAGCTCAATTCATGTCTTCATAGAAGAGTCATTGAGAAGCTCACGCTGTATGCTTTCATCAGCGTTGGGTACGTCACTATTACACTTATTTCTAACGATATTCTAAGGGAGTTTTATAACAGTGTTGCGTTGGTAGAACAAACACCCACATCAGTTACATCGCTTCAGTCGGGCAAAATGTCCGAACAATTCTGATTGTCTGTTTGCTGTCATCGCCTTAGGAGTTGCTGTGAATAATATTCCTTCCTCTTATCTGGATAAAATTCGTGCTGTTTACAATAATATTTCCTTTGACCATCTGGATTTCATTCAAGATGGTATGGTTAATGATGTGGTAGTGGTTAACCATGAGCTAGTCTGTCGCTTTGTTAAAGAAGATTGGGGAAAAGAAATCCTTTCCCATGAAGCTAAAGTCTTGGAAGTGGTGCAACGCTATATTGATTTACCCGTTCCCCGCTTTGAACACTTGGAAACAGACTTTGTTACTTATCGATATCTTAAAGGTGAACCGCTTTCCCGCAATACTCTGCTCAAATTAAGCGAAACTGTACAAGCCCGCGTTATCTCTCAACTTGCAACATATCATCAACAATTGCACAGCATCCCAACTCAAGTTTTAGCCACAGCTGGAGTATCTTCCTCTGGTGCAGCGCGATCGCGTGAAGATTGGTTGCAGTTGTACGCAGAAGTTCAAGAAACTCTGTTTCCTTACCTTTGGCGTCACCAGCAGACTTGGATACATGAGATGTTTGCACCTGTGGTATCAGGCGAACTCGATCTAAGTTACACACCTGTACTTATTCACGGCGATCTGCCTGTATATCACATCCTCTTTGATCCTGAATTACAAAATATTAGCGGCATTATTGATTTCGGTGTTTCAGGCTTGGGCGATCCAGCTTGCGATATCGCCACCCAACTAGGCAATTACGGTGAAAATATCGTGTGGCGTATGGCAAGTGATTATCCAATGTTACGGCATCTAATTGACCGTGCGCGTTTTTGGGTGGGAACTCTTGAACTTCAATGGGCACTAATGGGGGTAAAGTACAATGATGTCTCACTGTTGTTAGCACATATTGGTTGCGCGAGAGAAGTTCAACCTGTTGGAACAGTATTAGGTGGGTAAAATTGTACCTCGACATTCTCCAAAACCCACTCTGGCATAACCTTCTTTTTGACAGTATCCCCGCAGGATCACCTCGTCTCCATCAGCCAAAAAACTTCTCGATTCACCTGTTGGTAGCATCACAGCCTTAGAACCACGCTGAGTGATTTCGAGTAAGCAACCTTGTGAACCCTCCTCTGCACCGGAGACTGTACCACTAGCGATTAAATCCCCAGAACGCAAATTACAACCATTGCTAGAGTGGTGAGTAAGCATCTGTGCTAATGTCCAATACATCTGCCCAAAAGAACCACGGCTCAAGCGAAAGGGGTGCATCTTTGCTTCGCGCATCTGGGCTGTAAGGATGCACACTTCGAGCGTAATGTCAATACCACCTAAACTGGTATCAAGTGGTGACGAGAGATAGGGTAGCGGTTGGGGATCTGCTTCGCCACGCACAAAAGCCTGACAGCGGAATGGTGCTAAAGACTCCAAGGTTACTACCCAAGGAGAAATTGTCGTCGCGAAACTCTTAGATAAAAAAGGGCCAAGAGGTTGATATTCCCACGCTTGGATATCTCGTCCTGACCAATCATTTACCAAACATAGTCCAAATATATGTTCTTCTGCTCTATCTATAGGTATAGGCTGTCCGAGTTCATTTCCCACACCTACGAAAAATCCAACTTCTAACTCATAATCCAGCATGACAGAGGGGCTGAAAATAGGAGCAGAATCTTCAGGCTTCTTTCTCTGCCCTTGAGGACGCTTGATGGCAGTGCCGCTAGATACAATGGAAGAGGCACGTCCATGATAGCCGATGGGTACGTATTTGTAGTTGGGCAGCAAGGGATTATCTGGTCTAAATAACTTACCTACGTTTGTAGCGTGAAAAATTGAGGCATAAAAATCAGTATAATCACCAATAATAGCTGGTAGTAGTAGTTCCGCGCTAGACATGGGTATGAGAATTTCTGTTGCCGAGGCAGGCTGTTGTCTATCCGATCGCAACAACTCGCTCAAATGACGACGCAAAATCGATCCAGATTCACTTCCCGCTGACATCAATAAATTTAAGTTAGACGCTGTACACGCTGCTTGTAGTTGATCAGGCAGTTCCTGAAGTAGCCCTGCTTGGTAACACTTAGATAAATCTAGAATTTGATCTCCAATTGCAACTCCAATACGTGCGGGTTCAGCGCTACCTAGAGGGCGAAACACACCAAAAGGTAGATTTTGAATCGGAAAATCTGTATCTTTGTGATTTGCTGATTCTACCCAGCTACGTAAATTGGGATCGTGAGTGGCATTAGTTGTAGGAGTCATAATTTCATGGTTAAAAGGCAGCAGGGCTGATTAACTTAATAGTTTAAGTTTCTTGAGATCGTCTATTGGCTGATCAAATGAGCAAGAACCGAAGGAACGAAAGAATTTCTGCCTGGTTTGTTCTATTTCTACTAACTTTAGTTGGTAATTTTGCCAACAGATGCTGTCTGCTGTAATTTGTAAAGCTTCAGGGGATGATTCTTTCAAGAACTCTAGCGCTTCTTCTGGTGTTATTTTTTGTTGATAAATAAGTGCTGCCACAAGTGCAACATTTAAAAAACCGTGCATTTCCGCAACGGGGCTGTCTGGTTCGTTGGTTAATGGATGTTTGCCTAGTAATGGATGGTGCAATCCTGCGGTTGCTTTAAATGGGATCGGAGCTTTAGCAAACGCAAGCATACACTCATACAGTTGGCTGATGCTAGGAAAAGCATCAACTGTAACACCACCAGTACGAATTTTTGCTGATGCACCAGTATGCTGTAAAACAGCTATATATGCCTGTATCTCACTGTGAAAAGGAATTTCAAAGTATGAATCCACTCCCTCAGGAAGATGAGAAAGTACTTTTTTAATTTCTGTTGGTGGCAGTGGAGGGATTTCTAAGGATGTAACAGCGATCGCATTATTTTTGTCGAGCGATCGCATTTTTTCAATATCTGGCTCTATATCCTGTGAGAGAATTACACTCAGCTTCCACTGCTGTTGAGTTGGAAATTTTGGTAGTAGTTCTGTAAATTTGCTCAAGCGAGATGCTGGTAAGACAAAACGTCCTAACATCCAAGCATAGGCAGTTGATTGGTAGCCAGCATAATTTGCCATCGCTTGTTCTAAGTCGAGCTTGGCTGGCGGAAAAAGCCCAGCATAGTCCACAACTGACACAAAAAGCGTTTTGATTGATGCAAGCATTGGACTCACCTGCTGTACCTAATCCAATGGTAAAGGGGATTGGGGCAAACAGGAAATGGAGATGCGGGGACACGGAGAAAGTTTTTCCCCTTGTCTCCCCATCTCCCCTCTTCAGTACCCACCATTTGCCGAGTCTCGTTCAGCCAATGTCAGAATTAGCGCCAAGTAATCGAGTCTATTTGGAACATTATCAAGTGTTAAGCGTTGGTAGTAAATTCCTACTGGTTGTACTGCTTGTAACAAAGTCGAAACTGTAGCAAACAAATCGAGAGCTAAAAGCAGTATAAAGGCGATCGCTACCAATTCTATTGTGTAGGTGAGAATCGATTGCATTGTTCTAGATGTAAAAAATTTTATATTATCAAGACTAAAAGCGATCGTATAGTTTGGAACGGAATCTTAAATGTAACCTAGACGCTCCAGTTTGGAATCCAGCGCTGTGTCTGTGCTGCATTTCCTAGTGGCATTACTTGTTGATAATTCTCTCTACCGAAACAGAAATATCAGGAAATGCAAGGGGTTGAATTGTTCCTGTAGTCAATGTAAATTTGGTAGCGTAGTCTCCGTCTAAGGGTTCTCGAAACACCACCAAATGCAAGTTTTTGAGATTTACAACCCAATATTCTGGGATACCTGCTTCGGCGTAGATTTTGCTTTTTCTCTCTAAATCTTTCTCTAAACTGGAGTCAGCATACTCAATCAGCCAGAAAATATTTTCTGGGTAGGGGTGATGCTCTCGGTAATCACGTCCTAAACGTTGGACAATGGCTATATCTGGCTCAGGTTCTGAATCATTGGGCAAAGTAATAGGCTTGGCTTGGCGAATTTTGGCACCTTTACCCAACAACTCGCTTAAATACTCACCAGCTTCATCACTACAATAAGCATGGGGTTCTCCTTCTGGAGACATTTCGACAATTTCTTCTTTGAGCAATTCAACTTTACGATCGCACAAAATTCCAGCAGCAATCATGCGATGATATTCGTCAGTTGTCCATTTGGCAACAATAAAAGTCATGGCGATCGCTTCTCCCCATGATGATTTTGTTTTTCCATGTTAAAGCATTCTAATTATTTAGACTTATTGCTCAACATGAGTTTATAAGTATACTAAGTTTATTTTTGATATGGATAAATCTCTGGAAAAATTGAACACATAGCGAGCGATGATTGCCTAATCAAAATCAGTCGATAACTCTGGATGGCGATAATGCTGAAAAAGTCTGGTGATTTGGGCTGCTGTTACACGCCCAACAGACAATTCGGGAATTTCATCCTCAGGAAAAAATCCCACTGCTTCTGTCTCAATACTGGGAGATGGGGAACCACCAAGGAGTTCGCACTGAAAAAATAGCTTGTATATGTAATGTGGAAAAGGTGGATGTCCTTGTCTATCTCTGTCATAGACAGCAACAAGTTTGACAGCACGGCTATAATAACCCGATTCTTCATAAATTTCTTTGATAACTGCTTCACTCGGCGAGGTACCAATATCAGCCCACCCACCAGGTAAAGTCCAACAACCGTCAGATCGTTCCTTGACAAGTAAGATTTGATCATCGCGAAACACTGCACCGCGCACATCTACTTTAGGAGTGGCATATCCAACATCACGAGTAAATAAATCAAGGATGTAACTGAGTTCGGCGTTGGTGTGGGTTACCAAAATTTCCGCAGCGATCGCCTGTACTGCTTTGAAGCGCTCGATATCAAAGGCATTTTCAGAAAAAGTTAGACCATTTTGAGCGATCGCTTGTAGTTGTTTCGCCCATTCTAGCCATTTGGGTTCCATGTTTATCTCCATAGTAAGGGCAAACTACTGCCCTGACTTTAGCATCAACACTAGATGAGGTTTTACTGAGAATAACCTAAAAAATTTCTATTTCAAATATCAGCTTTTTAAGCTGAACTTTTTAGCGAATCATCATCTCACGATCAGCCCTACAAGCAAAAATCAACTTAAATCAAAACTAATTAAAGGCAGAGGTAGATCGCAAAAGATTGGTTATATCTACTGTATAGAAAATGACATTTGATATTTAATTATGTCCATCTATTTAAGTGTATTTAAAATTACTCATAAGGAGAAAGCTTGTGAAGCTGGAAGGAAAAGTCGCCTTAGTTACAGGTAGCAGTCAAGGAATCGGGCAAGCTATTGCTGTACGTCTCGCTGCTGAAGGAGCCAATATTGTTATTGACTATCGCTCTCATCCCGAAGGTGCTGAGGAAACTCTAGCAAAGGTACAGACTGCTGGTGGCAACTGTTACATGGCTCAGTGTCCAAAATCTCAGGGTTACATTATTAAAGCAGATTTAGGCAATGTCAGCGATGTTCGCCAAATGATTAATGAGAGTATTCAATACTTCGGCAAACTAGATATTTTAGTCAATAATGCTGGTCTTGAAAGACACTCTCCTTTCTGGAAAATTACTGAAGAAGATTACGATGCTGTCATGAACGTCAACATCAAAGGAGCATTTTTTGCTACTCAAGAAATAGTAAAACACTTAATTGCTACTCAGCGCCGTGGCAAAATTATCAATATCAGTTCAGTGCATGAAGAATTACCATTTCCTAATTTCACTGCTTACTGTGTCAGCAAAGGTGGCATGAAAATGTTGACGCGTAACCTAGCTGTAGAATTAGGGCCGTTAGGTATCACAGTTAACAATGTTGCACCCGGAGCAATTGAAACACCAATTAACACTAAACTGCTCAACGATCCGCAAAAACTAGGAGCATTGCTTGAGAATATCCCTCTTGGTTGCTTAGGTCAACCACAGGATGTAGCTTCTTTAGTTGCTTTCCTCGCATCTTCTGACGCAGACTACATTACAGGTACCACTTTCTTTGTAGATGGTGGTTTGCTGTGGAATTACCACGAGCAGTAATCTATGATGAGAACTTTTTGCCGTCACTATCCTGAGTACCTCATGGAGGCTGCGGGGTTGGGAATACTCATGATTGCTGCGGCTGTATTCACGACACTCCTGCAACATCCTATTTCGCCCATCCGGCAAGCAATATCCGATCCATTGCTGCGACGTGCCTTAATTGGTATAGCAATGGGAATAACAGTGATTGCGATCGTTTATTCTCCTTGGGGTAAACAATCGGGAGCACATCTCAACCCCGCTATTACCCTCACCTTCTTTCGTCTGGGTAAAGTTCAACCTTGGGATGCCTTTTTTTATATCCTGGCGCAATTTATAGGAGGATTGCTGGGTTTGGTTGTAGCAGCGAGATTGTTAGGAATGGCTATTGTTCATTCTACAGTTAATTATGTTGTCACTACTCCAGGTGCAGCTGGTGTTATAGTTGCGTTCATCGCAGAAATCATCATTTCTTTCGGAATGATGCTGATGGTATTGTTTGTCTCTAACAATCGTAAGTGGGCAAGATATACCGGAATTATAGCTGGTGTTCTAATTGCAACTTATATCACCGTAGAAGCCCCTTTTTCTGGCATGAGCATGAACCCAGCCCGGACTTTAGCCTCGGCCATTCCAGCGTATATATTTACAGCTATTTGGGTATATTTCACTGCACCATTTCTTGGTATGCTTTCTGCCGCTGAAATCTACGTGCGATTAATGGGCAGAAATGCTGTTAAATGTGCCAAATTACATCATCAAAATCACAAGCGCTGTATATTTAACTGTGGCTATCGAAAGCAACTACTTAATGGACAATGGCTACTGTACGATCGCCTACCCGATCATGGGGCTAGAAATTAGGGGCTAGGGATTGGGGGACAACACGGAGAGAACCTGATTCACAATTCCCCGTGTCCTCTTCCCAATCCCCAGTACGCGAAACCCATCATAGCAAACAGTTGAAGTTATATTTAGATTTCTATCTAAATTACTAAATTCTTATAAATCTTTGTAAATATCAAGGAATTCTAAAATGGCATCGCTTTAAGATTTTCTTTAGGTTTCAGTAGAACTTCAATGCTGAGATCCAAACGACCAGCAGTTGCAGTGGAGGTACATACTGTGAACGCTTCTATATTACGTCTGCTATGGACTGTAGTTGAGGAAACTCAGACTAGTACTCTTGTTCAAGTTGCAGATGCAGAACTTATTCAACAGTTACTGTGGCAGCTTAAAAATAAAACTTGGCTTACTAGTGAAGAAACTAACACAATCAGTACTTACTTGAGTTCTAGAATTCCACTAATTCGCGACTTAGCTTTGGCACGTCTGGCGTAATACCAGCCAGGCTTTAAGCCTGTTCAACTCTCTTGAAACTAGGATTGACAGAGGTGTTCTTCAAAATAACTTAATGAGTAAGGCAAAAATTGGTGGATTATCTGTAGTTGAATACAAATAGGGAACAAATAGGAATTACTACTGCCAAATTATCAATATTGATATATTGAAGAATTTATTCAGTAATCCGTTTTACCCCAAAAATCCTCAATCGACGCCTAAAAAAAATCGTGATGGAACGCCTAAATTCTTCACAAAACACCCAGCAAGTCGCAGGATTGGAGGAACAAAAAACTCCAGTTTTGGAGCAAGAGGTGATGACAGCTATCACTCTTAGTGATTCCGGTAGTGGCACCACAAAAAAAGTTTCGCCATTTTCTAAGCGTTTGCTACCTGTAGTGGTATTGGGAGTCTTATTAGGTGCAGGAGCGATCGCTTCGGGAATTTACGCTTACCGCCGCTGGCAGTATACCCAAAATAATTTACAAACTGATCATGCCTACGTCACGGCAGATATTCATCCCGTCACATCTCGAATATCAGGGATAGTTACCGAAGTTGCAGTCAGTGATAACCAAGTTGTGTCTCCTGGTACGGTATTGGTAAAACTCGATCCCCGTGACTATCAAATATCTTTGGCTCAGGCAAAAGCATCGTTAGAATTAGCCAAACAGCAAGCGAATTTGGCACAAGAAAAAATCAAAAATGCCGCGAATAATCCTCTTGTCTTACAAGTATCAGAACCGCTACCAGCAAATCCCACGAATAGAAATACTAAAACAAAACAACCCGCAGTCAAAAATAATCTCTCGCAGTTACAAGCTATCAGCCAGCAAAGAGAGCTAAACCAACAACAATATAAAATAGCGCAGGCGGCGATCGCTCAAAAGCAAGCGGATCTTAAAAAAGCTGAACTCCAGCTATCCTATACCAACATAACTGCCTTAGTTGATGGAAAAATTGGTAACAAAAACATTCAAGTTGGGCAGCGGGTAGAACCAGGGCAAACTCTTTTCACAATCGTGCAGCCCAATCCTTGGATTATTGCTAATTTTCAAGAAACACAGCTAGAAAAAATACAACCGGGGCAAAATGTGAACATAAAAATTCCAGCCTTCCACAGTCGGACATTCCAAGGCAAGGTAGACAGTATGTACCCTACTTCTAGTATGTTTGCCTTTCCTCCAGAAGATATTTCTTCCGAGGAACGTCTTCCAGATAATGCCATTGGCAACATTGATCTGCAAGAAATTCCAGTTAAAATTGTGTTTGATCCTAATAGCATTCAGGGTTATGAATCCCGGATTACTCCTGGAATGTCAGCAATAGTAACAGTAAAAACTAAATAAAAGATTGCAAAAGTTAGGGATTGGGAACTAGTAAACTAAGTTAAGAAATATCTATGCAGGGTGTGTTGCCGCCAAGCGCAACGCACCATCTGAAATTGAGGGTGCTTTAGCCGTGGGCTAATTTATATTTATTCACATACGTTGAATTTTTCTGACTTACTTAATTACCAACCTTGTTATTTATAAATTTTTGAGTAGACCAGAAAATCGGAGATTACAATGGCAGAATCGTCACAGCGTAAAAAAGTAGTAGTTGTCGGTGCGGGTTGGGCTGGTTTAGGCGCAACCTACCACTTGGCAAAACAAGGTTACGATGTGACACTTCTCGAAGCCGGCTCTTATCCTGGTGGGCTAGTAGCTGGTTGGAGAACAGCAGGGGGGCGCGCTGTGGAAGCAGGCATTCACGGCTATTGGTATCCTTACAGAAATATTTTCTCTCTAATTAATGAATTAGGAATTAACCCCTTTACAAATTGGACTCGTTCCTCACAATATTCACCCGCTGGTTTGGAAGTTGAGTCTCCCATTTTTCAAGATTTACCGCGTCTTCCGACTCCTTTGGGTACTTTTGTTTATACATATTTCAAAAGACTACCATTAATTGATCGCCTGAGTGCCTTACCTTTACTTTATGCCGTAGTTGATTTTGATAACTCCGATCAGGCTTGGCGGCGTTACGATTTTGTCACTGCCCGTGAATTGTTCAAAGATTTTGGTGTGTCTGCACGTCTTTACCGAGAATCTTTTGAACCAATGCTATTAGTTGGTTTATTTGCTCCAGGCGAACAATGTTCTGCTGCCGCAACTTTGGGAATGCTGTACTTCTTTATTCTGGCGCATCAACCCGATTTTGATGTAGTGTGGTGTCGCGGCACTATTGGTGAAAAAATCTTTCGCCCTTGGGTAGAACGTATAGAAAAAGCAGGAGGAAAATTACTCGCTAACAAACGAGTTACCGATGTAATTGTGGATAGTAATAATCAGGCAACAGGAGTGGTTTGCAATGATGAAGTGTTTGATGCTGATGCAGTAATTTTTGCTGTTGGCATCACTGGCATGAAGAAAATTATTTCCAGTAGTGTCAATTTTCAAAGTCGTGAGCAGTTCCGCAATGTTACTAATTTAGGAGCTATTGATGTTTTAGCAACTCGTTTATGGTTTGACCGCAAAATAAATATTCCTCGTCCTTCTAATGCTTGCTTTGGCTTTGATGAAACTACCGGATGGACATTTTTTGATTTGAATGCATTACATGATGAATATAAAAATGAACCAGGAACAGTTGTTGAAGTCGATTTTTATCACGCCAACCAATTTATTTCTCTAGAAGATACAGAAATTGTACCAATTGTGCAACGTTATTTAGCACATTGTATACCTCAATTCCAAACAGCAAAAGTAATTGATAGGAGTGTTATTCGTTTACCACAGGCAGTAACTCACTTTGCTCCTGGTAGCTATCGCTATATGTTGCCAGCAAGAACTTGTTTTAAGAATGTATTTATGAGTGGTGATTGGATTATAAATCGCCACGGTTCTTGGTCGCAAGAAAAAGCTTACGTTACAGGATTGGAAGCAGCAAATTTAGCAATTTCTTATTTAAGACAAGGACAGTTAGCTAACATTTTACCAGTAGAAGTAGATGAACCTCATATTCAGTTAGCAAGAACTGTAAATCTTGCGGCGCGTCATGTCGGTAAATCTATCTTGCCTGATTTTTGGTTACCGTAAGTGATTTGCAAATAATCAAAACCACCTGCATTATACAGGTGGCACACATCAAAAAATAGTTATTTACCTGAGGGCGATCGCACGAGCAATCAACTTGCCTATCGAATGTCTATCTACGCCGCACATGCAATCCATTAAGTCCTTGCTTGATCCAATTTAAACATTCAAATTCTGATGTGAATATTTTAGGTGCTGCGATATTATTCAATGAGTCTGGAGGGTAATGATCGTAAAAATATTTACCACCTTCTTGATACACAATAATTAAATTATTGCGATAAACGTAGCGATGTTGAAAATAATCACTTTCGCTGGTAAATTCTAGGTTGTTGTCAAGATGTTCTTTGGCTATCTCAAGGATATTACTGATGCTGCTGCCATAGATTTCCGCTGGATTTTCTGCTTTGTGAAAGTGGCTTTGATAGCCAATTTCTGATAGTAATTTATACGAATAAATGTCGTAATTATTCGCTTTGCCAAAAACAAAGGGGATGATGAGATATCCTCTGTATGACAAGGAATACTCGTATAAAAGACGGCTCATATGCACCTCCGGTATAGTTGCTATTTACAAACAACTTCCTCATTTTTCACCATAAAATTATTATCTCTTTTTTTGCGAATAATTATGATCTAATTTAGAGTAGATACGCAGGAATAAATAGGGGATAGGGGACAGGTGACAGGGCACTAGGAATTTTAGATTCTAGATTAAATTCCAATCCAAAATCCAAAATTTAATTGCCCAATCCCTAATCCCCGATCAATAGTACCTTTCAATTATTATTGATAGGGCTGATTGCAAGAATAATGTGATGTATGTACTCCTGCCCACACCGTTAGTGGCTTGCCAACCTGTTTATAGAGAAGACTTTCGAGGATTACACCATTATTATTGGCTGTTAAGGCTTTGTTCGGCTGATGCAGAGATTCATAGAAGCCGTTGTACCAGCCATTACTAGATTCAAGATTCACTTGAACAAAATCGCATAACTGGCGGGTGTAAGGAGTATTGTAAAGTACGTGCCAACCGATAGCTGCCTTAGCACTGAGAAACCGCAAATGATTGTATTTTTGTCCACTATCTGTAATGGTAGCCCAGGGTTCTTCATTCGCAAACAAGCTATTGTAAACAAAGTAGGGAGGACGATCTAAATAGTCTTCGGTAACAGCAGTTAATTGTTTTGTTGCCTGATAGCGAGCTTCTTGAGCAGCTAAAACCCTGTCTGCATAAGCTTTAGGCAAAGCTTGAAAACCTGTTTCAATTCCATCCAGAATATAGGGTTCGCTTAAAACGTAGTTATTGGCTCCTGAATTTTTGTAGTTGCGCCGATCATAGGGTACTCCCTGCCCATAAATATTGATAAAGGCAGTGTGGGATTGATAATCCAAGGCTTGGTTAACATACAGACCCCACAATTTTAGACCGTAAGCAGCATAATTCTCATAGCCCAAACGACCTTCTTGGCTATATTCTTCTTTATTTTGGACTATGCTGGTACCATAGATTTGTCCATTGTTGGTGAGACGCTTAACTCGCCAATGCTTCCAAACAGCTTCTGTCTGCGCTTGCAGTTGGGGATATTTTACTCCAACAATTTTTAGCCAAATTGCTATCCTTCCCAAATCTAAAGCTGACCACCCTATTTTATTACCCTTGTCTAGTTGACCATAATTAATAGGTACAAGAGTTTTTGTGTTGTAAATCTTGTGAGGCAGCTCTTCTTTGTATAAAGGTAGCGATGCCAGAGTTTGCAACGTCTTGCATATCTTTACTTCAAACTCTGATGCAGATAAAATGTTGAGTTCTTTTGCACTAACTAATGCAGCAATAGCCACTGCTTGATCCCAAATCGTTACAGAACTTAATCCATCAATGGAATTAGTTAAGCCTGTTTCATTGTTCCAGTTGCGCTCAAAATACAACCAAGCCTGATGAGCGATCGCCATTTCTTCTAGTGTTAACGTTCCCACACCAGGAGCAGTATAAGGAGTTTTGGCGATTTTAAGTTGGCTAGGGCTAATCGGTGTACCGCGCCAAGCTAAAGACTGAGCATCAAGCCTAGCAATTGCTTCAGCTTCTTGAACTGGAGGGGTAGATTGGGATGTTAATATGTCAGTTTTTTGCACAACAGAAGTACCAGAAATGTGCTGAAATCAATAGACTTGCAATGGCGATCGCTGCTATTACCACCCTTTCCATACAAGCCAATATAGATAAGCTTTTAGGTGGTGGTTTAATTTTTCTAAAGCTTTGATCTATGAAATATTGCTGATTTACAAAGCCTAGTAATTATTACTTTTTTATCTCTGAGAATACTCTGCATAAACGAATAAAAACATAATTACAAACCTTTAGAGATTAGTCATACAATATACTTCACATCAAGCAGAAAAGTTAGTAATTAGTTATACAAGTAATAAATTTTATAGATCTACTCATCGCGGTTTTTATCCGGACTTGCAATTTCACTGGAACCGCCTGTACCTAAAGTGAAGAAATTAAAACTTCAACTGGTGCGATCGCTCTATCATTAGTTCAACAGTTCAACCAAAGCCAATACCTACCAAGCTTTCTGATCATATCTCATCACTTAGGCTACGGTATACACACAATTCCTATTCACCCTTCAGCTCAAGCTTGGGGCTACACGTAGGTTACAAAGCCCATCTTTATGGCTAAATGAATCAAATAGTTGCTCTAGCCTGCTTGTGACAGGCTTTTTTTAAGATATATTTAAGTTTATTCAGCAATGCAAATCAATTACTTATCATCTATCTAAAGGTATAAGTAAATCTGCAATAAGTAAGTTTAATAGATTTTTATTAACATATGTTGTTTTAAAATACTCTATTACTAAAGCAACTGATGAGCGTGAATGTCATCAAAAATAAATAAAAATAGTTGTAATAAAATAAATCTTTATCTAAGTTAATTACTATATATTGGTGTTTAAGTATTTAAATAATCTGAAGAAATTAGCTCATTAATTATTGAAGATTTAAACCTAACTTCGTTTAACTCAATCAAGAATCAATCATATCTACTTACTTGTGATGGGTAACTAGCCATTCCCAAGTTAATTATGCACAAGACTTATATCCAAACCTCTTCTTTAAATACTGTGTGGCAGGAAGTGGCAACAACAGAAGCATCTAGCAACTGTGCTTCCTATTTTCCGCTTGATAACGGACGCTATGAAGTTAAACCAGGTTTAATTGCTTTTGGTTCTGACTTAGGTAACGGTGTTGCCGATCGCCAAGTATTTCAAATTGATGATAATTTTGCTGATTATCGTGAAGTGAAGTTGTCAGCTCGTGCCGAATCTTTGGGTAAATACTACCAAACTTGTAATTATTCCACTGATGTAGCCAGCGCGATCGCTCGTTTCATTATTCATCGTCTTACCAAAGAACATCCACATCATTTTCAAGTCGAACAGCAAGCCCATAGCAAAATTACATTGCATAGCCGTCTGAGTGGAGAAACTTTCTACCTAGATGGGAATTGGCAGTTATTGTCCTTTCAAACAAATGGAAAACCAATCTTTCCACCTTATGCCTCAATCCTTGACGCTCTCGCCACACAGATACAGGAAGATATGACAGTAATCTGTCGCGCTGCTAACGGTAGTAACTGGCTGAGTGCAGTTCATCTTTGCTATCCCAATCACTGGTCTGCTGAAGATAAAATTGGTAAAAATTTCAATGCCATACATACACCCGTGGCAGGGATGGAAAAAATCAATCGGCGGGCAGATGCGATCGTCAACACAATGATTACTCACAAACCAATGGTGCGCTTTGCTTGGGGTTTGAGTACAGATACTCGCCTGAACCATCACCCCAAATCACCAACGAATATACCAATTCAGCAGTGGCAGGGTAGAAACTTTGATCCTTATAATCCCCAGCTCTATTTGCGAATTGAACGTCAAGTCGTTTGGGGGTTACCAGAATACCAGGCGGCGCTGTTTACTATCCGCACTTACTTTCGAGATTGCAGTGCAATCAAAAAAGATCCACAGTTGCGCTCAAAGTTAGTTTCTGCTATCCAGTCAATGACATCAGAATCGCTTATTTATAAGGGTTTGACAGAGAGTAAAGATAGTATTCTAGCTTGGTTGACATAGAAAATAGACACTAAGTATAGAGAAATCAGCTAAGAATCTATGATTCCTCTGGAGGGTGTCCTTGCTCCTTGCCAATTCCTAGCTGTTCTTTAGAGCGTTTTAGCCCTTTCCAGATATCTTTGATTTGTTGATATGCCTGATCCGAATCTATTTTGCCGTTGGTTTCTAAACCACAGATATAGCTAATTCGCTGTGCAAATTCTTGTAAATTTGCATTAAATGCCATATTCTCTGGTTTAACTTCACCATGATAAGGACGGTATGTATACAAAAAATCATCTTTGTTTGTCATTCTCTATTTTTAATTTAAGGTTAGTAGCAGGGTAGCGTAAAACTTTCAACTATTCTTCAGTAATTGTCATGAATTTTATATCGCTATTGTGAATCATTCTTGAACAAAAAGACCCCTAAATTTTGAAAATTATGTCGAGGATACTATTTCACAAAAAATTTGATATCAATACAGGCTGTGTAGAAAAGGGACACATCACTTCTCTACAAAATTCTCAAATAGGATTGCCATACATAGGAATCTGGTTTGATTTTTGAAAATATACGTAGGATGTGTTAGCAACAGCGTAACGCATCCTTTTTAAGGGTTTAGTACGTTATCCTTAGCTCATCCCATCACTCTTGCCAAGCCACAAGATAAGTAAAAAGCTAGCCCTGACTAATCGCCAAAGAACCAGCAATGATGTTTAACCAAGCTTTGAAATCCGCACCACTCAATTACTACGCAATAAATGCCAACATTCTTGAGCGATCGCCCAGTCTTCTTGGGTATGAATCACCAAAACTCGCACTTTTGAATTAGCTGTGGCAATATCTCTATCTTCAGGTGAGCGTGTATTTTTTTGGGGATCGAGTTTCAACCCCAAAAATTCAAAACTTTCACAGGCAGCAACCCGAACATCTGAAGAATTCTCTCCAATCCCTGCGGTAAAAATTAAGGCATCTAACCCCCCCAAACTGGCAAGCATTGCACCAATACCAGAGCGGAGACGATGAACGTAAATCTCCAGAGCTAGTCGGGCGCGTGAATTGCCTTCTGTTAGAGCCGTCATAATTTGCCGCATATCCGCAGATATACCAGATATTCCCTGCAAACCAGAGGCTTTGTTCAGTACTTGATCTAACTCGTCAGCAGTGTAATTATCCTGTCGCATCAGGTAAATTAAAATACCAGGATCAACAGAGCCAGAGCGAGTACCCATCATCAAGCCCTCTAGAGGCGTGAACCCCATTGTGGTATCAACACTGTATCCATTGCGAATGGCAGCTAGAGAACAACCGTTACCTAAGTGACAGGTAATCAGACGCAACTGCTTCAGTTCTCGCCCTAAAAGTTGTGCTGCTCGTTGAGCACAGTACTGGTGACTAATTCCGTGAAACCCGTAGCGACGGATACCTTTTTCTAACCATTTATACGGCCCAGGATAGGCAGCCGCAGCAAGAGGCATTTGTGTGTGAAATGCCGTGTCAAACACTGCAACTTGGGGTAATTCAGTGCCGAGAATTTGCTCAACTACTTCCATTCCTTCCAAGTTAGCAGGATTGTGAGCAGGAGCTAAATCGCTTAAGTCAGCGATCGCTGCTTTCACCTCAGGTGTCACTAGTGTACTGGAGCGAAACTTTTCACCTCCATGCACGACTCGATGACCTACAATATTAATTGCTTGCGGTTTTTCTAATACCTGTGTTTCCCCACTCCATAGTGTTTCGAGCATCTTTAAGGTTGAGTTAACTCGCGAAACCGAACGTAGCTCATCTTTGAGCACAACTCCAGTAGCTGTTTTTACCTTCAGTTCTGCCACACCTTGCTGATGCGTCCAGTCAATTTGCCCTTCCCACAGAGGTTCAGGTGGTTGTGATGGTAGGACATGATGTTTAAGTGCATATAGGCAGCTTTTTTGACTGCTTGAGCCTGCATTTAAAACTAAGATATTCATTTTGTTTACCAAAGACAACGCCTAAATCTAAGTTCCTGTTAAGGCACGCAGTTCTTCAGGCAAATGGTAGCGATCGCCCAATACCTCTAATAATGGGCCATGTAAGTCAAACTTAACAACGCTGACAGAGGCAGCCAAAGCATTAATGCGATCGCGGTATCGTCCTAGATCTATACCCAACAAGCTACACAAAATAATCCGTAAAGTTGCTTTATGCGACACCACTAAAACATTACCTGTGGTATATTTTTCCTCTATCTCGGCAATCACTGTTGATGCGCGGCTGGCAATTTGAACAGCAGTTTCTCCATCAGTTGGAGGGTTCCAAGCAGGTTCTGTCAACCACCGAACATAATCCTCACTGTAGTGTTCTTTTACATAATCTACGGTTTTGTCTTCCCATTTACCATAGTTAATTTCTTTTAGCCCATCCCGCAATTGCATTTCCATCCCAATTGCATCACACAACGGCTTGACGGTGGCGATCGTGCGTTTCATCGGACTAACATAAACAGCTTCCCAGGGTAGTTTGCTATAAGTCTCGGCAAACGCCTGAGCCATCAAATGTCCTTCTGGGGTTAAATCCGGATCTAGTATACCGCAATAACCACCTGTACGACTGTAAATAGTTTCCCCGTGTCTGAGTAGGTATAATTTTAGGCTCATATCATCTTAGTTAAATCAGTAAACAGTTAACAGTTATCAAGTAACCTTTATAAACTGCGTACAGAAGAGGACGAGATGGGGAAGATGAAGGAGATAGGGAAGAATTTACTCGATTGCTTCCTCACCTCTCTCAAATCCTTGTCCCCTTGTCCTAATTGTCTTCTGCCTCCTGCCTTATACTTACTAGGCCTTAGCTCCTAACCACGCTTGAGAAGCTTGAGAAGTTACAGATTGTGCTTCTTTTCCCATGTCTGGTTTTGGCTGTACGTACTCTTGCATTTCTACATTAACTGGCTGGGCGTTCCAAATTTCTTGGCAATATTCCCGAATTGCGCGATCGGAAGAGAACTTACCCATCCGTACAGCATTGAGAATTGACATTCGTGTCCATTTTTCCTCGTCGCGGTAAGCCTGATTTACCTGTTCCTGACAGTCTACATAAGACTGGTAATCAGCAAACAGCATATACTGATCGTGGTAAAGTAACGAATCTACCAACGGTCGGAATAAATTCGTATCGCCATGAGAGAAAAATCCTGAACTAATCAAATCAATTACTGTTTTCAGTTGCGAATTAGCATGATAGTAATCCCAAGGATTGTAGCCTTCGGCTTTCAACGCATATACTTCTGGTGTTGTCAAACCAAACAAGAAGAAATTCTCAGATCCCACCTCTTCGCGAATTTCGATATTGGCTCCATCAAGCGTGCCAATTGTCAATGCCCCATTCATTGAGAATTTCATGTTGCCAGTGCCAGAAGCTTCTTTGCCAGCAGTAGAGATTTGCTCCGACAAATCAGCAGCAGGATAGACTCGCTGACCAAATCTAACATTATAGTCTGGCAGGAAAACCACCTTGAGGCGATCGCGTACATCAGGATCGTTATTAACTACCTGAGCTACGGAGTTGATGAGTTTAATAATTAACTTGGCCATGAAATAGCCAGGAGCAGCTTTACCACCAAAGATGAAGGTGCGAGGTACAACGTCGATGTTCGGATTTTGCTTAATCTGATTGTAGAGCGTGATAATATACAGCACATTTAGGTGCTGGCGCTTGTACTCGTGAATGCGCTTTACTTGAACATCAAACAGCGATTGAGGATTGATGTCAATTGCATGATTTTTCTTGACGTACTCTGCCAAATCGCGCTTGATATCCTGCTTAATCTGCCGCCATTGTTGCCTAAACTCAGCATCCTCAACAAAAGCTTCTAGTTGCTTTAGTTCCTCTAGATGTTTTATCCAGTTTGTCCCAATTTTGCGATTAATTAGTTCAGCCAGTTTAGGATTACTCACTACTATCCAGCGGCGTGGTGTCACACCATTAGTCTTATTACTGAACTTTTCAGGCCACAATTCATAAAAATCCCGAAGCACATCCTGCTGAAGTAACTTTGTGTGCAGTGCAGCAACACCATTGATGGCATGAGAGCCAACACTAGCTAAGTGTGCCATACGGATATACTTTTCGCCACTTTCATCAATTAGTGAGAGCCTGGCAATGCGCTGGTGATCGTCGGGATATTTAGCCCGAACTTGACCGAGGAAACGTTGATTGATTTCATAGATAATTTGTAGATGCCTGGGTAGAAGTCTACCAAATAGGCTGAGAGGCCACTTTTCTAAAGCTTCAGGCAACAATGTATGGTTGGTATAAGCAAAAGTATTTTGGGTAATCTGCCAAGCTCGATCCCAATCCATTTGATGCTTATCCACCAACAACCGCATTAATTCAGCAACACCAATAGCAGGGTGAGTGTCATTGAGTTGGACGGCAAACGACTCGTGGAAGTTATCTAAACTATCCTGTCTCTGCAAGTGCAAGCGGATCATATCTTGCAGGGAACAAGAAACAAAAAAGTACTGTTGTTGCAGACGTAGTTGTTTACCTTGAATTGGCTCGTCATTTGGATAGAGAACTTTAGTAATGTTTTCTGCAACCACTTTTTCGTTGACCGCACCATAGTAGTCGCCAACATTAAACGCCTCAAATTCAAATGATTCGGGAGCTTCAGCTTTCCACAAACGTAAAGTATTGGCAGTATTGACTTTATATCCAAGGATTGGTGTATCGTAAGGAACACCCTTGACAATTATATCGGGAATCCAACGAACTCGATAGTGACCATTCTCGTCGTTATAGGCTTGGGTATAACCGCCAAATTTTACATCTATACTTGCTTCTGGACGCTCAATCTCCCAGGGGTTGCCATAGCGTAGCCATTTATCAGTGATTTCGATTTGCCAACCATCGCGAATTTCTTGATCGAAAATACCAAATTCGTAGCGAATACCGTAGCCAATCGCTGGAATTTCTAAGCTAGCAAGCGAGTCCAGATAACAGGCAGCAAGACGCCCTAAGCCTCCATTACCCAAGCCCGGTTCTTCTTCCTGTTCGCGTAATTCGACAAAATCTAAACCGGATTCCTCAACTGCTCTACGCACTTGATCGTAAATTCCCAAGTTTACCAAGTTGTTACTTAGGTGTGGCCCCATCAGGAATTCTGCGGAGAGATAGCAAACTACTTTTACTTTACTTTTTAAGTAAGTTTCAGTAGTATTGAGCCAGCGTTGCAGAAGGCGATCGCGTACTGTATATGCCAGTGCCATGTAAAAATCATTTTTTGTCGCAATGGCAGGATATTTACCTTGGATGTAAAAAAGATTATCAGCTATTGCTCGCTTCAGAGTTTCTAAACTTAAACCAGTGCGATCATCTTCTACCTTGATTGTCTGCTGTAAAGTTTCTACTGGTGGGTTCATGTGTTCCTCGATTTTAGATTTTATGTAAGTTTTTATTTACCATTAGCTGTGAGAAGCAATTAGGTAATAACAGTCGGTTTGTCTCTACCTATTAAGGTGCGAATCTGAGCTATTTCATCAGCGATCGCAATTAAATTTGCTAGGGCTTGCTGCGGTTCTAAGTCTTGTTTGGCAGCATCCGGCTCATAATATTCCAGATAAATTCGCACAGTTGCACCGTGGGTACCAGTACCAGATAAACGGAAGATAATGCGGGAACCATCAGTAAATCCAATCCGAATACCTTGTTTTTGACTAATACTTCCATCTACTGGGTCAGTGTAGCTAAAGTCATCGCTATACTCAGCCTCATACTTACCAAACTGTTTTCCTTTCAGATTTGGTATTTGCGATCGCAGTCGCTCCATTAAAGCATTGGCTCGCTCGGCATCTACTTCTTCGTAATCGTGGCGAGAATAGTAGTTGCGTCCATAGTTCTGCCAGTGTTCCCGAACAATCTCCTCTACAGATTGTTGCCGCACTGCCAAGATATTCAGCCAAAACAGCACTGCCCAAAGTCCGTCTTTTTCTCGAATATGGTTGGAGCCAGTACCAAAACTTTCTTCACCGCAAAGAGTGGCTTTACCTGCGTCTAATAAATTACCGAAAAATTTCCAGCCAGTAGGTGTCTCGTAGCAGTCAATGCCAAGTTGCGCCGCTACTCGGTCTACAGCTTGACTGGTGGGCATCGAGCGTGCCACTCCTGCTAGACCAGCTTGATATCCTGGAACTAAGGTAGCGTTGGCAGCTAGGATTGCTAGGCTGTCGCTAGGAGAAACAAAAAACTTGCGCCCCAAAATCATGTTGCGATCGCCATCCCCATCAGAAGCAGCACCAAAGTCAGGTGCATTCTCTCCATAAAGGAGATCAACTAATTCATGGGCATACACCAAATTCGGATCGGGATGTCCGCCCCCAAAGTCTTCTAAAGGTTTACCGTTACGCACGCTGCCTGTGGGTGCGCCTAAACGCCGCTCAAATAAAGCATGAGCATATGGCCCAGTCACAGCATGCATTGAATCTATGCAGATCCGGAAGTTTCCAGATGTTAAAAGTTGGTGAATGCGATCAAAGTCAAATAGTGACTCCATTAACTTTTCATAATCCTGTACGGAGTCAATGACTTCTACTACCATTTCTCCCAGCCGAGATTCACCTAAGTTTTCCAGATCCACATCTGGTGCATCCAGGATTTGATATCGATCTATTGTTTTGCTGCGGGCGTAGATCGCCTCTGTAATTTTTTCTGGTGCAGGGCCTCCATTACCTATATTGTATTTGACACCAAAATCTCCTTTAATACCACCCGGATTATGGCTGGCAGATAAAATAATGCCACCCATTGCTTGATACTTGCGAATAATGCAGGAAGTTGCAGGAGTGGACAAAATTCCCTTTTGACCAACTTTAATTCTGCCCATTCCATTTGCTGCTGCCATTTTGAGAATGGTTTGAATGGCTTGGCGATTGTAATAACGACCATCACCACCCAAAATTAAAGTCTGTCCTTGCAAGTCTCCTACTGTATCGAAGATAGATTGGATAAAGTTTTCTAAGTAATGAGGTTGTTGAAAAACACTAACTGCTTTACGCAGCCCAGAGGTTCCAGGCTTTTGGTCAGAGAAGGGAGTAGTAGCAAATGTACGAATATTTGTTGAGATATTTAAAGAAGTCATTTTTTCTTCTCTACTAGTCAGTTTGGGACTTCTGTGTTTACAAAGTACTTAGTCCTGGCTAGACAATGGTGACTTTGAACCTCTAAAACCAGCGATCGCTGGTTCTGCTAATTTTTCCATTTCCGGGCTATACTTGCCATTTCTAGCAGCGCTGTTGCACTTAGCTCTATGCAGTAAAGCTTTTTGCGCTGTCTGTACGTTAGCGTTATCCCCTTTCCACAACTCCAGTGCCGGCTGCTGGATTGCACGAGCATAAGAGAATGTCACTGGCCAGGGTAGAATTGAGCCGAAGCGAGCATTCATCTCATGCAAGTGTGCAGATGCTACTTCATTGCTCTGACCACCGGAGAGAAATGCTACACCCTGTACAGCAGCAGGCACTGCTCTCAACAGACAATCCACAGTGGCTTGTGCTACTTCAGCAACATTAGCTTGCTTGGAGCAATCCTTACCAGAAATTACCATGCTGGGTTTGAGGATGATTTGTTCTAAAACAACCCGCTGCACATACAGTTGATTGAAGACAGTATGCAGAACTTCTTCTGTCACCTCGTAGCAACGCTCAATTGTGTGGTCACCATCCATCAAGACTTCCGGCTCAACAATCGGTACAAGTCCTCCTTCTTGACAAAGTGCTGCATAGCGTGCTAAAGCGTGTGCATTCGCCTCAATACAACCGCGACTCGGAATCTTCTCGCCGATAGTGATGACAGCACGCCATTTAGCAAAACGCGCACCCATCTCATAGTATTCGGCAATACGCGATCGCAATCCGTCTAGTCCTTCAGTCACCTTTTCTTGTGGATGATTTGCTAAGTCTTTGGCGCCAGTGTCAACTTTAATACCAGGGATAATTCCTGCATCAGTGATTACTTTTACAAACGAAGTTCCATTTTTTTTGGCTTGACGGATTGTCTCGTCATAAAGAATAACTCCACTGATATATTCACCCAATCCTGGAGCCGTTAAGATTAGCTCCCGATAAGCCCGGCGATTTTCTTCAGTCGGTGCGATACCCAGTGCCTCAAAACGTTTGTTGCAGGTACCGTTGCTCTCATCCATCGCCAAGATCCCTTTCCCCGGAGCAACCATCGCTTCAGCAGTAGCAACAAGTTCTTGTGCGCTCATGATTGCAAATCTCCTACTTCTATTTAGCTTGGTTGATGCGATCAGCTATTTGCTGGCGCTAGGATCGTTATTTGTACCGACTGCCATTTGGAAATCTGGACTAATTCCATCTGCTGCTGCTGCCACTTTTTGAACTACGTTCTGGGGTAGAGGAACGTATCCCAATTCGGGAGCTATCTTCTGACCTTCAGTTACGCCATATTCAATCATCGCTTCGATTGCTTTTGCTTTTGCTGGATCGGGATATTTTTTATTCATTAACATCCAGCTATAGCTAACAATCGGATAGGATTCAGCTCCTTCTGGATCTTCAATAAAGGCGCGGAGATTAGCTGGTAGAGTTACTGCTTCTAAGGTTTTGGCTCCTGATTTCTCGTTAGCTTCAACAAAATTACCTGATTTATTTTCCAAAACAGCAAATTTAAGATTGTTCTGTTTGGCGTAGCCATACTCTACGTAACCAATTGCACCTTGAGTTTGTTGAACTTGAGAGGTAACACCTTCGTTGCCCTTGGCACCTACTCCTACAGGCCAATTGACAGTTTTACCTTCACCAACTTTGCTTTTCCATTCCGGGCTTACTGTACTGAGGTGTTTGGTAAATACGCCTGTCGTACCGCTACCATCGGAACGAGATACAGGTATGATTGGTTGGTTGGGGAGGTTAACGCCAGGGTTTGTAGCAGCAATTTTTGGGTCGTTCCAAGACTTAATGTTGCCCAGGAAGATATCAGTATAATTTTGCCGTGATAGCTTTAACTGTTCAACACCTGGCAGATTGTAACTCAACACAATTTTACCAGCGGTCATGGGTAACATTAGTACACCCCTGTCCTTTGGCACCTTTTGGATTTCTTTATCTGTCATTGCCACGTCACTGGCACCAAAATCTACGATGCCTTGTGTAAATTGTTCGACTCCAGCGCCGCTACCAGTTGACTGATAACTAATCTGCAGATTTTTATTTTGTCTATTTAAGCTTTGAAACCAAGTCTGGTAAAGTGGTGCTGGGAAAGAGGCACCAGATCCAGTTAATCGTATATTGCCACCAAAATCTAGTTGTCCTACTCTAGAAACGGCGGCATCAGTGGCACTGTTATTTTGACCGCCACAAGCAGCGACGCTGATTGCCAAAACTAATACTGAAACTTTCTTTAGGAAAAGAGATTGATTAATCATAGTTTCTAATAGTTGAATTGCAGAGATTTGGTTGTACGGGTGAAATTATCCTGATTGAGACGATCGCCTTGCTTCAAACTGACACTCAGACTAGATGGTTGAGCGCGATCGCCATCCAAGATGACTCCACGCTGATTGGCTGCCAAATGCCGTACTATTTTATAGATAGATTCAATTTGTTCAGGTGAACCGACTTGCTGGGCTAATGTAGTTAAATCTAGCGATCGCTCTGTGCTACGTAAAACTTGCAAAACTCGCCTTTGTAAATCTAGTAGCGATGCCGCAGCTTTTTTGCCTGCCTCTACACCTGGTTGGTGATAAGCATTGATATTCACTAGTGAAGCGTATAACCCCACTGCTCGTTCGTACAAAGCAATTAATGCCCCTACTGTCTGAGGATTCACCTGGGGAATTGTGAGTGTAATTGCACCCCGCTGTTTTTCATAGAGTGCTTGCTGAGTTCCTTGTAAAAAGCCTGACAAGTAATCTCCGCTCGTTACTTCTGGTTCTACTTCTATAGAAGCACCAGAGCGATCCTCTAGCACTTCAATAAAAGTGGCAAAGAAATTTGGCACCCCTTCCCGCAACTGTTGCACATAAGCGTGCTGATCTGTTGAGCCTTTGTTACCGTAGACGGCGATGCCCTGATTCACAATCTGATTGTCTAAGTCTTTTTCTTTGCCGAGAGACTCCATTACTAGTTGCTGCAAATAGCGACTAAACAATAGCAGACTATCTTTGTAGGGCAGTACTACCATGTCTTTTTTACCTTTGCCCTCGCCAGCAAAGTACCAGCAAAGCGCCAGCAGTGCAGCTGGATTGGTTTTGATTTCAGGCGATCGCGTCGCTGCATCCATCTCCTTAGCGCCAGCCAAAATCGCTCGAATATCAATTCCTTGTAAGGCAGCGGGTAACAGCCCCACCGCAGACATCTGTGAGGTGCGTCCCCCTACCCAGTCAAACATTGGGAACTCTGCCAACCATCCCTCAGATCTGGCCAACTGATCCATTTTGCTGCCCTTCATAGTGATGGTAACAGCGTGTTTAGCAAAGTTCAATCCTTGAGTTTCATAGATATGCTTGACTTCTAGCATCCCGTTACGTGGTTCGGGTGTACCACCAGATTTACTAGTATCTATAATCAAAGTACTTTTGAGGCGGTCTTTGATTCCATCCAAAACCCGATCCATTCCTGCTGGATCGGTGTTATCAATAAAATGGAGTGCTAGGGGTGGAGAACTAGGAGCTAAAGCCGACGCTACGAACTGAGGGCCAAGGGCAGAACCCCCAATGCCAATCGAAAGAATATCAGTAAACTTGGGTGCTTCGGGAGGATGAATTGTGCCAGCATATACTTGCTGGGTAAAGTTTTCAATCTCTGCAATAGTCTCAACTATCTCTTTTTTTATCTCCTCGGTAGGGGCTAAATCTGGATCTCGCAACCAGTAATGTCCTACCATGCGACCTTCATCTGGGTTTGCGATCGCTCCTCCTTCCAAGGCTGCCATATGTTGAAAGGCTTGCTCAAACTTTGGCTGTAAGGATTTTACAAATTCGGAATCGAATGGTATACGGCTGACATCCAAATACAATTCTAAACCCGGATGATAATAGAGCCAGTCTTGATAGCGTTGCCAGAGTTGTTTAGTATCCATTGCTTCAACTGCTCCTATAGTCTACCTGGGGAAGGATCAAATTTTAAACTTGAATAGTTGGTGAGTGCGAGTCTGAACTTTTGATTTTCACCACCAGCTATATTCCAATTTTCTTTTTTGGATTTTGTCGTAGATAAGTGTTTGACACAGTTCTAGCTCTCTAAGCTTAACTTTTCTACCCGCACGCATGACCGCATCTATACAATCTTGTTCTTGGGTTACAACCTCACCTACCTTGGCTGTAATAGTTAGGGGTGAGGAATACAACCCCAACCCTTAACATTCATGCTGAAGCTAGTACGGCCACTTCCAATCAACTATTTCAGGCTTATCCATACCGTTCTCGAAGGCATAGTTCACATTCTCGATAATCTCGTTCTTCATACGCTCTCTAACAAAAGCAGCCGCAGGGCCAAGCTTTGGTACTCGGTCAATCACATCAATGACCAAATTGAATCGGTCAACCTGGTTTTCAATTGCCAATTCTAGTGGTGTATTGATGTTACCCTTCTCTTTGTAACCGCGCACGTGAAGATTATGGTGGTTAGTGCGACGATAAGCAAGCTTATGAATTAGCCAGGGATAGCCGTGGAAGTTAAAGATAATTGGCTTATCTTTGGTAAACAGGCTATCAAAGTCCCAATCTGAGAGTCCGTGGGGATGTTCTGTCTGAGGTTGCAAAGTAAATAAGTCAACCACATTGATGAACCGGATCTTCAGGTGGGGAATCTCCTGCCGCAGAATCGCAGTCGCTGCTAACGATTCCATTGTTGCCACATCTCCACAACACGCCATCACGACATCGGGTTCGTCAGGATCTGTACCGCAATCATCGTTGCTTGCCCACTCCCAGATACCAATGCCTTTAGTGCAGTGCTTAATAGCTTCGTCTATGCTCAAGTACTGCAAGTGTTTCTGTTTGTCAGCAACAATGACATTGACATAGTTAGTGCTGCGCAGGCAGTGGTCTGCTACTGACAGCAAGCAGTTAGCATCAGGAGGTAGGTAGATGCGGGTAACATCGGCGCTTTTGTTGGTAACAATATCAATAAAGCCTGGGTCTTGGTGCGAAAAACCGTTATGGTCTTGTCGCCAAACTGTAGAAGAAAGCAATATATTCTCTGAAGATACCGGAGTTCGCCAGGAAATTTCCTTTTTGCAAATATCCAGCCACTTAGCGTGTTGGTTAAACATCGAATCAATGACGTGGGCAAAGGCTTCGTAGGTGTGGAAAAAGCCGTGGCGACCACTAAGTAGGTAGCCTTCAAGCCATCCTAACAAAGTATGCTCGCTCAACATTTCCATTACCCGCCCATCGGTACTCAGTTCACTACCGTCTTGGTCTTCAGGTAACATATCTGCCAACCAAACCTTTTTGCTGACTTCGTAGACGGCATTCAGTCGATTGGAGGCGGTTTCATCTGGGCCAAAAATACGGAAGTTAGTTGGGTTTTTGCGCATAATATCGCGCAGAAAGTTGCCGAGTGGACGGGTGTTTTCTGCCTCAACTTTACCAGGTTCACTAACTGCAACAGCATAGTCTCTAAAGTTGGGTAGGAGCAGCTGTTTACGCAGAAATCCTCCGTTGGCAACAGGATTGGCACTCATACGACGGTTGCCCGTTGGTGCTAATTCTTTCAATTCACCAATGAAAGTACCATTCTCATCAAACAATTCTTCTGGCTTATAGCTTTTCATCCATTCTTCCAGCAGCCTGAGATGCTCTGGGTTGCTGTGCATTGCACCCATTGGTACTTGGTGAGCACGCCAAAAACCTTCTACCTTGTGACCGTCTACCTCTTTTGGCCCTGTCCAACCTTTAGGACTACGCAATACAATCATTGGCCAGCGAGGACGTCTCACAACACCGCTACTGCGAGCTTCTTGCTGAATGTTGCGAATCTCGTTCACACACTCCTCTAGAGTTGCAGCCATGTCTTGATGCATGGTTTCTGGGTCATCCCCTTCCACAAAATAGGGTGTATAGCCGTAACCCTGAAATAGGTCTTCTAGTTCTTCGTGACTAATACGAGCCAGAATGGTTGGGTTAGCAATCTTATAACCATTCAGGTGCAATATAGGCAGCACTGCACCATCACGAATCGGATTGACGAACTTGTTTGAGTGCCAGGCAGTAGCTAACGGGCCTGTTTCTGCTTCCCCATCACCAACAACACAGGTAACGATCAGATCAGGGTGATCGTAAGCAGCTCCATAAGCGTGAGAAAGGCTGTAGCCAAGTTCACCACCTTCATGGATGGAGCCTGGCGTTTCAGGAGTGCAATGGCTACCAATACCACCAGGAAAGGAGAATTGCTTGAAGAATTTCTTCATGCCTTCCTCGTCTTCGCTCTTATCGGGATAAATTTCGCTATAGGTTCCCTCTAAGTAGACAGGAGCAAGCACTCCGGGAGCGCCGTGACCTGGGCCTGCCATGTAGATAGCATTCAGGTCATACTTTTTAATCAGTCGATTGAGGTGGATATAGACAAAGCTTAAACCAGGACTTGTTCCCCAATGTCCCAACAGACGCTTCTTCACATGCTCAGGCTTGAGAGGCTCTTTTAGTAGGGGATTATCCCGTAGATATATCATGCCTACTGCCAAGTAGTTACATGCTCTCCAGTAAGCGTGAATCTTGCGTAGTTCCTCTGAACTTAAAGGCTTTGTTTCGGGCCGAGTTGCTACTACCATAAATTAGCTCTTCAAAATTAAATATGAGTTGAGTTGTTTTTTGAAGCGAATGATTCTCTCAAATGATCAGCCTAACTCAGAAATTTCCTCAACTATTATTTGGGAAGTTCCTTGAGACTTAGTATCGCATGAATTATTGATTTTGAAAACTTAAATTTATGAAATTCAAAAACACAAATAGATTTTTTGTTTTGCAAAATTATAGAAGTGTAAGAATATATAAGAACTTGATTAAAAATTGATAACATTAGTTAGTGCTGAATCTTGAATATTTAAACTCTATCCAAAGATAGAGTCATTTAAAAACTTTCTGGCTTGTGATCACAACATAGTATTTCCAAGAAAATTATAGAAAATCAAGACTTTTTGTTTATTTCGCCAATCTTTATTGAGAATATAATTTTTATGTTGACTTAACATCAAACCTAATTGATGAATTGATTTGGGTGTTCTTTGATGTATTTATCTATGTCTAAAGACTTACAAAGGTAATAATCAAGTGATTTTCAATGATATTATAAGGATTTGATAAGCATATCACCCAGTACAAATTTGTTTGAAGTCAACTAGATAAATTTAACAAAAAACTAATGTTTTTATTATTTGCTTAAATAACTTAAACTTTAAATTTTTAATTTAAAAACTAATTAAATAGAAATAAAACTAATTAAATAGAAATAAAAAATGGGTTAAGATTAGATTAAGTATGTCGTATTTTAATTAAAGCGTTAAAACATATAACTAAATTTAATTTGAAAAAACTAATGAAAGCACAAATAATAAACAAGAAGGATGCAGAAAAAAGATTTGGTGCAACTAAATCCTTGTCAAATTTAAGTAAGTTATTACTTGCAGTGTAAAAATTACCAAGTAACTCTATCAATATCCTAAGAGACTGCAACTAACTTGCATTTAGTAAGCTGACAAAGTAAAAATTTTGCTATTCATCCCTTGAACTTGCAAAATATCCAAACAAGATACATAACAAAGATTCAGCCATACAAGCCCAAGGAACTTATATCCGAGAAGAGAACAACAAACTTGGGTTAGATATTGAAAGTGCTTAAGTCCGACTTTGAAGGCTAGCTGTATTAATACTCAAAAAATAGGTCTGCGACTCAATTTTACTGACCAACAACATTTAGAAAGAACCATCATGACTATTGCTACAGCCGTTTCTTTTCCTATTGACCTTAGTGCTTACCAGCCGTTGGCACTCGATCCAGCCAACTCTACCCTGACACAACAGCAGCGCCAGAAGCTGAAAGCTAATATTCAACTTTGCCGCGATGCAATAGTCTTCTTTACTGCCACAGGAGCGGCTCAGGGTGTAGGTGGTCATACTGGCGGCCCTTACGACACGGTACCAGAAGTTATGATTTTGGATGCATTCTTCCGAGGAGCACCCGATCGCTTCGTACCAATTTTCTTTGATGAAGCAGGTCACAGAGTCGCTACACAATACCTCATGGCTGTCCTATACGGTGATATGCCTGCTGAAAAACTTGTACATTATCGTGAAGCCCACTCACAACTACCTGGTCACCCCGAACTTGGGCTGACTCCTGGTGTCAAGTTTAGCTCTGGACGGCTGGGACATATGTGGCCTTATATTAATGGCGTAGCGATCGCTAATCCCAGTAAAGCCGTTTTTTGTCTTGGTTCTGATGGCTCCCAGCAAGAGGGTAACGATGCAGAAGCTGCCCGTTTAGCAGTAGCAAAGAATTTAAATGTCAAGCTCCTGATTGATGACAATGATGTCACCATTGCCGGGCATCCTTCGCAGTACCTGCCAGGCTATAACATTACCGAAACACTAGCAGGACATGGACTCAAGGTTTTGGAGGGGGATGGCGAAGATGTGGATGATTTGTATCTTCGTATGTGTGAGGCAATAGTTACTGAGGGGCCAGTTGCTTTAATCAACAAGCGGAAGATGTGTGTTGGTATTGAAGGGCTAGAAGGTTCTAATCATGGTCATGATGTGATTTCAGTAGAACTGGCGATCGCTCATTTAGAATCTCGTGGTCAACTGGAAGCGGTAAACTATCTCAAAAGCATCACCAAACCCAAGCATTCATATACCTTTGTTGGCTCTGGCAGCAAAATGGGAGCGAATCGAAATGTCTTTGGTGAAGCAGTGGTATCTATCCTCAGTCGGATGAGTGAGGTTGAGCGTAAAGAAAAGGTGATGTGTATTGACAGTGATCTTGAAGGTTCTTGCGGTTTGAAAAAAATTCACGATGCATATCCTGAAATTTTTATTGCTTCTGGAATTATGGAGCGGGGCAATTTCTCTGCTGCTGCTGGATTCGGCATGGAAAAAGGCAAGCAAGGGATCTTTGCCACCTTTAGCGCTTTCTTGGAAATGTGCATTTCCGAAATTTCGATGGCACGGTTGAATTATTCCAATGTCCTGTGTCATTTTTCCCATGCGGGGGTAGATGATATGGCGGACAATACTTGCCATTTTGGTTTAAATAATATATTTGCTGATAATGGCTTGGATGATGGCTACGAAACGCGGCTATACTTTCCAGCAGATGCTGCTCAAATGAAAGCCTGTGTAGAAGCAGTATTTTTCGATCCAGGTTTGCGATTTATCTTCTCTACCCGCTCCAAAGTACCCAACATACTTGACTCAAATGGGAACGACTTTTATAACGAAGATTACACCTTTGTTCCTGGTAAAGACGAAGTTGTGCGAGAAGGAACTGTTGGCTATATCGTCAGTTTTGGAGAAGCACTATACCGCGCTCTTGACGCTGTAGAGCGCCTCAAACAACAAGGAATTAATGTCGGCTTGATTAACAAACCCACGTTAAACGTGGTTGATGAAGAAATGCTAGCGAAAATTGGTACTGCTCCTTTTGTGCTTGTGGTGGAATCGTTTAATCGCCGTACAGGTTTGGGTAGTCGTTTTGGCTCTTGGTTGCTTGAGCGAGGGCTGAGTCCGAAGTTTGCTTATCTCGGTACACACAAAGAAGGCTGTGGTGGGCTTTGGGAACAATTTCCTCATCAAGGAATCGATTCTGAAGGCATTATGAAGAAGGTGAAGGAACTGGCTAGCTAGGTAAGTGGTTAGGCAAAATTAGAGTTATGGGTAGAGGCAAGGAAACAGGAAACGGGGAACAGCAAAAAAATGTGTAATTAATTTTGTTTAGATACTTATAAGGATTTGGTAGACCTATTGCAAAATATACCTTTCAATTCTGTGGGAAAAGGGTTGTTCATTCCTTTTCCCAGCAGAATTTAACTGTAAGTTGCCCCTTAGAAAGGACATCTATGAAAAATTACTTAGTACGGATTCCTATGACTGGAGTGATTGAAGCGATCGTGACAGCAAGCTCAGAGGAGCAAGCTATTATCCAGGCTTTAGAAGAAGTTGACATTAATAATATATACGAATGGAAAGCTCACAAGCAGATTGTCGAAGAGAATACATTTCACGGTGTCCAGAACGAGGCTCAGGTCGAGCATTTAATATGTATGGACAATGATGAATTGCCAGAAATAAAAATTAATAAAGATTGGGATCAGTTTGCTCTTTGATACGTGTAAATTCAGTCAGAATGAGAAAATCATATGGTAACTAAAATCGAAGATCTTGTTCCCCAAATACTCTCTGAGGTGGATCTCACACCAAGAGGAAGAGTTCATCCTAGCCCTGTTAATTGGCAAGATCAACTTTTTTACCAACTTTTACCAGATCGTTTTAGTGACGGTTGTGAAGCACAGCGAGATTTTTTTGACTATAAAAATTCAACAAAGTATCGAGTGAAAGATAAAGCTGCGTGGATGGCAGCGGGTAATAAGTTTAATGGTGGAACGCTCAAAGGAATTGAAAGCAAGTTGAGCTACTTGCAAGAATTGGGAGTGACTACAATTAATCCACCTTGGAAACAGCGTGCAGATTTGGAAACTTATCACGGTTATGGGATTCAAAACTTTTTAGATATCGATCCACGCTTTGGAACTCGTCAAGACTTACGAGATTTAGTAGAGGCTGCCCATCAACGCGGTATGTACGTGATTTTAGATGTGATTTACAACCATAGTGGCAGTAACTGGTTTTATAAAGATGAAAGTTGTGGAAGTCCCAGAACCATAATGCCTTACCGCTTTTCTCCTGCCTATCCTATTCATGGCTGGCGTTCCAAAAATGGAGAAAGTATTCCTGAAATTATTACCCTTGATGATGGTGTTTTTCCCAAAGAGTTTCAGAATATTCACTGGTACAATCGTGCGGGTGCAATTGTACACTGGGAAGCTGCATCATGGGAAGATCCTATGAATCCTCACGTGGAGTTTCGGCGTGGAGATTTCTTTGAACTTAGAGACTTTAATTTGGAGAAAGATGAAGTAATAGCTGCACTTGCTCGCGTCTATCAGTACTGGATTGCTTTGAGTGATTGTGACGGATTCCGCGTGGATGCTGTCAAGCACGTTTCTCCCTTTGCCTCTCGAAAATTCTGCAATGCCATTCATGAATATGCTCAATCTATTGGTAAAGATAACTTTCTCATGGTGGGAGAGTTAACAGATGAAAGTATGGTTCGGGGTTACCTAGACATTTTTGGGCGCAATCTAGATGCAGTATTGGATATTGTGGTGGCACCAAACAGGTTAACGGCAGTAGTAAAAGGGTTGGCACACTCTAACGATTTTTTTTGTCTTTACAACGACAATACGCTTGCAGGTAGTCAACGTCAACTTGGAACTTATCATGTTGCTGTTTTGGACGATCATGATATGTCTTCTCGTCCAACAAAACAGCGGTTTGCTGCTCACAGCAACGTGCCTTATCACTACGAGCAAGTTGCTCATGCAGTCGGTGTCATGTTAACGATGCCAGGGATTCCCTCAATTTATTACGGAACCGAACAGGCATTTGACGGTTCAGAGAGCTATCACGACTATGGAATTGAACCTGAGCGTACTTATGCCGATCGCTATGTTCGCGAATCTATGTTTGGCAGTGCTTTTGGTGCATTTGAGACTGAAGGTTGCCATTTTTTTAACACAAATCATCCTACTTATTTGCGAATTGCTGCGATCGCACGTATTCGTAATCGTCAAGATAATATTGGTAAAGCGTTACGTCGTGGACATCACTATTTGCGAGAAACATCCTTTGAAAATCATCCTTTTTCGATTCCTGGAGCAGGAGAGCTAATTGCTTGGTCGCAGATTCAGTTTAATACTGAAGTTGTGGTCGCACTCAATACACATGGTTTAGAAAATCGTGGAGCGTTTGTAACAGTCGATAGCTCCTTGCACTCGATTGATTCAACTCTCACCTTTTTGTATAAAAGTGATTGGAGTGATGCCGAATTACGTCAACCTCCAGAAAATCAAAAAATTGTGGTTCAACAAAAAAGTGGTAGAACAGTTGTACGGATAGATTTACCTCCTTCTGGGATGGTAATCTTAGCCAAGTAATATGCAATGCATAATTTTCAGTTATGCTTGAGAGTAAGTCTTGTAAATTCTTAACAACGGTTTGCTTATGCTGATGAAATGGTATAACGAACCTCCGGCTTGGGAAAATCAAGAAGATCTAATTACCGTCACTTCCGGAGCAAAAACAGATTTTTGGCGTAGGATTGATTGTGGTTATACTCGCGACAACGGTAACTTTTATTATCAAGAAGTCAAGGGTGATTTTACTGCTAAAGTTAAAATCATCAACGAATGTAATAATTTGTACGGTCAAGCAGGTCTAATGGTTCGCGTGGATGAGAAGACTTGGTTCAAATCCACTCTTGAATTTGTAGACGGTATGCAGTTTCTTAGTGTAGTTATCACAAATGATAATTCCGATTGGTCTGTTGTGCCGTTAATAAAAAATATTCCTTACCTGTGGTTGTATTTGCAGCGAAGAGGTAGCAATGTAGAGATGCAATACTCACTTGACAGTACAAATTACACAACACTAAAAACAGCGAACCTAACTGAGGAGGAAGTAGTACAGGTAGGTTTGATCTGTGCGTGTCCAGAAAGTGGAGGCTGTCGAGTGGTATTTCAGAATTTTAAGATTAAAACTTAAGTATGTATTGTTTAATCTATAACTTCCATAATTTACCTCGGCTAATTTTAGCGAGGTTTTTTGTTGGTTGTTTATAGTGAAGGATAGCAGCAGTTAAGTAGTGTTGATGGCATATATAATCAACGAACTGCTCCAGCAAATGATCAGAAATAAAGTTGAGTATCCTCAAGGTTCAAAAAGATATGGGACTTTCTAGAGCAGGCACTTTTATACCTGGCAACTTGAGATAAATAGTAGGATCAAAAATGCACAGATGCTCTCAAACACTCTTATGCTAATGCTTCTTACCTTTTCTGCGAATCATTTGGAGTTTTTTCACTGTAATACTTGGGAAGTAGATACTGTACTACAAAGGATTGATCGCACTCACAAAATCTGGTTACGTTGTATTCATCTACGCGATCGCACTGCCATTGCCCGAATAGTCAAGTGCTTTGGACTCGATCCATGTCGTGTTGACATGATTTTCAACCATTTTCCTAAGGGAATTGATGAAGACTTGGAAGATTGTTTTTTTGATAACTATGAAGTTCTAAGTCATCAAATTAAATATCATACTTTTGAGGAGGCTTGCGGTAGTTTAATTGTTGGAAATAATTTTCTTATCACTTTTGAGACAAATGAATTAAGAATTTTAAGCACATTAATAAATAATATAAAAAAACAAAATATAGATATTAAAACTTGGGGAATTGATAATCTTGTATATACTATTTACAGTGACATTTTGAATAATTACTATACTGTATTTGACCATATTGCTAGAGAACTTGATGATTTAGAAGATGAAGTTTTAGCAAATTCTGGTAATGAAACCACATACAAAAAAATTGCCACGATGAGGCAATCCACTCGCTTGGGACGCCGTAATCTTCAAAGTATCCAATCACTCTTAGCTATTATGGAGTACCAAAATCTTCAATGGCTCACTCAACCAGTAAAGATATTATTTAATCAAGAATTAGTGCGCCACGTCGATAAACTCTCGCAAGAATACCAAACTCTGAGAGTATGGATGTCAGAGTTAATGGAAATTCAACGCGACAATCTTGCTAGCAAAACTAGTGAACGAATTAATCGCCTCACTATCCTTTCATCTGTCTTCTTACCAATTACTTTTATTGCTGGAGTTTATGGCATGAACTTTGAGTATATGCCGGAATTAGAGCAACCTTGGGCTTATCCTGCTGTGCTTGCCGTGATGGCATTAATTGTGATTGGTAGCATTATGTATGCTAAACAACAACGTTGGCTTTAGCTGTGTCATCTGAAATACAATTAATATATTGCTTCAAAGTTTATATACTGACTTATTTGAAAAACACTTTATATTAGTAAATATACTTACCTAATAAAATGCTCAGATTAAATGGAGAATCAATGTATAATAATCTCAGTGATTTTAAATAAAAGTAATTTTTCCTTAGATGTATCTGCTCTGTTTATAAATAGTAATAAAAAATATTCTTATTTTTTTCTTATTTTGATAAAGATTGTGTTTTTTGTTTTAAGTTAACTGGAAACCAAAATCGTAATTTTTCTTTGCATAACTTGAAATTATTAAATTATTTTTATAATATTAAAACAATCAATATTATCTACTAATTTAAACATCAGAACTAGTTGTATTTTAAACAAAAATCATTAATAATTGATACTGAATATATAGTAAAAATTTTTAGCTACTCGTAAATGTATACTAATGAGCTAACCGAGGATTTCGGTAAAGTAAACATTGGGCAAAAAAACTGCATTCTAGTAGTTGAAGATGACGAAATAATCAGACAAATGATAGCTATAGCCTTGCAAGATAAAGGTTATATAGTTATAACGGTTGCAGATGGTTTGTCTGCTTTTGAGTATCTAAAAAATTTGAAAACGAATACAGGAGAACTTTGTTGTAACTTAATTATTCTCGATTTAATGCTACCTGGAATTAATGGCTTAGATATTTGCCGTTGGCTTCGCCACCAAGGAAACGCAGTGCCAATTATAATCCTTAGTGCTAAGGGTAGTGAAACTGACCGCATTTTAGGGTTAGAAATCGGAGCAGATGACTATCTGAGTAAGCCCTTTGGTATTCGTGAGTTAGTAGCTCGTTGTCAGGCTGTACTTCGCCGCCAACCTTCAAACTCAAACATTTTGCCGCAAACAAAAGTGTACAAGTATAAGGATATTACTCTGAATACTTATAACTTCCAAGTACTGGTTCGCAATCAATATATCAAACTTTCCCGTAAAGAATTCCGCCTGCTGGAGCTGTTCATAAGTTCCGAAAAACGGGTTTGGTCACGCGAGCGTCTACTAGACTTAATTTGGGGAGAGGATTTTGTTGGGGATAGTAAAACTGTAGATGTCCACATCTGCTGGTTACGTGAAAAATTGGAGCTTGACTCTAGTAATCCTGAATATATTATTACGGTACGAGGTTTTGGCTATCGGTTTGGATCAAGCTAGTAGTGGCTTCTAAGTGCTTTAAAACTGAACGCACATCAATTCCGCGCATTCCAGCTAGTTGAGCTGCTTCCAAACCGACATTGCTATCTTCGTAGACAATGCACTCGCTGGGTTTAACTTTCAATTTTTGAGCGGCTAGCAGGAAAATGTCAGGTGCGGGTTTGCCAAGTGCCACATCTTCGATTGCGATTGTGCTGTCAAAAAAATTGGTTAGTCTGATCGCTTTTAGAGTTGTTTGTATATTGTAACGACTACCACCAGAGGCAATAGCCATTGGAACTTTACCATAATTAGTACGAACAATCTCTGCAACAGGTTGAATCTCCTTGACTGTGTGTAGTAATTGTCTATAACGTCTGTTTTTCTCTGTTTTCACTTGCTCTACATCAAGTTGATAGCCATAGGTAGCGTTGAGGATTTGAATTAGTTCTACAGTAGAGATGCCTGTTCGGTTGTAGTACCATTCTCGCTCCATGTGTGCTCCAAACACTTGTACTGATTCTGACCATGCTTTGTAGTGAAGAGAAAGAGTATCGGCTAAAGTACCATCACAGTCAAAAATTAAAGCCGTGTAGGGAGGGGTAGGGGCAATTGGTGAAATGCTCATACACAAAACCTTATGTGAGGCGTGCCATAATACTACCAGCGATCGCACACAGAACTGTGGCAAAAGCATATGTACCAGCATAACCAATAGTTGGAATGGAACTTTGGGCATCAGCAGTAACTGCCGCCATTGCGGGAGTACAAGTAACTGAACCAGTCACAGCTCCTAATAATAATGCTGGATTCATCTTCAACTGATAGCGCCCAAACAGAAATACTGCAATTATCGGCATTGTGGCTACTACCAAGCTACATAATAATACAATCGGGCCAGGAGACTTCAGTGCTCCGAGCAAACCTTGTCCGGCAGTGATGCCCACTCCTGCTAAAAACAGTAACAAGCCTAGTTCCTTGAAGATCCAGAGAGTAGCTGGAGGTACTCGCCCAAAGGTAGGATGGATTGAACGCAAGTATCCTAATAGAATACCCATCAGCAGTAATCCTCCTGATGCACCCAAACCAATTGCAATACCACCAACTTCTATACTGATTTGTCCAATCAAAAATCCACTGATGATGCCTGCGGAAAATGTTACCAAGTCAGTGGTGTTCACATTCCGCTCAAAGAAACCGATTTCATTTGCTAGTTTGTCTAGTCGTAATTGAGGCCCTGATAGAGTTAGTACATCTCCTTTAGCTAAGTTTAAATCTGGATTGATTGCTAGATCGTGTCCTGCTCTGGTAATCCGGACAGGATAACAGGCATACCCTTGAGTTATATTCAAGTCTTGGAGAGATTTACCAACTGCTTGAGGTTTAGTAATGATAATATCGCGGTTGACTATTTTCAAAGACAACAAATCGCGATCAGCAACTTCTGCACCAAAGAAAGAATCTAGTAAATCTTGCTGCTCAATTTTGCCCCAAATAGAGAGGCGATCGCCCAGTTGTAACTTGGTATTGGGCTGAAAATCTCTTAAAAAGCCGTCTCGCTTGTAGGATAAAACCTCACACCGAGAGAGTTTTTGCAATTCAGCTATAGTCTTGCTAACAATATCTGGGTTTTGCACTTCATATGCTCGCAATGTCAGTTCCCAATTTAATGGCTGTTTTTCTATTCCCTCGTCTACGTTTTTTTCTTGAGCGGCTTTTTGCGATTCTGCTTTTAGGTCAAATTTAAACCAGCCAGGTAAACTGCGAGATAGTAAGATGGCGGCAATATCGGCAACAAGAAAAGTCAGAGCATAGGTGACACTGATATTTTGCATTACTTTTTCTACTGTTAAGCCTGCTCCCAACTGAACCTCTCCCGATGAAACGGTATCTAACGCTGCTGCTAAACCTGCGGGAGTGGTAAGAGAACCTGTTAGCAACCCTGCTGAAACCCCTGTGGGAAACTGGAAAATCAAATTAAATACATAGGTGAATATAAATCCAATCAAGGTTGCGATCGCTGCTAAACTTATATAATTTACTCCGTCTGCCATCACCACAGCAAAAAATGCTGGCCCGGCTTGAAATGCTACCGCATAGAGAAATAGAAATAACCCTATAGTCTCAATTCCCGGAAAAATTTTAAACCCAAAGTTACCTAGAATTAGTCCAGCAATCAACATACCGGGAGGTGCGCCCAACTCAAGGCTGCCAATTTTAATTTTGCCGATGAGATATGCCAGTGCCAGTAGTACAAATAGTACTAATTCGGGATGCTTTTTGAGTAAATCGACAATGTCAAGTTCCATAGGAATCTGCAACAGAAAAAACAATTTAGCTGTTAAGGAGCAATTGACACAAACAGCTATTTGTCAATAGTTAATGTTGAAAAGTTTACTAAACTTGGTGTTTGTAGCACTTACGTGCTAGCAGCCCACAAGTCCTTGTTACCAGGTTCAATCTGGTAACAAGAACTAGAACCTCTGACTCCTGTTAATCTTGGTACAAGTTATCAGACTTAAAATAAACCACAAAGGACACAAAGAAATAAGAGTTTGAGAGAGTTGTTGCGTAAGTCTTGGTTAGAAAAATTTTTAAGGTTCGATTGTGTGAATCTTGAGAAAATTTGTTCCTTGGGGGTGCTTAGTAGGAATGCCCCCCAGGATCAATATTTTGTCACCCAGTTCAACCCAATCATGCTGTAGCAATATAGCTTGGGCTTGTGCAGTCAATTCTTCAAATGTTTCAACCTCATGTTCTAATAAAATTGGTCGAATTCCCCAAACTAAGTTCAAGCGGTGGTAAATCCTGGAGTTGGGTGTTAAGGCAACAATGGGTAGTTTAGGACGCTCACCCGCGGCTAATAGGGCTGTGTATCCCGAACTGGTGAAAGTAACTATGCAACGCAATGACATGATGTTGACAATCGCATTGAGAGCTTCACTCAGAGCGTGGGTTTCATCCGTTTGTGCTGGTGGATTGTTAACGAATTCTAAATCTGGTTCGATATCCGTAGCAATTCGTACTAGCATATCCACTGCCTGGATGGGAAACTCTCCCACCGCAGATTCTCCCGAAAGCATCACTGCATCAGTGCCATCAATGATGGCATTGGCTACGTCACTAGCTTCGGCACGAGTCGGGCGGGGGTTGTGAGTCATACTTTCGAGCATTTGCGTCGCGGTGATGACTGGAATCCCCTTGCGGTTGCATAGCCGAATAATCCGCTTTTGCAAAAGGGGAACTTTCTCCGGACTCATCTCCACACCCAAGTCGCCTCTTGCCACCATCACTGCGTCACACTCATCAATAATTGCTTCTAAGTTATCGATGGCTTGGGGTTTTTCCAGCTTGGCAACAACAGGTATATCTGCTGCTCCTTTTTGTGCTAACAAATTCTTTAAGGTACGGATATCTTCAGCTCTACGAACAAAACTCAAAGAGATGTAATCTATTCCCTGCGATAAGCCAAAGTCTAAATCTTTTAAGTCTTTTTCAGTTAGAGAAGGTAACTGCAAATTGAGATTAGGAAAATTTACTCCTTTACGGCTTTTGAGAATACCTCCTCGAATAACTCTGCATAGTACAGCATCTGCTTTTACTTCTTCAACCTTAAGTTCTAAAAGCCCATCATCAAGAAGAACTTGATTGCCTGGTTGAGCATCTTCTGCCAAATTAGGGTAGTCAATGGAAATTGTGTTTGGTTGATTCGAGAAGTTGGCTATTGGTACTAGAGTAATCAATTCCCCTTCGGTTAAGGTGAGTACACCATTTGGTAACTGTCCAACTCTAATTTTCGGCCCTTGCAAGTCTTGCAGTAAAGTAACTGGGGTATTCAATTCTTTCTCAAGCGATCGCAACATTGCGATTGTTTTGGCATGATCTTCGTAGCTACCGTGAGAAAAATTTAAGCGAGCTACGTTCATCCCAGCTTGAATCATCTTTGTCAGTACTTCGCGTGTACTGCTTGCTGGGCCTATTGTAGCGACTACTTTTGTGTTACGAGTGAGTGGTTGCATAAGCTTATTACTAACACCGTTTTTTATACCAGATGAAAGGCAGCTCCTAATCCAGCTCCAATTTCTTCTGGTGTAATTTTGCCGTCTTTGTTGACATCGATAGCATCAAATACAGCATCTAATCCCATCCATTCTTCACGGGTAATAAAGCCGTCACCATCTAAGTCGTAAACGCGGAACATTTCTTCTGCGGCGTGATTGAGAACAACTGCACCTTCTAATTGTGCCAGACGTTTGGCTAGTAATTTTTCTAAGGCTACCAATGCTTTAGTAAAACCTTGAATTCCTTCCTCTAGTTTTTCTGATGCCATGCGATCGCTCTTGTGCATCTTGTCAAAAGTTTCTTTATTGATGGCAATTTTCTCAATTGCTGTTGTCTTTGCTTGTGCTGGTTCGAGTTTGCGTTGCAATTGTTGGCTTGTGGATTGCAATTCGCTTAAAAGGGCAGGAGAGATAGTCAGTAAATCGCAACCTGCAAGTTCTATAATTTCGCCAATGTTGCGGAAGCTGGCTCCCATGACTTCTGTTTTGTAGCCGAACTTTTTGTAGTAGTTATAAATTTGGGTAACCGACTGAACTCCTGGATCTTCGGCAGCGCTGTAATCTTTGCCAGTTTCTTTTTTGTACCAATCCAGAATGCGCCCTACAAAGGGCGAGATTAGAGTCACACCTGCTTCGGCAGCGGCGATCGCCTGATGTAGTCCAAATAATAATGTTAAGTTGCAGTGGATGCCTTCTTTTTCTAAAACTTCAGCGGCACGAATACCTTCCCAAGTGGAAGCGATTTTGATCAAGACGCGATCGCGAGAAATTCCCTGTGCTTCGTACTGAGAAATTAGGTAGCGTCCTTTTTCTACGGTTGCGTCAGTGTCGTAAGACAGACGTGCATCTACTTCTGTGGATACGCGCCCTGGTACAATGTCGAGAATGCGCTTGCCAAAGGAAACAGCGAGGCGATCAAATGCCATTGACAGCACATTTTCATTAGTTGCCCCTGCTCCGGCATCAGCTTTTGCCTGTTTGAGGGTTTCGTCTACAATCTCTCGGTATTGAGGCATTTGTGCTGCGGCTGTAATCAGCGAAGGGTTGGTAGTAGCATCTCGTGGTTTAAAAGTTTCAATTGCTTGAATATCGCCAGTGTCTGCAACTACAACTGTGATTTTACGCAGTTGCTCAAGTAGAGTTTTGGACATATTGAATTCCTTCAGAAAAATATTGCTTTCAGTTCAGGATCGTTTTAGAGAGTACTTCACCAGATACATCTATTTCGTAAACGTTTGGTACTCCTGTTTGCAGTTCTAATAGGGGTACTTCTTCAGAAGAAAGATTGTCTAAGTGCATGATAATGGAGCGCAAGGAGTTGCCATGAGCAGCCACCAAGACATTATCACCGTGTTTGAGATGGGGTAAGATGCGATTTTTGAAATAAGGTAATGCTCGATTCATCGTATCCTCTAAGCTTTCCCCACCGGGAGGACGGACTGAAAAAGAACGCCGCCACTGTGTTACCTGAGCTTCGCCGTAATTCTCGGCAGTTTGTACTTTGTTCAATCCTTGCAACTTGCCGTAGTAACGTTCGCCCAAGGCAGGACTGGGGAAGATGGGTAACTCTTCGTCAAATTTGCTCTCATATTTGTTCCAGCCGTGCCAATCTTCATCAGCTAGATCGTGCTGAAAGATAGGTGTTTTGTCGCCGCAAATTTCGCCGCACTCAGTGAGACAGACTACAGCTGTTTCCATTGCGCGGAACAAGGTGCTGGTAAAGCAGACATCAATGTAATAGCCTTTTTCTTTAAGTTTGCAGGAGGCGATCGTGGCTTCTGCCCGCCCCCGCTCGCTTAATGGCACATCCACCCAGCCAGTGAACTTATTAGCAGCATTCCAAAGGCTTTGACCATGCCTTAACAGGATAAGTGTTGCCATAATTTTATCTCCTATAAATTAAGCAGCACGGTTGAGGATGCCATCTTTGTTTGCCATTTCCAGCATCAAATCTATAACTCGACAAGAATAACCCCACTCGTTGTCATACCAAGAAACAACTTTGAAGAAATTTGAATTCAATTCAATGCCTGCCAGTGCATCAAAAATACTGGAACGAGAATCGGTGCGGAAGTCCATTGATACAACTTCTTCTTCAGTGTATCCTAAGATGCCTTTTAGCTCGGTTTCTGCTGCTTGCTTCATCACCGTGCAGATTTCTTGGTAGCTGGTGGCTTTGTTAGTCTTGAAGGTTAAATCCACAACGGAGACATCTGGAGTACCGACGCGGAAAGCCATACCAGTCAGTTTGCCTTTCAATTCTGGCAAGACAAGGGCAACGGCTTTTGCTGCTCCAGTTGAGGAAGGAATAATATTTTGAGAAGCACCCCTGCCACCGCGCCAGTCTTTTTTAGAAGGGCCATCTACTGTGGGTTGGGTTGCTGTCATCGCGTGAACTGTTGTCATCAAGCCTTCGGTAATCTCGAAGTTATCGTGGAGTACCTTGGCAACGGGAGCGAGGCAGTTGGTTGTGCAGCTAGCGTTAGAGACAATCACATCTTTTGCAGGATCGAACTGGTGATGATTGACGCCGACGACAAAAGTCCGTACCCGTTCGGGATCTTTGGTGGGTGCAGAGATTACTACTCGTTTGGCACCGGCTTTGATGTGGTTTTCTGCTCCCTCGTAGGTGGTGAACAGCCCGGTAGATTCTACTACATAATCTGCGCCTACTTTATCCCAAGGTAGTTCGGCGGGGTTCTTGATCGCAAAACAGGGAATAAAATGCCCATCGACTACAATGCCATTTTCTTTTGCCTCTACTGTACCGTGGTACATTCCATGAGTAGAGTCATACTTGAACAGGTAAGCCAAGTTATCTGCTGGCACCAAATCGTTAATACCAACAAACTCCACATTGGGATGGTTGATCCCGGCACGCATCACGAGTCGTCCAATCCTACCAAATCCGTTAATGCCAACTCTTAACGTAGACATGATGAAACCTCCTAATTAATAACTAAAGCTAATTGAATGCTGAATTACCAGCAAATTGAGCTGCCTTACCCAGCTGTCGCTCGATGCGCATTAATTGATTAAATTTGGCAACCCGCTCACTACGAGAACCGGAACCGGTTTTGATCTGTCCGGCATTGGTAGCAACGGCAAGATCGGCGATCGTTGTATCTTCAGATTCACCAGAACGGTGGGAGACAAAACACTTGTAGTGATGCTTCTTGGCTAGTTCAATTGTGTCTAGAGTTTCAGTGATGGTGCCAATCTGATTGAGCTTAATCAAGATAGAATTGGCGATGCCTTTGTCAATTCCTTGGGCAAGAATTTTGGCATTTGTGCAGAATAAGTCATCACCAACCAATTCTACAGTGGAGCCAATAGCCTCGGTCAGCATTTTCCAGCCTTCCCAATCGTTTTCACCCATGCCATCTTCCAGGGAAACGATAGGATACTGACTTGTCCATAACTTCCACAGTTCCACCATTTCTTCTGGAGTTTTGGTGGAGCGATCGGACTTGAAAAACAGGTATTTCCCGTCTTGCCACATCTCACTGGTTGCTGGATCGAGACAGATAGAGATATCTTCACCTGGTTTGTAGCCAGCTTTCTCAATGGCTTCTAAAATGACTTCAATTGCTTCTTCATTAGCTTTTAAATCGGGTGCAAATCCGCCTTCGTCGCCTACACCAGTGCTGTAACCTTTACTCTTCAAAATTGCTCGCAGTGCATGGAAGGTTTCCATGCCCATACGAATTGACTCTACAAATGATGGTGCGTTGTGGGGAGCAATCATGAATTCTTGAAAGTCAATGGTATTGTCGGCGTGTCTGCCACCATTGATGACATTCATACAGGGAACGGGCAAGAGGCTGGCATTGGTACCGCCCAGATAACGGTAGAGTGGTAAATCCAAAGAATTCGCGGCAGCTTTGGCAACGGCGATTGATACAGCCAGAATAGCGTTTGCACCCAGATTGCCTTTATTGTGAGTGCCGTCTAACTCCAGCATTTTGCAATCTATAGCCCGCTGTTCTGTCACTTCCAAGCCTTTGAGGTTGGGAGCAATTTTGCTGTTGACGTTTTCTACCGCCTTTAATACACCCTTGCCGCTGTACCTATTTGTATCATTATCCCGCAGTTCAACTGCTTCTTTTTCACCTGTTGATGCACCGGAGGGAACGATCGCTGTCCCTACTGTGACTTCATCTTCTAAGATAACTGTTGCTTCTACTGTGGGATTGCCGCGTGAGTCTAAGACTTCAGTTGCGATCGCATACAAAATCTCCATTGCGTTTATGCTCCTTATTGATATTTATGAGTTTTTTGACAGATGTGCTGGCTTGTCGCGCACAAAAGCGGAGGTAGAGGTTATCCTCTTAAAGAACAACCCAACACAATTGATTCAAGCAGAAGTTGTGGCGAGAACTGGAGGCTGATAGAAAACCTCATTAGTTAGGGGACGATCTTGCTCAAATTCGGTGAAATTCGAGACTGTTGTGCTAGCAATGTCAGTTAGGGCATTGCGGGTAAAGAATGCTTGATGAGATGTAATCACTACATTTGGGAATGATTGCAGCAGTTGAAAAACATCATCCTGAATGACGCTATCAGATAAATCATCAAAGAATAAGTTATCTTCTTTCTCATAAACATCTATTCCCAGGTAACCAATCTTTCCAGATTTAATGCCGGTAATTGCAGCTTTGGTATCAATCAGCGCTCCTCGGCTCGTGTTGATGAGCATTACTCCAGGCTTCATTTGCTCAATCGCATTTGCGTTAATTAAGTGATGTGTTCCTGGAGTAAGGGGACAGTGTAAGGAAATAATGTCTGCTTTGACAAATAACTCTGATAATTGCACATAGCGAGCATCACCAATCTCTTCAAACTTGGGATTGGGAAATGTATCGTATCCTAATAAATGGCAACCAAATCCACACATGATTTGAGCAAAAATTATGCCAATCTTGCCAGTGCCAATAATTCCAACCGTACAACCATGCAGATCAAATCCCAGCAATCCTTCTAAGGAAAAGTTATCATCTCGAACCCGGTTGTAAGCTCTATAGAGTTTGCGGTTTAGCATTAAGACTAAACCAGCCGCATGTTCAGCCACTGAAAAGGGAGAGTAGGCTGTTACTCGTGCAATTTTAATCCCCAATTCTTTCGCTGTTTTAAGATCCACGTTGTTGAAACCAGTACAGCGTAGTGCTACAAAACGCGTGCCTTGGGCTGCCAGAAGTTTAAGAGTTTCGGCACTAACATCATCATTTACAAATACGCAAACACCCAGACATCCAGTGGCAAGAGAAGTTGTTTTAGGATTAAGCTGGGTGTCAAAAAAAACAAACTCGTGATTCGTCTTGGCAGTGATGTTTGCTGCTTCCAAAAACTCGCGATCGTAGGATTTGGTGCTGAATACTGCTACTTTCATGCAAAACTCCTGACATGAATCTTTAACAAGTGTGTTTGAACTCAGAACTCAATGCTGAATATCGTCGGCTTTTGTTAATAGCTGCTTAATTTCCCTTACTCTAGTGTATTATTCAGTATTTAAATCAATCATTTTCAGATTTTCAGATAGGTGCGGTTTGCTATTAGCTAAGAATACTACTACATTTACTCCTATCTAATAAAAAGGTAGTTTGATTGACAAAAAATACTCTGCTAATTCAGGTGAACGTGCGCTAAAACAATTAAGATAAACGTTGTCAATCACCAAGTAAAGCTTGGAAATAATAATTTTTTAATTGGCACAATCTAAGCATACAACAAGGATTCGCCTCAAGTGTTTAATATATCATTTTTTTATTTAATTCTGTTTTTATATATCGTTTATATCTACCATATAAAAGTTAGTAATTTATTCAGAGATATCTAAGCCAAAATTCCAAAAGTTGACTTTTCATGCATTACAGATTCTATTTACATAGAATTCAATAGATTGCACAAAAATTAATTTGCTTAAAAATTTTAGATAGATAATTATATATTTAAAATTGATATTAAAGTATAACTTTTGGTTAATTTTTTCTTAATTCTATTTGCGCTAGCAACTTAGCTTCTTTTAAGAAAAATATAAAAGCTGCTAATAAAATTCTTAATGTTATAAGTTGATAACACTTAACCTGTAATTAACCTAAAATTAAATAAAAGATATTCTTTTACTCAAACTTTATTTTACAAACAGTTTTAGATTTTAAGCTAGTACATTGTTAATAATAGAGAGGTTTGAGTTCAAATATTTCATCAATATATCTTGATTATTTGTCACCAAGCTAGACTATAGTTTTTCCTGTATCCTTTGTTAGGTTTACTATATTGGGCGCAAGTGCGATCGCATTCCATGTCTGTTACCTAACTCGCCGTTTTAGAAGAGAGATTAGTCACAAGAAACTGGGAAAGATTTTCTCCTTGTCTTCTCCTCTTCCTTAGGGCTAGAAAAGGTACCTTTATAATTTCCTTATAAATGTCTTATTTTTTAATTCTAAATTACTTAAAAAGCCAAACTTAGTATTCATCCGCTTAACGCCCATTTAAATGGTGGGCTTTTTCTTTGGAAATTTGTAGTCAAGTACCAAAAGCACTACTTGTAAGCAATGACCTATGTTTTTATAGATGTCTTATTTCTTGATTCTATACTTCAATTTTAGTAGATGGTAGTTATGGAAATTTATAGATGCATTGAAATTAGTATAGTTGGCTCAATCACTGAGATTAATACAAGTATAGTCCCAAACTTTGGTGATATAAATGTACGGTCATGAGTTTACCAAGGATTTCGGTATAGCTAATATCGGGCAAACTAGTTGTATTTTGATTGTAGAAGATGAAGAAATAATCCAGGAAATGCTAGCTATAGCATTGCAAGAGCAGGGTTATAAAGTGGTAACTGTTGCTAATGGGCAGTCTGCTGTAGAATATATTGAGAGTTTTGAACAGGACACAGAAGGGTTTTGCTGTGACTTAATTATTCTTGATCTGATGCTACCTGGTATTAATGGATTAGATATTTGCCGTTTACTACGTTATCAGGGAAACCCAGTACCGATTTTAATCCTTAGTGCTAAAAGTAGTGAACCTGAACGTATTCTGGGGTTGGAAATGGGAGCAGATGACTACCTGAGTAAACCCTTTAGTATGCGTGAATTGGTGGCTCGGTGTCGAGCTTTACTCCGCCGCCAACGCATAAGTTCTTCACCCCAAACAGCAATATTCAAGTTCAGGGAAATCATCTTGAATACTCAAGAGTACTGTGTATTAGTTCGTGGTCAACAAGTGAATCTGTCACCTAAAGAGTACCGCCTGCTAGAGTTGTTCATGAGTTCTTCCCAGCGAGTATGGTCGCGTGAGCAATTACTCGATAGAATCTGGGGACTGGATTATGTCGGGGATAGTAAAACTGTAGATGTTCACATCCGTTGGTTGCGCGAAAAATTAGAGCTTGATCCTAGTAATCCTGAATATCTTGTGACTGTGAGGGGTTTTGGCTATCGGTTTGGTTGATACTCCCCTGAGTTAAATCAGGGATTAATAGAGTAAATGAAGAATTTCAAACAAATAAAAAACCCAATTGTATACAACACATTTAACTGAATTTAATAGTAATTTAATCTAATTAAATCAAAGCTTTTTTCCTATTTCTAATTTCTATTAACTGTACCAGAAACAAATAGGAAGTAGTAAAGATATAAAAATAATTTCTAAGAATATGTTTTTTATTTGTAAAAGTAGTAAAATAAGAGTAATTTAAAATATAAACAATATTTACGCACGAGTTATGGAATAATAAACCGCAGAAAATGCAGATTAAATGAAGGAAAGAGGATTTTAGAGGAATTTTGTGTAAGTCCTAATATAAGGTAGATACTAAATTTAGTAGATGTAAAATTCTTTTACTAACAAAGCCGAAAATATTTCTCTTAAAAGAAAAAAACACTACTTCAACTCAAGTGGGCTGCTGTTAAGTTAACTAAGAGTGGCACAATAAGTTTAGAAGTCAAAAATAAAAAGCTTGTAAGTAATTAATTAAGAATAGCATTTCCAGCTACATCCATGATTTTTGTAAATATAGTAAGTCTGCTGATTTTAATATTCCTTCGGTAGGATAACTAACTTTAAAATACGCCCTGATGCAAATTTACTTGGTACTAGATTCATCAATCTGGTACCAATTTTATTCGGCTGATTGTGCTTTATGCATACTTAGTTTTTGAATGTTTTGTTAAGAGTGGCTATAACAAAGTTACACCCATTTCCTAGCCTCAAATATCACTCTCATACTTCTTACCATACTAGTTGCTACAATCTTCGCAAGGTACTGGCTTCTTACCTGGGTGTAGTAACCTTATAGTGGCATTATTCTTTAAGTGAGTCCCAAAACAATTCATTACTAAAGCTAAAAATTGCAGTAAGCTGAGGAGGGAAGGTGGTTACTACTGGTAAGTATTCTTAGGTTCTTTGTTATCCTTGCAAGCTCATAATGTTGGCAAAACTTCCCTGTTAGACTAACAATACTCTATTTTGGAGAAAAATATATGAAGGAATTATCACCAGATAACTCATTCACACCGATATATTTACAGGTTGTTAGTAATACACCGGGTCGAGTTAGGTTAAGATTTTATCAGCAACATCTACAAGCAATTGAACAGATTGCTAGATCCATAGCAGTCTTTTTTCCCCAAGTTGATAGAGTTAAAACCAATTCTCAAGCAGGTACTATCACAATATACTACTCTGGTAGGATTGTTAATTTTGAGGATGTTCAGAATAAGTTACAGGCTTTAGGCATTGTTCTTACCGATGCCCTCATCGAAAAACCACAGTTACCAAGGAAGTTAACTTCAGTTCTGTCTAGCTTAAGTGAACAAGTCAAACAGACAACAAAAGAAACAATGGATTTGCGTGTACTTGTGCTCTATGCTGCTGTTGTGATCGCGCTTAGGCGAGTACTTCCTCAAGCAGCACGCTGGAAGACAACAGCGTTGTATCTTTTACTTTGGTATGTTTTGGAGAGCTTGGTTAAACTGAGCGATAAAAAGGAATCGTCGCTAAACAATCAATAATCATCTCTAAAAACTAATTTTAATCTTTTTGATAACAAGTTTATAACAAGGCTTTTAATCTTTCTGTCTTGAAAATAGGGAACGAGAAACAGGGAATAGAAAAAGAAATATTTTTATTTCCTCGTTGTGTGATTTAATCACATGGGCATCTGACTTGACTTTCTCCTAAAAAATAGTGACAAAATCAAATTATATTCTGCTTCATCATAGCTCTAGTAATAGTGGATTAATTTCATGCCAATTTACGCACATATCCAGAAATTATCGAGCTCATAGCTCTATGATTACTACGTTGAGTTAGTATCGGCATACAAACAGTCTAATAATTGTTCTAGGCAGAATTTCCTAAATAGCTGCGTGTAAACTAATAAATATCTGTATTGACGTAGTAAATAATCCAATTGCTCATTCCAGCACCCACCAAGATTGCCCAGAAGCGATCGCTACCGAAATTTAACCTCCTTGGCTTCAACCGATGATGCTGTGTGAATATAGCTATTTTCCAGATTTACCAGCTTGAAAGTTTTAGTAAAGTAATAAACGCTTCAATTGTTAAGTAATTTTGATCTGGCATTTTGTTCTTTTCTCCTAGCTCAGAATGTAGTAAAAATTGTCTATTGCTTTTTGGAGAAACAACAAGTGTTTGAGCAAATTTACAAACTATTAGCTCTACACTGGAATACGGATAGTAAGTGCTTTAATTAGAATTTGGTTCATAATCAGTGTTTAATGTAAAAAGTTTATGGAGGTTCAATGCAGCACCTCAGCGAGTTATTAAATATTGAGGACTCAAAATTAGCTTGGGTACTGCGCTTGGGTTTGTGCGGGCTAAGAACGCAATTACAAGAAGCACTCAAACAATCCACAACAGATCCAGGCAGTAATATTTGTCAGGAAGTGTTGCAAGAGTTGGATGAAATTTTGCAATCAAAAATAGAAAAAGAGACAAACACGGGGAAAGAAGAGGACAAGGAGACACGGGAACAAGGGGACGCGGGGAATGTTTTTGATAGATTCTCTGCATCTTCAGAGCCTCAAAATACCTCATGGGAGGATGTGTTTGAGCCAGTTCTCTCTGAGGTGACTGGCGAGCTCCAACTCAAACACATGAGTGATGCTTTGCTTGCCGATAAAGAACTGTCACATTATATTGGTGAGTACCAATTTCATGGCAGTAATGATGCCGATTTGTGGGATGAAATGCAACGCTTGCTGCTACGAGTTCCGGAAAAGGTTGCTCACTTAAGACGAGAACGGCTCTTGACAGAAGTAACTCAATTAGGTGCTTGCGAAGATAAAATTTCTCTGCAACAGCTGGCTTTTTGTCGTCATGAATATATCTACTCTGGTTTGAAAGGTAATATTAGAGCGAATGGATTGTGTTTATCAGATAAAATTAACTTCGATCCGCGGTTAACACTTCAAACACGAGGTACAGAGTTAGATATCTTAGCGGGCGTTGTCACTATATGTCTTAAATTTACCGAGATAGATACGAGTTTACACCATGCCCTCAAAAGCGTGGATCGCTTTGGTGTAAGGTCTTTAAATTTAGAATCAGAAAGACTTAAGTATACTACAGCACTCATAGACAGATTCCACCGTGTCCTTGGTACTGTCAATGCCGATCCAATTACAGCTCTACGTGCCAAGCTCGATTTAGACGAAGCTATTCACTCTTTAGTGTACTTACCAACCTGCGATCGCTTTTCTTGGTGGGGCAAGCTGCAACAAGAGGCACGGCGCACTCTGGATGGAGCAGTTGAAAAAGCCCGTGAAAATGGTTACCAAGTACAGATCCGCCCGTTGTGGGGAATTTATGCCGATGTTTACGCTTTCTCAAAAGATGATTTACAGCTAGATACTGGCGGCGTGCCGGGAGAAGTATCTGCTTGTTTACGAGTTTATGCCAAAATCAACGATGAAATCCTACCGGGGCGTGTGCTTTTTCGTTCTTCTTAAAACAATCTGTAATTCTTTCAGATCGCTAAAGGTAAATCCTCCAGGCTGCTGCCGACTTTGTACCCATCTTCGCACAGTAGTTTCATCACTTTGTCTTTGTATTGTTGAAATACAGGATGACGTTTGATTTGAGGATGAGATTCGCTGGGCAGTTGAATTTGTAATTCCTGCTTCACGGTACCCGGTCGTGAGCTTAACACATATATGCGCTGAGATAGAAAAATTGCTTCCTCAACATCGTGAGTAATCATAAAAATTGTGGTGTTGGTGCTGCGCCAAATTTCTAGCAGAAATTGCTGCATAACTTCTTTTGTCTGCACATCCAACGCGCCAAAGGGTTCATCCATGAGTAAAATTTTGGGTTGTGATGCTAAAGCACGAGCGATCGCCACCCTCTGCTTCATGCCACCAGAAAGTTCCTTTGGTAGCGCTTTCGCAAACCCCGACAAACCAACTACTTCTAGATAATAAGCTGTTTGTTGTCGCCGTCTTTGTTTTGGTACACCTTGTAGCTTTAAACCAAATTCGACGTTTTCTGCAACACTCATCCAGGGATAAAGAGTGTAGCTTTGAAATACCATACCGCGATCTGGCCCCGGCCCTGTCACCTGCATTCCATCAACTAAAATCTCTCCCGCTGTTGGAGTATCCAATCCGGCAATTAATCGCAGTAAAGTTGATTTACCAGAACCACTTGCCCCTACCGCACAGACAAACTCTCCCTCTTCTATATGCAAGTTAATATTTTTCAGCGCAGTCAAAGAACCGCGTCTAGTATTAAATTGCTTGTGGAGTTGATTAACTTCTAAATGCATATCAAATTCCTAAACAAAATTAATTACAAATTTTCTATGTTCCTGTTCCCTGGTAAGAGTTCTCTGTTCCCTTGCCTAATCCCTAGCCCATTTACAAGCAACGCGCAGTAACAATCGAAACAAAAGGTCAATTGTTAAGCCAATTAAACCAATCACAATCAAGCCTGCAAAAATTTCATCGGTTTTAAGATATCTTTGAGCGACGCTAATTCTCCGCCCTAAACCTTCTGTCGCCGCCACTAATTCTGAAACTATAACTAAGTTCCAAGATGCTGCCATATTGACGCGGCAGGCATCAATAATATTGGGCAGAATAAATGGAAAAATGACTTGCAGTAAAACTTGTTTTCTTTCCCCACCCAAAGTATAAGTAGTTTCTAGTAATTCCTTGGGAACAAACTTGACTGCATCCATTACCATTAAGGTATTAAAAAATAGCGTGCCGATAAAAATCAGCATAATTTTGGGAGTTTCCCCCAGTCCAAAATATAAAATTAGTAGGGGAATAAAAGCTGGGGCTGGCATATACCGGACAATACCGATAATTGGCTCTAATAATGCTCGAATGCTGGCAAATGTTCCCATTAAAGTTCCCAAAGGAATGGAAATAATTGCTGCTAGTAAAAACCCAGCAATAACACGAAACAAACTAAAGAAAATATCTTTTTGTAAATCTCCAGTTCCCAAAAGTCTTTGGAATGCATCCCAAACTTGAGTGGGAGTTGGCAGAAACAAAGATGGAATTAACCCGGTATTAGAAATAATCCACCATAAAAGGATAGGAACAGCTATGGACAAAAACATTAAAGTCCAAGCCAATTTTTTAGGAATATCCTCAGCAATGCGCCAAAAGACAGTTTGTGATAACATTTTCTGAGGTTGCCTAGAGTTCATGACTTGCAAATCTTCAGCGTATTGGTTCATGATTTCTGTTTTGCAGCGTAGGCTTTGACAAAGCGATCGTCAAAGATTTGATTAAGATTAGGCGCTTGTTTAATCAAACCAGTTTCACCCAGAAATTTGCTAATTTCTCCAGCAGCATAACTCAAGGATGTCATGTTGTTACCAGGACTAAATGCTTGCAAATTCTCCTGTAAAGAAAATATTTTAGTGCCTGCGTCGTAATCCTTATATTCTGCAACCGAAACCCCAGCCCTTTTCGCCATAATTTCGTAAGCTTTTTCTGGATTTGCTTTCATAAAATCCAAAGTAGCAAACCAAGTATTCACTAAAGATTGCACATCTTGCGGACGCTCATTAATTAGTTGACGAGTAACAACTAAATGGTCGGGAATTGCACCAGGAAAGTCTTTAGAACTAAATAATTCTTTGCTACCAGGACGTGATAAAGCTCTTGTAGTAAAAGGTGCAAAAACTCCAACGGCATCAACTTGCCCAGCAACAAAAGCCGCTGCTGCTGCACCTGTTTCTAACGGTTGAAATTGAATATCAGCTTGAGTTAAACCAGCTTTTCTCAAGCCTAGTAATAAAAGAAAATGGTCAACAGTTCCTTCTTCAGCAGCAACTTTTTTACCTTTTAAATCAGCAATACTATTAATCCCTTCTCGGACAATAATTTTGTCGTTTCCAGTTGAATTATCGTTGACTAAAACGATAACTTGATCTGAACCTGCGGCGACTGACTGAGCTAATTGTATCATTCAAGGTTTGAGTATTTGCATTTAGTTGCCCTGCTCTGAGAGCATTAATGGAATCTAAGTAGCCATCAAACCACTTCAAATCTACATTAACTTTGTTTGCTGCAAATAACTTTTGTTCTTGAGCTACTTGCCAAGGAAACCAACCCGGCCAAGCACTAAAACCTAGTTGAATTGCTGTAGAGTTGTTAGATGTGGAGGTTTGCCGAGATGGAGTACAACTGACAGCAATAATAAAACTGAGTAAAAAGATTGTGAATAGAGATAGTAAATTGCGAATTCTCATTTTACCTCACTACTGACTTGTGCATTGATGGAGGTATTGATTATGTTGGTTCAACCAGGTTTATATAGCAATCCCAAATCATTCATGAAACTCTTTCTTCCTTTTTTCTTCGTGTACTTTGCGTCCTACCCTGCGGGAAGTCGTACCTACCCTACCCTGCGGGAACCCCTTTCGGGGAACGGGAACAGCTTCGCTGAACGGAAGCCGCTAGCTAACGCAACGCCTGACGGCGAACGCGTCTACCGTGTCTATGTGGTTCGTTATTCTGCTAAAAGTTTAATGCGTTACTAAGCTATGAAAACTATAGTTTTTAACCAACCACGAAGCACACAAAGAGCACAAAGAAAGGAAAGAAAAGATTTGAGATACGAATTAGAAATGATGGGTAAATTACGTAAGTTATACTAACTTTTAGCTAGCAGGTGTAAAGCACAATCTTGCTGTGGTTGTGATGTTTGCGATCGCACCCAATCAAACCAAGCTTCTAATCCTTCACCAGTTTTGGCAGAAACAGGAATAATCGTCACATCAGGATTCATTTGCCGAACATTTGCTTCAATCTGGCTAATATCAACATCTAAATAAGGAGCCAAATCGATTTTAGTAATTAAAAGACAATCCGCTTCTTGAAACATAATCGGATACTTGAGCGGTTTATCTTCACCTTCAGTCACACTTAATAAAGCAATTTTGGCGTGTTCTCCAACTTCAAACTCGGCTGGACAAACTAAATTACCAACATTTTCTACCAATACTAAATCAAATTCATTAGGGTTATACTCGTGTTCAAATCGATAAATTCCACCTGCTACCATTTTGGAATCCAAATGACAAGAACGCCCCGTATTAATTGCAATCACAGGAACACCATATTTCCGCAGGCGTTCTGCGTCTAAATCGGTTGTCATATCCCCTTCAATCACAGCAATTTTTAACTCATCACTCAAAGTTGCTAGGGTACGCTCTAATAGTGCTGTTTTGCCAGCACCGGGACTACTCATGATATTGAAACAAGTAATTCCCCATTCATCAAAATGCGATCGGTTATGATCGGCTCCTTGTTGATTGGCATGGAGCAAATTAATTCCTAATGCCGCGTCAAATGTTTGATGCATAATCGTACTCAATTTTGTCAATTTTCAATTCTCTACCTGAGCGAATATCATCCATTGGAGAATGACAATCAGGACAGGCGTATTGCAAACCGATTTGAGGTGAATATTCTTGTTGGCAACGATGACAAAAGGCAATTAGTGGAGTTTCTTGAATTACTAGTTTTACACCTTCTAAAAAGGTGTTGCGCGTTTGGACTTCAAAAGCAAATTGCAAACTAGCAGGTTCAACACAAGTAAACTTGCCAACAATTAAATGAATATGGGAAATGTGAGGCTGTTTTGGTTGAGATTCCCACCAATCTTTTACTGTTAAAATTAGCGCTTTTGTCATGTCTGTTTCGTGCACAATTCACCTCCATTCTTCAACTAATTGCGGTTGGGCTTCTGGGTGAATATATGCAGGTTTTTCTTGACGCGGTAACTGTCCGGATACAACTAAATGTGCCATAGTATCACAAATCACTCGCGTCGCCATTAATGATGTCATATCGCTAATATCGTAGGGCGGCGACACTTCTACAACTTCCAGTCCGCACACAGGCGCATTTTGGACAATTTTACCCAATAAATACAGCGCTTCACGCGGTAATAACCCACCAGGTTCCGGCCAACCCGTGCCAGGAACGAAGCCAGCATCAATGCAGTCAATATCGAAACTGATGTAAACGCAGTCTGTACCGTCTAATGCTCTTTCTAAAGCAAAATTGACGGCTGCATCTAGCCCCATTTCTGTGATATCTGTGACTGTTAAGATATTTGTGGCTCTTTCTCGACAAACTTTGACGCCTTGTCGCGGTACTTGCCAGCCACCAATTCCCAATTGCACTAGGTTTTTCGCCGGAGCATTTTTGATATTTGTGGCATGGAACCAGGGACAAGTATGCATTCTTTCATCCAAGTCTGTTTCCTGGGTATCAACGTGGCGATCAAAGTGAATAATTCCTACTTTTTTATCGCCTAAATGACGACAAACTCCCCGAACTGTAGGAAAACCAATCGAGTGATCGCCTCCCAAAATGATGGGGAATGCACCGGAACTAAAAATGTGGGCAATGCCTTTGGAAATCTGATCGAAGGATTTTTCATTATTGGCGGGAATAGTGAAAATATCACCGACATCACACAGAGTAATCTGCTCGCGCAAATCCACGCCCAATTCAAAGTTATAAGGAGTATATAATGCCGAAATGCGGCGGATGCCTTGAGGGCCAAAACGCGTCCCCGGTCGATAAGTTGTGCCAGAATCGTGGGGTACGCCGACAATTGCAACGTCGTATTCACCAACTTTGCGCACATCTTCTAAATAAGGTGCTTTTAAAAAAGTATTAATTCCGGCAAAGTGGGGAAGTTCACCACGAGAAAAAGTTGGAATTGAGCGATCGCGTATACTTTCTGCTGCTTCTAATCCAAATTCTAATCCTTTAGAAACTTCCTGCTGCCAGCCTGTAAGCGGTAAATTTGCTTCTTTTTCCAATGCCCGACTTGCTTGTGAAGGTGGCCGGAAATGAGAATTGGAGTTATTAGAAGATTGCTCAGTCATATTCGGGAAAAAGAATTTTCAAAATTTACAAGGCAAAAACTGTAGCCCGGGCAAGTCATAACAGTTTAAGATTCTGCTATGTACCTCCCGGGCTTTTTTCCCGCCGTGTAGCCAGTTTTTGTGAAACTGGGTGCCTCTCTTGGACCAGTCGTTTAACTTTGGAGTGCTAAACCGGAACCCTAGAAGCTATTTGTATTTACCCGATTACTAAGTAGTTTTTGGGTGATTATTTTTATAATCAGTCTTTATAAATATCAAAAAGCTTTCCACTAAAAAGTATCAATACTTACAAAATTTCTGAAAATGCTTTGTACAAAAGGATGACATTGTTAGAATTTTAGATAAAGATTTATTAAGCTATGGCATGGTTAATTAATATAGCAATCCTAAATCATTTATGAAAAATTTCTGTTCCCTGTTTCCTGTCCCCTGTCCCCTTGATTGTATGCTAGACCACTGTTCATCCTGTGAATTTATGTCAGCGTTATAGAGATGATCTAATCTCCGAAAGGAGAAAAATGTGGTCAAGGTTAAAGTTTTAGTCAAGACGAAAGACACAGTTGATGTCAAGGTCAAGGTTGTAGTTAAAGGTGTTGTTAGGGTAAAAGTTCGCGTTCTGGTTAACCAAAAAGTTGGTGTTAAAGTCAAAGTTGAAGTCTGCAATCTGCAAAAGTCTGATACTCTAACGAATGAGGAGAACAGAGGGCGATCGCTTGAAAAATTACCAATGAGTGCAGACGAGGCTTTTTGGGGATGAGTGTAGTTGTTCATTGATTGCTTGTAGTATTGCTCGAATAATATTTGCAGCTATTTGTTTCTAGAAGCAATCAAAAGAAAGCCTCTCAAACACAGTCATTGCTCATGAGGTTTATCAGCACGATGATTAAACATAACAACAACTTATCCCTTCCAAATGCTTGTATTCTCCGCAAAGCAACCTCTGCTGATATTTGGTTAATTCGCAAGTTAGTGCTGTCAGCAAAATTAGATCCTACGCAAATACGTTGGCAACAATTTTGGGTGATTGAATGTGAGGGAAAAGTAGTAGCGTGTGGACAGCTACGTAACTTTACTGATGCTCAAGAACTTGGTAGTTTGGTTGTAGCACCAGCTTGGCAGAGACGTGGTTTGGGCAGTTATCTGACGCATCATCTGATTAACTCTGCCACTCAACCACTGTATTTAGAATGTCTGGGCAAAAGATTAGCAAAGTTTTACAGTCAATTTGGCTTTGTACCTGTTTCTTGGGGAGATTTACCGCGATCGCTTCAACGTAAGTTCAGAATATCTGAATTAGGAAGAAAGGTGGGTATTGTTCCTGTGGTGTTTATGCAGCATAGAGAATAGGGGATAGGAGATAGGGAACAGGAAACAGGGAATAGGGAATAGTAAAAACTGTCACCTGTTACCTTTATCAGATGGGTTTAGTAAAAATTGTAAGTAAAACAGGGCCAAGTAAATAATGGTGAGTCACACATTTAAGCCCGCAAGCAGAACCTAAAAGCTCGCGGTTGTTTTTGTTGTAGAATCTAATGCCACTAGTAGTCATTAGCCTAGAAAAAGGTTCTGCTTGACTTGAGTAGCTGAAGTCAACTAAGTAGAAGCTTCCATCTTCTTTGAGTACCCGCGCCACTTCAGCAAAAACCTGTTTTGGTTCGGGGTAATGCAAGAAACTTATAGTATTGAAAACAGCATCAAACTGCCCATCAGCAAAGGGAAGAGATTCGGCTTTGCCTTCAATGTAAATTAAACGCGGATGGTGGCGGTTACTGCGTCGTGCAACCCGCAACATCTGGGTGGATAGATCTAATCCTGTACCGTGCAAGTCTGGGAAGCGATCTGCTAACCGATTGAGCAGGCGTCCAGTACCGCAGCCCAAATCGAGTACATTTGCCTGAGGTGGTAAATTAATATATTCCAGCAGCCGCTTGTGGATAGCTTGATAAAATACTGAAGGAAATAGCCAGTCGTAGCTTGCTGCCCAGCGGTCAAATAGTTGTTTTTTGTTACGAAAAAAGTCTAGAGTCATAAGTTTTCAGGACAGACAATTATAAAATTACTGTAGGGTGTGTTAAGCGCATATTTTAATGTGATTTGTTATGAAAATTTTCTGTCGAGCGCTGAACGCACCGCCAACAATATGTGTGGTGCGTTGGCTAAAGCCGTAACACACCCTACTCAAGATTGACTTTATAAATCAACTCTAATAACTTTAATGTAATTCAGCTCTTCTGACTTGAAAGAAGGTGTAAGTGTAGGGGGAAAAAGCTTTTTCATGCTTGCTGATCTACGTAGCTCATAAAATCTACTTAACTCTTTTGTAAATACCAATTCTGTAGCGCTATCCTCTGAATTTCACGCCAAGAAATCTGATGTTTTCTTGCTAATTCTGCACAATCTTCGTATTCTGGTTGTATATTATTTAAAATTCTTTGTTCTGCTTGTTGTGTCCATGCTACTTTGACACGCACCACACCATATTCTGTTTCTACTAATTGAATTTCTCGCTCTAGAATTGCCCGTTGTTGAGTTAAGCGCCTGATTCCTAAAGTAGTAGTTTCACGGAATAAAACGGCTTCACAATTAGATAAATTTTCTGGATGACAAATTACAGTTAGCAAAATCCCTGGACGAGATTTTTTCATGCCTATAGATTGAGTAAAAACATCCACCGCCCCAGCTGTAAATAATGCTTCAAATACATAACCGATCGCTTGGGGACTTAAATCATCTATTTGGGTTTCTAGTACCGAGATAGTTTCTAATGTTGGATTGATGTTGGTAGTGTGTGATCTATCTGTTGGGCTTAGAGGTAATGTATCTATTTGATCGTTTCCCCTAACCCTGCTCTCTATTCCCCGTTTCCTGTTCCCTGTTACGTGTTCATGCCTAACTGCTTCGCCCAACCACAGACGTAATATATTAGGAATTGGTAAATTCAAAGAACCTGCTCCCAGTCCGACTTTTTTGATCATCATGGGGGGTGGCGAACCAAAGTTTTGAGCTAAAGTAGTGGCGATCGCTGCTCCTGTAGGTGTGACTAGTTCCCGTTCTATACCGTTACTATAAACTGGACAGCCACGCATTTCCCACAACTTCAACACTGCTGGCACTGGTACAGGCATCTGTCCGTGGGCTGCACGCACCGTTCCTCCACCAGTCGGGAATGCGGAGCAATAAAGTGAGGGCAATCCTTGTTCATTAGTGTCAATGCCTAACCAATCTAACCCTAAGCAAGTACCAACAATGTCTACAATTGCATCAACTGCACCTACCTCATGAAAGTGAACTTTTTCTGGAGCAATACCATGCACTGCTCCCTCTGCAATTGCTAATTGCCGAAAAACAGCCAAACTCCAAGTCTGTGCTCTTTCTGGCAACCCAGCTTTGAGAATCATCTCTTCAATTTCGCCCAAGTGACGGTGGTGAGGATGATGGTGCTGATGACTGTGTTGGCGATCGCTATTATTTAATAAATCTACATGAACTTTTGTTGCCTGTTGTCCATTATGCAAGACAAGTTCTGCCCATAACTTATATTCATGCGCAATTCCTAAACCATTGAGCTTTTCTATTAAAAATTCCAAAGGAACACCCAGACTTACCAATGTTCCCAGGCACATATCACCGGAAATACCTGTTGGACATTGAAGATAAGCAAGCTTACTCATACACAATAAAATAGTTTTAGTAGTTAGTAGGTAGTAGTTAGTAGGTAGGAGCAGGTTTTGTTGATTATGTGAACGGTGAAAACCGATAATTTATCTTCTAAACCCACCCATACAGTAGTTGATAATTAGTAATCATTATTTTCTTTTCCATTACCCGTTCCCTCTTCTCCACTAACCACTATCCACACCAAAGTTATGGCAAAAATTATCTCAGTTCATCCTGATAATCCCCAAACTCGCCGAATAGAAGAAATTAAGGCGGCACTCTGTGATGGCGCACTCATGCTCTATCCTACTGATACAGTTTATGCGATCGGCTGCGATCTAAATGCGAAGTCGGCAGTAGAAAGAGTACGTAACATCAAGCAACTAGCTAATGATAAACCACTAACGTTTTTGTGCTCCTCCCTTTCTAATGTGGCGACTTATGCGGTTGTTAGCGATAGTGCCTATCGGATTATGAAGCATTTAATTCCAGGCCCATATACCTTTTTACTACCTGCGACTAAGCTCGTGCCACGTCTAGTGCAAAATCCGAAGCGAAAAACTACTGGAATTAGAGTGCCAGATCACAGTGTATGTTTAGCTTTGTTAGCAGCGTTAGAAAATCCGATTATTTCGACTTCTGCCCATTTGCCACCAGATGAGACGGGTAATGGAATTGTAGGCATGGAAACAGAAGCTGTGGTGTCGCGGGTGGAGTTGTTTGATCGCTTAGACAAGTTGGTTGATGTGATTGTAGACACTGGCGAGGAACCAAGCTATGAAGTGTCTACGATTTTAGACTTAACAAGAGATGAACCAAATATCCTCAGGCAGGGTTTAGGTTGGGAAAAAGCGGCTATTTGGGTATAAGATTATAACTCCACAAGTTAGCCATCTAATTTCGGAAATTAAACAGAAAAGCACTCCAGTTTGACAATCGTCATACTTGCAAGCCAAGAAGCAATGATGACAAAGATGTAGTTAAATGTTGCTAGGACAAGGGTTGTGACTACTTGGGAATGAGAGCGAGTATCCATGGGTTATCCCTTGCCAGGATGCTTCTAGAAAAACCGACACATAGCTTTTCCTGGAACTAGAGGAAATTTCTTACATTCTTAAATATCAGCAGAAACAGCGATCGCTCTTGAGCAATGCAGATCGAGAGATTTACGCTTGCATCTGTTCCTGTGAATGCTTAGGTGCAAAAACCACTGCCATAATAGACATGAAACTCACTACTGCCTTTGATCATCACTTAAATAGTGCCAAATCCTCCTTCACCGATACAGATACTTTCAGTGAATTATTGTGTAAAGAAATACAAACACAAGTAAAAGCAGCGCCCAGCTGCGTAAAAGCTGTAGCAAAGCGTATAGCTACAGAAGTAGAACGCATTTGCGAAAAAAGCCACCGCATTCAAATCTCCGGACAAATCTATTCTTGGCAAGTTACTTTAGCACGCTATCGTTGGCAAAAATGCCTGCGTTATTATCAACTCGGTTCTAAACAAGGGCGTGTGGAATTACATAGCTGTCTAGGTGCTATGGTTTATCGCCACATTTCCATTTTTGGTTCTGAGGCTGGATTTAGCGTTCGTTACAGCCTAGTTGAAGATTTTCTGCAAGCATTCTATATCGAAGCTATTAAGGCTTTTCGGCGGGAAAATGAATTGCCTGAAGACTATACCCCACGCACTCAACTACAACTAGCTGAATACATAGCGTTCACCGAACAGTATGCCAAGCGTCGCATTAATTTACATAGTGGAGCAAATCAGCAATTGATAATATTGCGTGCTCAAACTTTTGCCCGTCGCCAGCCTCAAGAAATCAGTGTTGATTTTGAAATGGCTATAGAATCTGCCAAAACTGAAGAAGCTGAATCGTATCTGCGTCACTCGGCTGTACAACAATTGCGATCGCAAATGATTGCCCCACAAACTTTCGATCTCACTGAAGATAGTGAGCGCGATCGCGTGATTTCTGAATTGGTAAAATATTTAGAATCTCAAGGTCAACATGACTGTGTAGACTATTTGGTATTAAAGCTCCAAGACCTTTCTCCACTAGAAATTGACCAAATTCTCGGTTTAACTAACCGCCAACGCGATTATCTGCAACAGCGTTTTAAGTACCATATAGAAAAGTTTGCTCGTACCCACCAATGGCAGTTAGTTCATCAGTGGTTGGGTATCAGTTTAGAACAAAAGTTGGGACTTTCTTCAGAGCAGTGGAAACATTTTTGGAATCAACTTTCTGTCACCCAAAGACAAATCTTAGAACTGAAAATTGCCAAACTCAACGAACAAGCGATCGCCAAAGTTCTCAAATGTACTCCCAAACAAGTACAAAAACGCTGGACTCAAATTTTAGAACTGGCATGGGAAATCCGCAACACTACTACTAAAGTTCAGATTAATTCACGTTTTAGTTAATTTTATTGCCATCACCCTATCATTAATTTCACTTTTGATAGCTTTTGCTAATACAAATGTATTCAAAGATAATATAAATGTACCAGTTTAACGGTTATAATCACTCACCTAAATTTCACTTTTCCTCAGGTAAGCAGTTGCACATTTAATTATGAAGTTGTTATACCACAATAGAAAAAAAGTTTTTTGCTTTCTGCCGTCTGCCCTCTGCCTTCTTACTGATTCCCAATTGAAAATTCATATTAAGTAACTGACTCTTTAGTGCTACTTCCGTGAAATCCTAGAAGAAGTGCGGATGGCAGCTAAAGGAATTCAGATGATTAGAACTCAAGGCGCACGAGCTAATAAGTCTGGTGAAATCTTAGAAAGTCATGTAGAAACCACATTAAGAGCACATGGATATTTTCAAGTTTGTTCTCATGTTCCTAAAAAGCAGAGGCGAGAATTTATTCTAACTTCTACTTTATTACCAAAACGCTATGCCAAACAGGTTTATATAGGAACTGGTATTTATCAAACAGATATTTATGTTGATTTTTATATTTTTGGTTTACCAGCAATGCCATCTGGATTAATTATTGAGTGTAAATGGCAAGAAAGTGAAGGTTCTGTAGATGAGAAGTTTCCTTACTTAAACTTAAATATTCAATATTCATATCCAGCACCAACTATCATTGTTATTGGTGGTGAAGGTATGAGGGAAGGTGCTGTTGAATGGCTAAAAGAAAGAGAAACTGATAACAACAATTTATTAGCAGTTCATAGTTTAGATAGATTTATTGCTTGGGCGAACAAGTATCTTCAATAAGATGTTATTAATAACTCATAAATTATGCCACGTTTTTTTGTATTCGAGTTAATAGAGCGTGCTGCTTCTATACGATGTATATTAAAACCTATTTTTGTGTAGATTTTTTTGATAAATTCACTATCAGAGTTACATACCATCACTTTTACACCACGATTCGCTAATTCTGCACAGGTATCTCTAAGACGTTCTTGGTCTTTTTCACTAAAACAATTGCGACTATAAGCTGTGAAATAGCTAGTATTACTGATTGGATGATAAGGTGGATCGAAAAATACAAAATCATCATTACTTATAGCACAATGTAGTACATCTGCAAAATCTGCTTGATTAATTTTAGATGTAGCAAGAGTGTTGGAAGCTACACGCAGCAAATCTTCTTGACAGATTTTAGGATTATCGTATTTACCTAAAGGAACATTAAATTGACCTTGAGAATTCACTCGATAAAGTCCATTAAAACAAGTTTTATTTAAATAAATAAACCGAGCAGCTTGCTCCAAAGCATTGTGAGTGGGATTAGCTCTAATGTAATAGTAATAATCTCGATTATGTTGACGTTGATGCTCTTGGAGTATAATAATTAGTTCTTCAACCTTTTCCTGGACACAACGATAAGTAGTAATTAATTCTGCGTTAATATCAGTTAAAATAGCTGGAGTGGGCTGAATATATTGAAGATAAAAGAAAACTGCACCACCACCCAAAAATGGCTCATAATAATTATTGTAACTTTTGGGAAAATAGGGAATATATTGGGGAATTAATTTACTTTTACCTCCAGCCCATTTTAAAAATGGACGGGGTAAAATCTGCTTTGTTAGTTGACTTAACATTTAACTAAAACTAAGCTACTAAATATATAAATGAGAGGCTGGTGACACATATTTTATATCAATTTCCTAATTTCTCAACTGCTACGATTAGATTACAATTGAATTAATCTGGCAGAATAAATAAACGTACAGTAGATAATAAGCGGTTTTAAACCAGATGTTTGATGGATTTTGGGATAATGTATTTCGCTACCAACGCTACTTCGTTACTACTCTGTTGGGTGCTTTGTTAAGCTTACTTGCTCCATTAGCACCGTTATTGAAACGTCCTGTGACCTTAGTTGCCCTTTTGGGGTTAATTGTAGGCGGACTAGTCTTTATTAGTCTCACCTTACGTGCAATGCTAGGCTTAAGTACAATCTAGACTCAAGCAAAACCCCAATGGCTATTTTCTTAGCTCCTCATCGTAGAGGGGCTATTGTTCACAAAGCTCATAATGAAAACCTCTCCTCCCCAATGTCTAAACTTTATATCCCTTAACCCTTATTTTTAGGTGAATTAGAGGTTGATGCCTCCAGTAAATAGCGTCAATCATCCAAAAACATCATGATATAGTCTGCCTGGTCGAAAATATGTTAAAAAACAGTGTTAGTTAAAGTTTGAGTTGAAATTTCGCTAGCGCCCTAGAGCCGAAAATATTTTTATAAGGGAGTAAAAAATTTTTTCCTTCAATGCAGTAAAGCTGATTTGAGCAAGCTGCAACAATAGAACTCAGTTAGACTGGAAAGTGGCTGCATCAAATGCAGAAAATGCCAGAGAAATCAGTATGATAAGAGAGTTGTAGTTATTCTACTTAACTACGACTGTGATTAGCGCGAACTACAACTAAGTAGGATGTGTCCTAGCAGTTAAGCTTTTGGAAAGTGTATCAACACTAAAAAGCCAACGTTCATGACGTGCTGCATACAATAAACCTGTCTTCGGCAGGTTTAAAATCAAAAACTCCACAGCTTATGGTTGTGGCAAAGTCAAATAGTACAACCTCTGTAAGGAGGCATGGTTTTTATGGCTACAAGTCGCCGTGTTTCCCGCGTTGCCGAGTTAATTAAACGGGAAGTTAGCCAAATGTTACTCAACGGAATTAAAGATGATCGTGTGGGTACTGGCATGGTGAGCGTTACTGATGTCGATGTTTCTGGTGATTTACAACACGCCAAAATTTATGTATCAATCTATGGCACAGAAGAAGCCAAAGCAGAAACAATGGCAGGCTTAAAGTCGGCGACAGGTTATGTTCGTAGTGAACTTGGCGCACGGGTACGCCTGCGTCGCACACCAGAAGTAGTTTTTATTGAGGATCGTTCTATAGAACGTGGTAACAAGGTATTGTCGCTATTGAACCAAATTCAACGAGAGCGTCAACTAGAAAATCAAGATGAACATGAAGATAACAGCACTTATGAGGATGATGAATTCGCCCAATAAGTAACTTCAACAACAATTAACTCTACCAAATCAGCCACAGTGGTGACAGACGCGATATTATCGCGTCTGTTTCAATATGACTTAATATCTAGTATCCACTACATGGAGTAAGCGGCTGGTTTTTATGTAAATTCTTTATACCGCATAATTGCCTAAATTTTTAACATGGAGCTAGTAGGGAAAGAAATAGTCTTTGAAGGAAATAGTAAAGAATATGATTTAAACAAAACTTAACAATTGAAGTACAAGTAGTACACTCAACATCGATTGGGATTTGTAAACTCTTATAATGCTATATTATGATACCTATAAAAACAGTAATTATACGAGTTGCGAGATGACAGATACAATTCAAGGTTAGAATTTCCCAATCAGCTTTGCAACTAATATGGAGGTATATCGCTTTTTTTTAAATTCTCATGATTTCCTAGAGAATTAAAACTAGGCAGCATTGCCAGACTTCATGAGTTGCTTAAGTCTTTATTTAAGAAATTGTTAACGAATAAGTTTCTACAAGCCTAAGTGTTGTATTGTAGCCTCTATGACTTGCAGTACTTTATACCATTGAAACCACGAGATATTTATTTAGTGTTTTCTTATAGACAGGTATCCGCAGTTCAAGGAAGTACTTTGTGTACTTCCTGGGTATGTCACCCATGTTTATTCTGAAGACTAGGCTGAGGGTAGTTAATGCTTGGTTTGTTCCCAAACCAAGTTAGGCTACACAACGATATTAGCTATCGAGCAGCTATTCTGTCTTATTGTTTGATAGACTTAAAACAAAATGTCAGGATTTTTTGATATTCTTAATATTTATTTACATATTTTGAGGATATGTAGCGTCAAAATGAAAATAGTTCCGTATACCAAATTACAAATTGTCAGCGATAGTCCTGTTGCTTCCTATGTTTGTTCCTGATCATTATTTTTGGAAACGTCATCTACGTATAAATTTGTGAGCAAAGATCATGAGTGTGAATACGGTGCCTTCTATTAGCTATTACTCTTTGGATATAATTCAAGATGAAGCACGACGGCTAGTGCAAAAAGGAGTGGTAAGCAGACAACAGCCAATATATACACTATGTCAATACATCCCCGCACGGGAGTGGGTATGTATCGAGTGTGAATTAGAAAAGTGTGACTTTTTATTACGTGATCGGATTGGCGATCTGATTGGTCGGGAAGAATGGGATAACGACTAATGAATTGACGATTTGAGATTTTGGATTGGGAATATATTTATTTAGATGTATTGAATGTGACAACAAAAATTCAATATGCAATCTCATGGATAATCTCTGCTTTTAATCAATTTTTCCCGATCTGAAATCTTTAGATACTCTATTTTTTAGGTTGTCAGGCGTGTTGCAATTGTTTGTACGCCAATTTTTGGAATTTACTTGCATAGGGGCTGAAGTTCTTTTTTTGACTAAGTTTATTGATTTTGCCGGAGTAGTTTAAAGTTGGTAACTGCTCCGGTAATTTTTTATTCTGGCTCATGGTGGGTTATTTGTACTTGGAATGCTTGATTTTGAAGTGTTTAAATGATTTTTGTGCCATAACCCACGCTCCAGCCTTCACAAATTGGTTCTCAGTAACCAACGATAAATAATCAGCATTACCCCGCTTGCTCTAAATAAAAGTTAACATCTTCTATCACGCGAGTTAGTTCAGCTTCTGTACTTAAGCGAATTCTATCGTCACGGACAGTAAGTAGAACTTTTGCTGCAAAAGGAGTCGCCCAGATATTAGGATTACAGAAAATCTCTAAAAACACTTCTCCTGTATAACGATATTCTATCGGCCGCTGCGGAATAACTTTATTGCTGCCAGAGCTGGTTTTTGTTGCAACAGCTTTAAGACTATTCATTAATTGATCTAGGGCTACTTTTAATTCTTGTGCTGCTTGGGGTGAAAAGCTAAAGGAGACAGATCCCTCTACTAGGTTCAATGTCAGGTTACTTGCGGACATGAGCTAGGTGTTAAAGTATTTTGGTACAAATACCATTTTCCTGGTGATAGGTCATAAATTGCCGTTTTTCTTATCTATTGCAACAATAAACTTAGGATAATGTTTTGAGTTGTAGCAAGACAAAATTATTACAGTATAAGAGTTTTATATATTTTTTTAGTGTGTTTACTTCTACACTTAAAGTCATAGAATACACTATTTAAAACTCTATGACTTTAGATAACCGTAGTCAAGTTAGAAAAGTTTTAATTATTACTCTACTGCTAAATATATTCGTGATGGGATTAAAAGCAGTTGTAGGAAAACTCACAGGTTCTCTCAGTTTACTAGCTGACGCTTTGCATAGTGTGACAGATAGTGCAAATAATATTTTGGGATTAATTGCCAGCAGCTTTGCTTCGCCACAACCCGATCGCGAACATCCCTATGGACATTTGAAATTTGAAGCAATTGGAGCTTTAGGAATTGCTGCTTTTTTGGGCATAGCTTGCTTTGAGATTCTCCAAGGAGCGATTGAACGCATTCTCAATGGTGGTGAACCCGTCAAAATCTCACCATCAGAGTTATGGTTATTACTAATTGTATTGGGTGTGAATATTTTCGTTGCATTTTACGAACGGCGCATAGGCATTAGAGTAGATAGCCCGATTCTAATTGCCGACGCCAAACATACCATGAGCGATATCTGGGTAACAATTTCTGTAATTGGCGGTTTGATGGGGGTATGGTTGGGTTATCAGTGGTTAGATATAGTGTTAGCTTTCCCTGTAGCTGTATTGGTATTTTGGAGCGGGTGGACAGTTTTAAAAGAAAACTTACCTTGGCTTGTAGATCAAGTGGCGATCGCTCCAGAAATAATTCATGCGATCGCTGTTTCTGTGCCTGGAGTCATTAATTGCCATGATATTGCTTCTCGTGGTATTGTTGGTCGGCAAGTCTTTATTGAAATGCATTTAATAGTAGATGCTCAAGAGATAGAAACAGCTCATCGCATTACTGAAGAGGTTGAAATGGAACTAGAGAAACGTTTTGGCCCTATAAGGATTTTAATTCACGTTGAGCCACCACAATACCAGTCTGAACAAATTAGCTTTGGTCTTAATTCAAAGTCACGAATCAACTGAATACTAATTAAATTTCCACCTTTGGTTAGATGTTATTTATCACTTGCGATAGGTGATTTATAAGCAGATTAATTTATAAATTAAGATTATAACAAAAGGCACTGGTAGGAAGTTTTACCGTAGTGTTCCTTTGCTGCGTCTAGAAGGAGAGCGACGTCATAGAGGCAGACAGTGCAAGATAGTAAATATATCTAGATGGTTGTGGAGTTTTTGTCGCTTCCTCCACTTTGTTACGAGCAACGAGAGATTAAATTCTCTATCAGAACGGTCGAAGTTCGTAGACATCTAGTCTTATTTTTCTAAGTTTATATCTGATGTCATCTATCACTGATAAGACTTATGCCTGTGGGTATATGGCAGTTGACAATTGATAGCTAATGAAAAATGCGGCTATCAATTCTTAAAATCGCTCTTACCTTGAGTCATTGAAGATTTATATATCGATAACTCATAATGTTATTCGCCCTTACTAGTAGTTAATACATTAATTACAGCCATAACTAAATCTGCTGGATCTACGGGTTTTGTCACATGACTTTGAAAGCCAGCCCCAAGAGCACGCATCCGATCTTCACTATCGGCATAGGCAGTTAATGCCACAGCTGGTACATTTGCTATTTCTTCTATTTCTGAAGCACGCACTTTCTGAATTAAAGCATAGCCATCCTCATCAGGCATACCAATATCACAAACCAAGATATCAGGCTGTAATTGCGGTAGCACCTCTAAGGCTTCTGCTGCCGATTTGGTTGTGGTAACATTAGCTCCATCTGCTTCTAAAACGGTAGAAATATAAAAACGGCTATCTTCATCATCATCTACAATGAGAATTTTTAAATTCGTAAGAGGGAGAGAAGGCTGGGTGGAGTCTCCATCAATATTAGAAAAAAGAGAAAAATCCCTCATGATCTGATCCCTCATTTGTTCTCTGTTTCCTTAAGTAATTTTACTGCTTAGTGTAGATGTGATGTATGCTGATAAAAATCACAAGCAATTTCTATGGCATCTCATAGAACAGAACTTGCCGCTAGATTAGTTTTGAAGAAGAAAGCTTACGCAGTATATCCAATTGGTCATCATATTTCTTCACATAGCATAGTGGCGATTGCTAAAAAGCAGTACAAAAATCTCTGAACTAAATTACAGAGTCGACAATTTATCGTTGAATTATGTAAACTAGTTTCATAGATTTCTCTTAGATATATTACCATTTATTAAAAATATTTTAAGTAGTTAAAATCAAATTTTTGCATATAGTTGAGATATAAAAAAGTTTATCTAACAAAAGTGCAACCCATCAAATTATCCTTAGGAAACTTTTTACCGTTTGTTATCTATATAGTGTTTTGTACCTTTTATATAAATATTTAGAACGTGAATACTAACAAAAATTACGATTTATTGCAATTAGATTTCAATCAACATGAACAAGAACCAATTCATATTCCTGGTTCTATTCAATCGCATGGATTAATTTTAACACTAAAAGAACCGGAACTGACAATTTTACAAATTAGTAATAACATACAAGATTTTTTAGGATTATCTCCCGAAGAATTACTGAATCAACCACTCAGTAAATTACTTGATTCTGAACAAATAGAATTTTTAGTTGATTGTTTGAATCAAGAAACTATACAAATAGTTAACCCGCTTGAACTAGCAGTTAAAATATCTGAAAAAACTATAAATTTTGATGGTATACTTCATCGCCAGATGGAAGTGCTAATTCTGGAATTAGAACCAACAGTTTCAGAAAGAAATAATTTTCACTTTAAATTTTATAATTTAGTCAAACAAGCTTTATCAAAACTGCAATCAGCTCATAATTTTAGGGAGATTAGTCAGATTATTGCCAAGGAGATGAGGAGAATTATCAAATTTGATAGAGTAATGATTTATAAGTTTGACGAAGACGAAAATGGCATAGTTATTGCAGAAGATAAAGAAGAACACCTCACCTCCTATTTAGGCTTACATTATCCAGCTTTAGATATTCCTCCATTAGCCAAAAAGCTTTTTAACCAAAACTGGCTTCGTTTCATTCCAAATATTGATTATCAACCAGCTGCAATTATCCCCACTCATAATCCTTTAACTAACGAGCCTTTAGATTTAAGTCATTCAGTATTGCGGAGTGTATCTCCTTGTCATATCGAGTATCTGCAAAATATGGGTGTAAAGGCAACAATGACAATTTCTGTGATTAGAAATAATAAATTATGGGGATTAATTGCTTGTCATCATTACACACCTAAATATATACCTTATGAAATTCGTCATGCTTGTGAGTTTCTAGGACAAATGACATCTCTAGAAATAGCGTTAAAAGAAGATAATGAAAACTCCGAAGACAAAATTACAATTAAATCGATTCAAACAAAATTAGTGGAATATATGTCGGCGGAGGATAATTTTATTAATGGCTTAATTAACAATCAGCCGAATATACTCAATCTAGTTAATGCTCAAGGCGCTGTTGTTTATTTTGAAGACGAATTTTATTTCATTGGTAACACTCCAAATCAACAGGAAATTCAGGATTTAATTAAATGGATAAGTCAAAATTTAACTGAAGAAATTTTTTACACAGATTCTTTATCCGGAATATATCCTGAAGCAGAGAAATTCAAAGATGTTGCTAGTGGTTTAATAGCACTTTCTATCTCTAAAACTCACAATAATTATGTTTTGTGGTTTCGCCCAGAAGTGTTACAAACCGTTAATTGGGGAGGCGATCCGAATCAATCTATAGAAATAATTGAGGATGGCAGTTTGCGCTTGTCGCCTCGGAAATCTTTTGAACTATGGAAACAAACAGTTCATCTTAAATCTTTGCCTTGGAAACCTTGGGAAGTGAATGCAGCATTGGATTTACGAAATGCGATTATTAGTGTTGTGTTGCGAAAGATAGATGAATTGGCAAAACTCAACTTTGAATTAGAACGTAGTAATCAAGAGTTAGATGCCTTTGCTTACATTGCGTCACACGATTTAAAAGAGCCATTGCGCGGTATTCACAATTACTCTAATTTTTTAATCGAAGATTATGGTGAAATTCTGAATGAGGAAGGTAAAGCAAAGCTCAAAACACTAATTCGTCTCACTCAGCGGATGGAAGATTTAATTGATTCACTGTTACGATTTTCCCGACTAGGAAGAGTGGATCTAATGTTGCAGCAAATTGACTTAAATTTTGTTTTGCAACGAATTTTAGATTTGTTGAGTGCTCGTATTGAAGAGACGGGTGCAGTAATTAATATACCTAGACCATTACCAGTAGTTTACTGCGATCACATTCAGTTAGGCGAGGTTTTTAGTAACTTAATTACTAATGCCATTAAATATAACGATAAAGCCGAGAAATTGGTTGAAATTGGCTATATGGAAGCTTCAGAAACAATAACATTTTATGTAAAAGATAATGGAATTGGTATTCGGGAAAAACATTTTGAAGCTATTTTCCGTATTTTTAAACGATTGCACAGCCCCAACAAATATGGAGGTGGCACAGGCGCAGGATTGACGATCGCCAAAAAAATTGTAGAACGACATGGCGGTAAAATTTGGGTGGAATCAACCTACGGTAAAGGTAGTACATTTTATTTCACGTTGCAGAAAGCGAACTGAATCTAATGATTGGCAATAGTGCTCAACCCATACTCGTGATTGAAGATAGCGATGAAGATTTTGAAGCCTTACAGCGAATGATGCACCATCAACAAGTGCTAAATCCTATATTTCGCTGTACAGATGGCGATGAGGCACTTGATTTTCTTTATCACACAGGTGCCTATCAAGAGCCTCAAATTGCTCCCCGCCCTTGGCTTATTCTACTAGATCTAAATTTACCAGGAACTGATGGGCGAGAAGTATTAGAACAAGTTAAGCGGGATCAAAACCTCAAGAGAATCCCTGTTGTAGTATTTACTACTTCTTCTAATCCTAGAGATATTGAAATATGTTATGGATGTAGTGTCGCTAGTTACATTATTAAACCTATAGACATTAACAGGTTGAAACAAACATTTCATAGCTTCCTTACTTATTGGTTGGATATTGTGGTTCTTCCTGATACATCGATAGGTGGGTATAACTCAACAAACAAATATTCTAACTATTAACGATATTAATAGCTAATAGCTATTAACTATTAGCTATTTTCTTTATTCCCACTCAATAGTTCCAGGTGGTTTTGAAGTGATGTCGTAAACCACACGGTTGACACCTTTAACTTCATTGACAATCCGGTTAGAAATCACTTCTAGTACATCGTAAGGTACGCGCGCCCAATCCGCAGTCATGCCATCTTCACTGGTGATAATACGTAAAACTATGGGGTAAGCATAGGTACGGTGATCACCCATAACACCAACACTTTTGATTGGCAACAATACAGCAAATGCTTGCCAGTATTGATGGTATAAACCGCGCTGGTTAATTTCCTGCCGCACAATCAAATCAGCATCCCGCAAAATCTTTAACCTTTCAGCAGTAATTTCACCTAAAATCCGAATTGCCAAACCAGGTCCGGGGAACGGATGACGTTGTACAATTTCTTCTGGCAAACCAATGGAACGCCCGACTTTACGAACTTCGTCCTTAAAAAGTTTCCGCAATGGTTCCACCAACTTGAATCGCAAATCTTTAGGCAAACCACCAACGTTATGATGACTTTTGATTTTCACCGCTACCCTCTCGCCTGTTTGCGGATCGACGTTGGTATCGGCGGATTCAATCACATCTGGATAAAGCGTGCCTTGTGCTAGATAATCAAAAGGCCCAAGACGTTTTGACTCTTCCTCAAATACACTGATAAACTCGTGTCCAATAATACGGCGTTTTTCTTCTGGCTCGGTGACCCCAGTCAGAGCAGTAAGGAAGCGATCGCGAGCATTTACGTACTCTACAGGAATATGAAACTGTTCTTGGAATAACTTTAGTAACCGCTCTGGCTCATACTTGCGCATAAAGCCTTGGTCAATAAATACACAAGTCAACTGATCGCCGATCGCTTTATGTAGTAAAAAAGCCAGAGTAGAAGAATCAACTCCCCCAGATAGTGCTAACAAAACCCGCTTACTACCAACCTTGGCACGAATTTCGCGAATTGCTTCTTCAACAAAAGCAGCAGTTGTCCAAGTGGGTTCGCATTCACAAATGTGGTAAACAAAATTGCGGATTAATGCCAAACCACCAACAGAATGTACTACTTCTGGATGGAACTGAACGCCGTAAAGTTTTCGCTTGTGATCGGCGATCGCAGCACAGGGAGTATTTTCTGTATGTGCCAGCAATTCAAATCCAGAGGGCATGGCTGTAACAGAGTCACCATGACTCATCCACATAGTTGTGCCATCCTCAACATTGGTAAGCAAGTCTGTTGGATCGTCTATGTGTAGTGATGCCTTACCATATTCACCCCGTTCGGCTCTTGCTACTTCTCCACCCAGCTGCTGTACCATCAGCTGCATACCGTAGCAAACGCCCAGGATCGGGATTCCCAAATGCCAAATTTCTGGGTCACATTTAGGAGCGCCTTTGTCGTAAACTGAATTGGGACCACCAGAAAGGATTATTCCTTTAAGATTGAGTTGCCGCAATTGTTCGGCTGTGGTTCGATAAGAAAGTACTTCTGAATAAACTTGGGTTTCTCGAATTCTGCGGGCAATCAATTCAGAATACTGAGAGCCAAAATCGAGAATCACAATCATCTGGCGATTAATTTGCCCCAGAGATTCTACTGTTTGATCCTCTTGTTGTGTTGGTAGGGTCACCGCTGTGTTCATAACGGGGAGTGTGTGGATGGAAAAATGAAAGAAGATGGTTGCTTTAGAATGTAGCTAAATATCCTTGAAATGCTCTTTCTCAGGCTTGTAAGGTTAAATAAACACCGTTACAAACGCTGTTGAGAACGCGCTTACCCTGCCTACATATCAATTAATGGTGTTAAGAAGAAAAAATTACCCTAGAGTAGCTACTTAAAAGTTTATTTATTTGGAATTGTTATGATTATTCATAATAAGTTAACATAATTTTGCGATTCTCGAACAAGCAGTTTTGGATTTTACAAGAAATTTAGGGGCTAGGGACGCTTGAAGAGGATAAGGGGAGGGGGAGAGTGGGAGAGGAAGACGCGGAGACAACCAGACGCGGTGACGCGGAGAAACTATCAAAAATATTCCCCGTGTCCCCGTGTCCCCTTGTCCTCTTTACCCAATCCCCTTTTAGATAAATCCTATTCGGTCAAGGGGCCAAAAGCGAAACACCGCGCGACCGATAATATTTTTTTCTGGTAAAAAGCCCCAGTAACGGGAGTCATTACTATCGTTGCGGTTGTCTCCCATAACAAAAAATTCATCTTTAGGAACAACTACTGGTGAAAATGGCTGATTTGGTGGTTCAGCAATATAGTTTTCTTGCAAAGGTTGTCCGTTAATGTAAACCTTACCTTTAGCAATGGTAACTACTTTACCTGGTTCTCCAATCACGCGCTTGATAAAAGCTTGGTCTTTTGGATATCCCCGTCGTTGTAGTTCATCGGGTGGACGAAAAACAACTATATCACCCAAGCGTGGCAGATGAAAATAATAGGAAACTTTTTCTACTACCAAGCGATCGCCTGTATGTAAGGTTGGCACCATTGAATCGGAGGGAATGTAGCGAGGTTCGGCAACAAAAGTCCTGATTAAAAACGCTAAAACTAAGGCGATCAACACCAGAGTCAGATTTTCCCGCCAACTTTGCCATCCCTTTGATGAAGCTGGCACTTGTTTTGCATCACTTTCGCGAGGGATCATAGAATTTTAGAACCAGTTAAGAATGAAGTAAAACACATACCTTGATTATTTTGACGCTAAAGATATATTTATAAGCAAGATGTGGTTCCCGAATCGCTAGAAATTAAGTCCCGTCTGGGATTGAAAATCCCAGCCTCATAGCGAAAGTCCATTCAAATGGACTGCATAAAAAACAGGAAATATCTAGTCCTCTTGAGAGGAATTTCGCTTAATACAGTTTAGTTAATTTATTCTGCTTTTGATACAACCACCTCAGTAGGACGTAGAATCTTCTCACCACAACGAAATCCTTGACGCACGATTTTAGTAATAGTTTGATCTGGTAGATCAGTTCTTACTTCCCGTTCAACTACGCGACACAAATTAAAATCTGGTTGTGTCTCCTCCAATTCTATGGGTGAGACTTGGCGCTTTGCTATCACACTCAAGAATTTACGATGAACTGCGCCTACGTTTTTAGGCAATCGCTGGAAAAATTCGGAGCTGGGGTTGGGGTTGTTTTCTAGGTACTCAAGTAAGGCTTCTAATGCGTCTCCAACTTCTAGCAATTCTAGAAATAAATCTTCGGCGGATGCTGCTGACTGGGTTTGTTGTTCCCGTAACGACTGCTGAAGTAAAACATTTTGCTTTTCGAGAGTTCTAATTTTCTGAAGAGTCAAGTCACGTGTATTTTGACTCAGGATATAGTTTTGGGATGTATCAGACACGTGAAATCTCTTGAGATAACAAAGGTAAGTTTTTATTTGCCCAAGATTGTACTTGGGGGTTGGCATGATTAGTCAAAAGCTGACATAGGGTGATCGCTCGTTGCATCTGTCCACCCATTTTATAAGCTTTGATCAGCCACATTTGGGCTTGAATGTAATCTTTACTGTTGCATTCATGAGAGTTATGGTAGTAGTTTTCTAAGTATTTGATGGCTTTGGGATAACGTCCCTCTTGGCAAGCTGCGATCCCCTCATTAAGTATTTCTGACAAGGGTATGGATAAACATTCTTGTTCTAATTTTACTTCTTGAGTTGCTTTGGCAACCGCTTGCTCTAATCCATCAAATTCTGACAATAAAGTTAACGCTGGTTGTGGCTGATCTAAAGCTGATAAATCACTATACTTAAATCGTTTGACAGTAGGTAATATTGGGCGTAAATAATCCGCTATGATGCGTTCAGACGACTTCATCAAGCTTCTTTGAGCTTTAGCAATTACATCCACAGGATATTGCTTGCGCTTCATAGCCACTGCTACAGCTTTAGTAATTTCCGCTTTTGATGCCGCTTGAGATACACCGAGGATATCGTAAGGATTTTTTTCCATAAATACTTTTAATAATGCAGTCTAAGACTCCGGTAAACTTCTTGAAAAGCTGGCTCATCTGGACAAATTTCATAAGCCCATCGTCCCAGTTGAAGAATTACTTCTGGTTCGCGCAAATCACCATTATTTACCCCCTTTAATAATATGTCTATGAAAAATTCAGCTACAATAAATCGAACGCGTTGATGAGGTGTGTACCTAGCTCGCCTGACCATTGCTTCAAACTGACGACTTCTGAAAAGCCTATCAATTTCTTCAAGTTCTTGATTTACTTCGACTTTTTCAATTAAACTTATAACAACTGGATTAGACTCATCAATTTTTTTAATTTTTTGAAGTTCTTGCAGAGCTTCGTCTGAAGAAATTTCTTCGTTAGCGAGTTTTTCACGTAATTCTTCTGCTTTGTATTCAGCTAGATAACTTCTAGCCAATGGGCTTGCTAAAAAGTTATACCAGAATTGAGCAAACTCCAAATGTTCTTTAAAATTTTCTTTCAATTCTGATATAACTTGACGCTGTAACCCACAAAGTCTGTCTATTTCTTGCTGCCATTCAATAGAAGCTTTAATTTCTAACTTAGCTTGATTTAAAGGAATAATTGCCTTTCGCCATTCGTTTTGCTGTAAGTGATAGCATCCTTCGTGATAAGCAATAAAGTTTTGAGCAAATACTTCCACGTTAACAGTAGGTTTAGTCGAAGGTTTAATTTGTATTGCTCTTTGAATATCTCCTTCTAGACAAGCAGCAACTGCTAGCCCCCAAGAACTATATAGAGATCGCAGTATGTTTTGACTACGGTTGATATTATCTACTAAAACATTTTGCCAAGATTTAAAGTAGCGATTGTAACATTGAGGTGTGAGCAACACATCTTTGACACTCATGCCCCATGTAGGTGGATTACCCATTAAATTCAGGGCTACCTTTTCTAAACGATAGCGATCGCGTAATTCAAAATATTCTTTAATATTTGTATCTTTAAAACTATCAATAGCATCTTCTAGTCGTTGCTTTAATTCTAAAGATACCGCTTCAAAATCAACAGCCTGACTTCCCAACCAAGGTATATCTTTGAGAGCCGGATCTTCATTTAAATTTGCTAATGCTGTTGATAAAGCAATAATAAAATCATGTATATACCTAATATTTTGTATCTTAACAAGATGACATTGAACGCTATAATAAGTCGCTACTAGCCAATTGTGTAAGGTAGTATAGTTAGGTTGCAAAATCCAAGATTGCTCGGCTGTATCAGCAATAATTTCCCAGTTATCGCCTTGCCATAGTACTACATCTAAGCGTAACTGGATATGGTCATTTAAATTACCCTCTACTAAAGGATCGGAACCGAATTTTTGCAGAAATTCTGTGCTGGCTATTTTAGCCTGCTCCAGATTTTCATTTTTCACCAATATTTCTATATTTTTCAGTTCTTGCAGGCGCTGTCGTTGAGAAAGGGTTTTGATAATTTCCCTTTGAGTTTGCCCAATATTACCAGGTAAGTTTTCCCATTCTCGATAAGCTATCTGTAAATTTCCTTGTTTAGCATAAGCAAATCCTCGCAAATAAGCTGCTTGCTCTCCACCGACACCTTCTAAATGGGCCAGTACTTTTGCCCAGTTATGAGTTTTCATTGCTACTATTCCTAATCGGATTTTGCACTCTGTTGGATCTGGCAAAAGTAATTTAGCTGCTTCGTACTGGGATGCAGCCTCTTTAAAATTACCTGCTTTTTCGGCTGCTAATCCTTGACGGAAACTTTGTTTACCTTTGAGTTTTTGCTGTAGCCGTTGTAGTAAATCTACACCATCCGAACGGGAAAATTTAGTAAGGGCAGATTCTAAAAGCGCGATCGCAGCTTGTAATTTTCCTTCTTTTTCAGCTAACTGTGCCTTTTGTAAGGCAGAACAGTAAATATTTTCTTGTTTGGCATTGGTTTCACAAGTAGCGATTGCACTTGTGACAGCCTCAGTAGAATACAGTTGTTCTGCTTCACGATAACAGGCGATCGCTTTGTGATAGAACTGATTTTCTGCATTTAATTCAGCGTCTTTAACTAATTTTTGAAACTGCTGTCGTCGTTCTAATTCCTGCTGGCACTGTTTGAGAGCAAGCGGGACACGAGCATCTACAAGAATTTGACTACTGCATTTGTAAAAATTGATAGCATTAGACAAAGCTTGAGTTTCTAAGGGATTGCCAGTATCTTGCTTCAGTAGCGCTTTAGCTTTTGCAACTAGCTTATCTGCCTCTACTACTTGTCTTTGCCACTGCTTTAATTGCTCTTTGAGTTGGTCTAAAATATTACCCAATAGCAATTGCCGCATCAAACGCTCCCAAAAACCAGGTTGACTAGACCAAGCTGCTATAGTTATTTGGGCAAGACTGACAGCTTCTCGTAGTTGCTTGTTTTGAGCAAGATGCTGTGCTTTTTGGATTTCTGCCTTAGTCTTTGGGGCTTGCTGCCAGGCATCGACAATCCCTACGCCTAATAAAGACTTACTGAAGGCGTTTAAGCTGTCAAGGAAACTCATTCAATATCCCCCTTGCAGTTTGGTATTTTTAACACCTCTCCGATTTCTATATAATTTTTGCGCCGTTTGAGTTGAGGATTGGCTTTGAGCATGACTTGCCAAGAGGTTCCCTTGCCACAAAACTTTTCTGCCAAGCTGCTCAGGTGATCTCCAGATTTGACGGTGTATGTAGTCGGTTTTGAAGTTTCGACTGATGCAGGAGAGGGGATGGGAGATGGTTTAGGGATAGAAGTAGTAATCACAACAGAGCTAGGAGCCTTGATAGTAGTGTTGAGTGTTTTCGCCTCTAGAAACAGAAAACTACCTAATCCTCCCAACCCAATACCTACGATCAAGATGAACAGAGTAGCTCCTAGTTGCCATGCTGTAAATCTGATTGAAAAACTGGATTTTTCTGCTTGTGGCAGTTCTTGGAGCATACGTATCAACGAGAGATCGGCATCGCAGTTAGGGCAATGATTAGCCTCAATCTCCGTGTATCCGCAAACATGACAGGTAAGCTTGATATTCATCGTGCTAATCCTGTAACAATCATGTTGCTGGGTAATTCTTGGTTAAGCCAGCGCTTCACTTCCGGTTGTAATTCTCTCCAGAGTCGATCTGCTTCGTTGACATTACCGCTTTCAAAAGCTTTAAGCATACCAGAGAGTTTGTCAGACATCGCATTTGCTTGAGTGGGTGCAACTGCATTGGCTTGACGAATTGCTAACATACATGCCCGAACTAGATGTACGGAATCGGGCAGGTTGTCAATTTCCCTTGTTGCGTCTTCGCTATAAGACTCCATCCTGGAAAGGTTATTGGCATCAATAGCATCTTGCAATTCTTGGCTCAGTTTTTGCAATCGTTCTTGTTGCAGTTGGGGAATCATAAACCCACAGATTTTAATTATGCGATCGCATTCATTGACAATACTCTCGGCTTGTAAGCGTTCTTTGGACATAGAAACCTGGAATATTTGCAGCTTCTCAATGGCGCGATCGCGTAAGTCAAAGCGTTCTTCATTGCTTCTAGGATCGATAATTTGATTTGCTAATTGAACAACAGGAACCGTCAAGCGCAAAGTTTCTTCAACTCCTAACGCTGTCAGATCCTGGTTATTTAATTCGGCGATGGCTTCCTCTAATTGCCTATAAATTTTCTCATCCGCTCGCCCCCGCGAAAAAGTACAACTGACTCTGACTAAGGGATCGTTTTTCAAGGTAGCCGTCATAGCCAAATCATTATTCTTCTCATCCAGTTCCAAATTCACCCAAATTTCAGTTCCGGCTGGATACTTTTTGTCTAGCCCCAACCACATATCTCCGATTCTCTCATCCTCATTCCTAACTTTATCGGGACTGAAAAGCTTAAAATGAATCAGGCGTTGTCCATCAGTTACCGTCTTAAAAGTGTGGGAAGTTGTGACTGGCAAAATATCACCTTGGTTGATGACTTTATAGTTGCCATCCATAAGCTTGATGTAATAATCGCGAGAGACTGTTGTCACTTTGTCTGTCAATCCGGCAGCGACGATAGCCGCACCCTCCGCTACTGCATACATGGGGCGGGGATGGACGACTACTTTATCGGCTCCAAAAGCTTCGCGGACTTTGCGTTGTACAAAGGGAATTTGTGAAGAACCACCCACCAATAAAACTACATCTAATATGTCAGGGGCATACTCCGAGTATTGCAACGCTTGATGACAAATTTGGATAGAACGTTCTACGAAGTCGGCAATCATTCCCTCAAACTGCTCCTTGGTAATTTCTAGCTCAATCGGAATGGCGAGTCCCAATTCGTCGAGCAAAGGAGTGGCAGGTTCAATACGAGCTACATTCGCACTACTTAATTGGACTTTGGCGCGTTCTACTGCCATCTTCAGATCGGCGTTAAATCGCACCCGTTGGTAGTGAGGCATTTTCGCAATTAAGCGGTCAATATCAGTTAATTTTTCTTGCTTTGCGACTTGCTCTTTTACAAAATTGATGATGCGAGAGTCAATATCATCTCCTCCCAGCCATAAGTCCCCAGCTTTTCCCTGTTCGATAAATTGGGTTCCTGCTGCTGTAATTAGGGAAGCATCGAAAGTACCACCACCAAAGTCATATACCAGAATAGTTTTTACATCTTCACTGTCTGGCGAATACCCATAGGATATGGCAGCGGCTGTAGGCTCAGGTAGCAGTTCCAAAGGGGTAAGCCCAGCTTTGAGTGCAGCTGTGCGGGTGGCATGGCGTTGTTTGTCGTTAAAGTAAGCGGGGACAGTTATTACTACTTGGTTAATTGCTTCGCCTGCTTTACCAATTTTTTGATAATAAGCTTGGGCATTCTGCACTACTTTTTTGAGAATCTCAGCCGAAATATCCTCTGGCTGGTATTCTTTGCCACCAAGCCAAACCGCTATACTGTTGTCTGTTCCCTGGGTTGGCTGGGTAATTTTGTAACTAAATTCCGACTTTTGTTTTTGTACAGCCGATTCGCTAAAGCCTCGCCCTATCAAACGCTTGATCGAAATAATCACGTTTTCAGGATCGCCACGTAGTTGGTTATAAGCTTTGTCTCCTACTAAAAAATTGCCTTGTTCATAAGCAACCACTGAACGTGTTAGCTTTCGGTCTGGAGGTGTATTTTCATCATTGGTAACCACTTCCACATTTACCAACTTAAAAGCAGCAACTGAGTTGGTTGTCCCCAAATCAATTCCAATTGCCTTGCCCATGACTTTTTATATTATTTGTATAAATTGTTGTTTTTATGCCTAAGATTAATTGCACGGAAAACCCAGCATCATATTGAAATCAAAAAATACTTAGGCAGCTTATGATTATATTTTATACAAAAAAATAAAAATAACTTCAGTAGAATTACTTTTTATTTTTTGATGGGACAATATCAGTGTTTGAGGTTAACGCAAGTTCTGAATCTACCTCAGTTCTAATTCTTTGATATTAAGCACTTCTGCTGACAAAGGAACGTGAGAGGTCAGAATCAACACTCCTCCTTGTTGAGTAAAGTTGTTTAAAACATTGAGCATTAAAGATAAAGAGTTGGGGTCTTGTCCCACCATAATTTCATCTAGAAGGCAAATTTTCGGTTGTCTGGCTAAGACTGCACCCAGTGCTAACCGCCTTTTTTGTCCCTGAGAAAGTGCTTGGGGATGCTCGTTGGCACGATCGCTTAAATTTAGTTGTTCTAGTAGCAAATCAGCGATCGCTTTTGTGACTCCGGGTTGCTCAATTTCTGCTCTTACACTGTCAGCAAATAACTGGTGATTGGGATTTTGAAGTATAAAACCAACATCTTTAGCAATTTGCACAACGCTGCGTTTGCTCGTATCTCTGCCCAAAATTTCCAGTTTTCCTGTCGTTGGCTTGAGTAAACCACACAGAAGTTTCAAAAGCGTCGTCTTGCCGCAGCCATTATCTCCTTTGAGTAAAATAGTCTCCCCTGCTGCTACTTGCAAATCGGGAAAAGGAGGATATCCACCCCAACTCAGCCCGTGAGTGCGAAGGAGAATGGGAGAAGGGAGGAGTGGGGGAGTGGGTGAAGGGGAGAGTGGGAGAATGGGAGAGGGAAGAGATTTCTCCAATTCAATGAGTTTGCCTTGTTGGAAATAGTAGGAGCGATCGCATATCTGTTTGACTACATCTATCCGATGTTCAACGATAATTACAGACTGACCTTTTTCTGCTCTTGATTTCAATAATTGCAGCAATAGTTCAACGCCTTTAACATCCAGGTAAGCCAAAGGTTCATCCAATAGCATCACGGGTTGTCCAATTGCCAAAAGACACGCTATTAATAGGCGTTGCTTTTGCCCTGCTGAGAGTTGGCGAATGAACCAATTTCGTTGTGCCTCTAAACCAAATTCTTGCAGGGCTTTATCAGTCAATTCCAGTATTTGGTTCGGAGGTATATTCCAGTTTTCTAAACCGAATACAAATTCTTCCCAAACTCGCTCCGTAAAGATTTGCGTTTCTACGTTTTGTAGGAGCACGCAGAAATATTGCGATCGCTGCCTAACTGACCACTCCGCTAAGTTTATATTTTGGTAAAAAATGCTACCATATAATTTTCCACCTGTGTGACTGGGAGTAATTCCAGCCAAGCAATTCAAAAACGTACTTTTTCCACTTCCGGTTGCTCCAGCAATTAAGACAATCTCACCAGGATAGAGGCTAAAATTTACATCCTCTATCGTTGGCTGGGATTTTCCTGGATATGTGAATGTCAGATTTACTACTTCAACTAGCGGTTGGTTGGATGCCATGTTTCCTCAAGCTACCCATTCCAGATATCCCATGACTATCACAATCGCAGCAGCACTGACGGCAAAGATAGTATCTTTTGGTTGCCATCGCAAAGGTTGGCTGTTACTGCGTGGAGCCTGGGGATCGTAACCTCTGGTTTCTAAGCCTACGGTAACATCATCTGCGTAGGCAACAATCCGAAAAATCAACGGCATCAACAAGCCAGAAAACCACTGCCTTGGCTGACGTGCCACATTTACACCCCGCAACCAGTTAGCTTCAATAATCCGCTGGGCTTCTTGCTGGATAACAGGCAAAAATCTCCAAATCAGCATCAGACTCAAGACAATAAAATTGGGTAAGCGTGCGGCTTGAATTGCTCTCACTAAATCGGATGGTGAGGTAGTACTAGCAAGAAGTGGGGTTGGCAGCAGAATAGCGATTAGACGCAAGCTACTAATCACAGAAGTGTGGAAATCCCTCAACCAGGTAGAAATAGTCATGAATGTAAGTAGAGCGATCGCCACATACGCAAAAATTTTCAGGTTGATTCGCACGGAAACTAGCAGTAGTGTCAATAAGGTAATTACTAAGACACTAATTGCTTTGATATCGTGCAAAAGCAGAGCCACTATCAGGATAGTAATACAAACAATAATTTTGAGTAGGGGATTAATCTGAGTAAGGAAATTATGCTTCCTCATCTGGATCTGGAAAATAAATTTACGTATAACGAACACAGATGGACACAGATAAACACAGATAATTTATCGGTGTGCATCTGTGTTTATCTGTGGTCGATTTTAGAAAGATAATTTTTGCCTGCTGTTTTCATTCACCTCAGACGTAGTGGTTTTTCATTTCTAATTGTTTTAAACATCAACATCCATTTTCCCAGCTCTTTGTAATTGCTTAACTGCTGACTCTCCCAACCACCAGCCAACAATACCTGCCACACCTGCTAGTACTGTGAGTAAGATAAGTACTCCAGGCTGCGTCGCTATTTTTACAAATGGATCTGCCCTCGAACCTTTAATTAGATAGGCACCAAGAAGTAAACCACCCAAGTTGGCACTGGCAAAAAAGAGGACATTTCCCCATAAACGGTTGATTTTGCGTCGATAGTTCCCCAAAAAGAACATCACCAATTCAGTTACTAAAACAGTGACAGCTAGGTACAGAGAAATAATCGGTGAAATCAGCCCTAGCAGCACTGCCAAAGGAAGAATCATCAAAGCTACACTGCCACGACGTTGTAAACGTGCCATTCCCAAAGTCAGGAAAATCCCTCCCAGAGGCGCCCAAAACAAAAGCTGTAGTCCGGGAGGTGCGAATGGGCCGACAATAAATACAGCAATTACCATGCCTATCGTCATGAAGGCAGCGAATACATAGTCTCTCAGACGCCAAGGACTTTTCATATTAAGTTTTGAAATTTGCTTTTATTGTATGAATAGTATGTTTTTGCAGAAAAACACACCTATAAACACATTATCTAGTCTTTGTTTAGCGATCGCATCTATTGCAGACTGTTGCAGATCCGATGATTGATTGTGCTGTTTTTGTATTTTTATGTAAAATCAAACGCTACTTCAATCTGGTTTTAGATTTAACTAACCCAGTTTAAATACGAAGATTAAAAATTTGCACTAATCCAATAATTATCAAATATATTGCCACAATGTAGTTAAGCAGCCTGGGAAGTATGAGAATTAGTATTCCTGCTATTAAAGCAACGATACCATTAATATTAATACCTACTTGAACAGTAGTTTGTTGAGCAAGCAGAACTGGCAAATCAAACATAGTAGTTTAGTTAGAAAATACTTAAAATCTAGTAACAATTTAATAATAAGTACACCTCTCTTCAGACTAATTTATTTGAGAAGACTTGATATTTACATTGATATACTCTTCACGACTAGAAGTCGTGAGATTGTAAGCTCAAACCCTTGTTTTTCCAGACTTTTTAGGTATTACAGCCTCCAATGGCAATAGATTACTGAGTCAAATGTAAAGAATTTTATTATTTTGTAAATATTTGTGATATTTTGATTGGAGAGCACAACTGTAAGCTACGGATGTCTCGCTCCACGTTGGGTCAGTTGAAAAATAAGTGAGGTAGTTTTTTATATGTCAATTACTATCGACTCTGCCCGTGGCATTTTCCCCAATACACTGTCGGCGGATGCCGTGCCAGCTCTAACTGCTCGATTCAACCAACTCAGCGCCGAAGATCAGCTGGCATGGACATGGTTCGCTTTCTTGGAGATGGGTAAAACGATCACGGTTGCAGCTCCTGGTGCAGCCAGTATGCAGTTTGCAGAAGGAATCCTGAACCAAATCAAGCAAATGACTTTTCCTGAACAAACTCAGGTTATGTGTGATCTAGCAAACCATGCAGATACGCCTATTTGCCGTACCTATGCCACTTGGTCACCTAATATTAAGCTAGGTTTCTGGAATCAGCTTGGGGAATGGATGGAGCAAGGCATTGTTGCGCCAATTCCAGCTGGCTATCAGCTATCAGCTAATGCTAAAGCTGTATTGGAAACTCTCAAAGCCTTGGATCAAGGACAACAGATCACCGTCTTGCGCAACTCTGTTGTGGACATGGGGTTTGATGTAAATAAACTAGGCAGCTACACCAAAATTTCTGAACCTGTAGTTCCGCCTAAAGAAAAGTCTCAACGTACTCAAGTCACTATTCAAGGTATCAACAACCCAACCGTGTTGAGCTACATGAACAACTTGAATGCAAATGACTTTGATGAACTGATCAAGCTGTTCGTACCAGACGGTGCTTTGCAGCCTCCCTTTCAAAGACCGATCGTGGGCAAAGATGCGATCTTGCGGTTCTTCCGAGAAGAATGCCAAAATCTTAATTTGCTCCCAGAGCGGGGTATCTCTGAACCCGCAGAAGATGGCTATACTCAAGTGAAAGTGACGGGCAAAGTTCAAACCCCTTGGTTTGGCGCAGCAGTGGGCATGAACATGGCTTGGCGGTTCTTGCTCAATCCTGAAGGCAAAATATTTTTTGTAGCCATTGACTTGTTGGCTTCTCCCAAAGAACTTCTGAACCTAGTTCGCTAGGCAGACAATAGAAATAAGTAAATTGCAGATGATCGTATTGAGCGCTCTGTTAAGCAAGAGCGCTCAATTGCTCTGGAAAAACGGAATAATCCTAACCAAATAACTACCGCACAAATTTCAGGTTGAATCATGCAAGCAAGTGAAACTGAGTGGACGGATATCGAAAAGAAAATTGCTAGAACTGCCTTTGAACAAGCCTACAAAAGAGAAATTGATGCTTTGCTTAAACAAGTTCAAAAAGAAGCAAGTACCCTCGTGGACTTGGGTGATCTCTGGCAGTTACACGATTTCTTGAGTGCTAAAAGGCATGAAATTGAGGGTAAGTACGACTACCAATACTCCGTTCTGCTCTTTATCTTTGCTGAATTGATTAAGGAAGGCTGGTTATCTCTGAACGAACTAAAAGGGCTCGATCAAGACAAGCTTTCCAAGGTTGCTGTTCTGTCGCGGATGTAGTTTGGTAAAGTTGCAGCAAATCGGTGATGGCGATTCGCGAATAGTTTTTAAGTCAATTAGTTTTACATCCCGCCAGGAATGATAAAAACGGTAGAAGATTTTCACCCTCTACCGCTTTCAAATTTTAAATTCTAGATTTTAAAATCTAAAATTTACTCCACACCTGGAGTCATTAATTCTCGGCGCTGTTCTGGTCTTACCGTTACAGTACCGCTTTCATCCACATCAACGATCGCGGTATCGCCTTCCTTAACACGACCGGAGAGAATTTCTTCTGCCAAGCTATCTTCAAGCAAGCGCATAATTGCCCGACGTAAAGGTCTTGCACCGTAGCTGGGGTTGTAACCCTCTTGCAGCAGGCGTTCCTTGAAGCGATCGCTCACTTCTAGAGTAATGCCTTTTTCGGTGAGGCGACTAAATACTTCTTTGAGCATGATGTCGGCAATTTGCATTACCTCTTCCTTGCTCAGTTGACGGAAGACAATAATTTCATCCAGACGGTTGAGGAATTCTGGACGGAAGTACTGTTTTAGTTCTTCGTTCACCAAAGACTTAATACGGTTGTACTGCTGTTCGCTTTGGTCTTCAGCAAACTCGAAGCCGATACCACCGCCACCTTTTTCAATTACCTTAGAACCGATGTTAGAAGTCAAAATCAGCAAGGTGTTCTTGAAGTCTACCGTGCGACCTTTGGCATCAGTTAAGCGACCGTCTTCCAAAATTTGCAGCAACATATTGAATACATCGGGGTGCGCTTTTTCGATTTCATCGAATAGCACCACGGTGTAAGGACGGCGGCGTACTGCTTCTGTCAATTGACCGCCTTCGTTATAACCGACATAACCTGGAGGCGAGCCAATCAACTTGGAAACGGTGTGGCGCTCCATGTATTCGGACATATCCAGGCGGATCATTGCTTCTTCAGAACCGAAGAAGTAAGATGCCAATGCTTTTGCCAACTCGGTTTTACCTACACCAGTAGGCCCAGAGAAGACAAAGCTAGCGATGGGTCGGTTGGGGTTCTTCAAGCCGACACGAGCGCGACGAATTGCCCGCGAAACTGCCTTCACAGCGTCTTCTTGACCAATTAAGCGCTGGTGCAGGGTTTCTTCCATGTGTAGCAGCTTTTCGGACTCGGATTCGGTGAGTTTGTTTACCGGCACTCCTGTCCAAGAAGCGACAATGTGGGCAATGTCTTCTTCGTTAACGACGGGTTCATCACCATCATTGCGGCCACCATTGGATTTGCTTTGAGCGATCGCGCGAATTTCGGCCTTAATTTCCATTTCGCGATCCCGCAGTTCTCCAGCTCGGTCAAAGTCTTGAGCGCGAACTGCATCGTCTTTTTCCTTCAAAATCTGGCGCAGTTCTTTATCCAATTCCTTGGCTGCGGGTGGCAGTTGGGAGTTAATCAAACGTACCCGGCTTCCTGCTTCGTCAATCAAGTCGATCGCTTTATCCGGCAGATAGCGATCGCTGATATAACGGTCAGATAGTTTCGCCGCTGCAATCAAAGCTTCGTCAGAAATCTTCAGCTTATGGTGTTGCTCGTAGCGATCACGTAGCCCGCGTAAAATTTCTATAGTTTCATCCACCGTGGGTTCACCGACCATCACTGGTTGGAAACGGCGTTCTAGTGCTGCATCCCGCTCAATGTGTTTGCGGTATTCATCTAGGGTAGTCGCTCCGATACACTGCAACTCACCTCTTGCCAAAGCTGGCTTCAGGATATTTGCCGCATCAATCGCGCCTTCTGCCGCACCTGCACCAATTAAGGTGTGTACCTCGTCTATTACTAAAATTACATTTCCCGCCTGCCGAATTTCATCCATGATTTTCTTCAGGCGTTCTTCAAATTCACCTCGATATTTTGTTCCTGCTACGAGTAAGCCAATATCTAAAGTAACTACGCGCTTTTCTTCCAGGATGTCGGGGACATCTTTGTTGGCAATACGTTGCGCTAAACCTTCAGCGATCGCGGTTTTACCAACCCCTGGTTCACCAATTAGTACGGGATTATTTTTTGTACGGCGACCCAAAATCTGAATCACCCGCTCAATTTCTTTGGCACGTCCCACCACTGGATCGAGCTTGCCGTCCAATGCCATTTGGGTCAAATTCGAGCCAAATTCATCTAAAGTCGGGGTCTTGTTGCCACGAGGTTGCCCACCGGCACTCACCTCAGCGGTTTCTCCCAACATCCGAATTACTTGAGTCCTTACCTTAGAGAGATCCACGCCCAGGTTTTCTAGTACCCTGGCTGCTACACCTTCCCCTTCTCGGATCAGGCCCAACAGCAGATGCTCGGTACCAATATAGTTATGCCCTAATTGGCGCGCTTCTTCCAAGGATAGTTCCAGAACTCGCTTTGCCCGTGGCGTAAACGGAATTTCCACGGCTACAAAGCCTGAACCCCGGCCTATGATTTTTTCTACTTCAATCCGAGCGTCTTTGAGATTGACGCCCATAGATTTCAGCACCTTGGCCGCCACTCCGGTACCTTCTCCAATCAGACCCAGGAGGATCTGCTCGGTACCCACAAAATTGTGTCCCAGGCGGCGTGCCTCTTCCTGGGCTAGCATGATTACCTTAATGGCTTTTTCTGTGAAGCGTTCAAACATGGCATTGTTTCCCATCACCTGCGTCGTGCCGGTACGCTGATTTTAGCACAGCAAAACTGATTGGATGTCTGTATAAAGAAATAGACATACAATCAGGGATCGTCCAGGTTTGTGGGAACTACTAACTATTTATTTTTTTGGGAACTGTGTACTGAGGAGCTTGAATTTACTGCGTTTGGGGAAGTTAATTATCAACAAAAATTCTGGATTTGCGAGATTGCAAAATCAATCCCAAAGAAAATTATGTACTATAAAACTTTGCATTTGTCAATCTTATTTTGAACACTATTATAATTTTTTATAAGACATAGGGGGAAAAATAACAATTAAGTAGAGTTTAAGTGGAGTTAAAAAGTCATAACTTACCGTTAAACACTCAAGTATTGAAATAATCGCTCAATACTTGCAGGATTTTATTCACAGTTTATAAGTTAATAGTAACTAATTCCTATTGACTATTATCGGTGATTTAGGCACGGTTAATTGCATCTCTACTAAAGATTGGCTAAATCCCAACAAAAGTTTTTGAGGCGATCGCTAATCAGGGCGTGTGAGTAGTGCAAAGTCTCTTGAAATTCTGGAGATTGCAAGCCTCCTAGCCACAGAATCAGCGCATCTTCATCGTTATCTTTATAGTAACGTCGCCGTCGTCCAGCAGTTTTGAAACCGAATTTCTGATAGAGAGAGATAGCAGCTTGGTTAGAAACTCTGACTTCGAGGGTTGCTCGCTCGCTCCCGCGCTCACAAGCAGTTTTGAGCAGAAAATACAGCATAGCCTGCCCCAAAGCTTGACCTTGGTATTGGGGTTGAACTGCCAAAATTGTAATGTGGGCTTCCTCTAAAATTGACCAAAAACAGCCCATAGCTAGCAATTTCTGCGGAAATAAAGGCGAAAACAAACCGAGTAGAATGCTATTGGGGCTGTCTAACTCTCTTTGATATGCTTCCAATGTCCAAAGACCACCAAAACAGGCTTTGTCCAGTTCCATTACAGCACTTAAATCTGCTGTTGTTAAGGATTTCAGTTCTAATTTGAATTTGCTCACACTTTTTGGTTAAGTCAACAGAATCGAAGAAAGGTGTAAGGGTTTAAGGAAATAATGAGGAATAAGGGGATAAAGGTTTAAAGGGTAAGAAAGATGAATTACCTATACCCCTACACCCGCAAACCCCTACACCCCTATTCAGTGCCGAAAGGCGGGGGCGAAAAAGCACGTTATTCGGTAAACTGGGAATCACGAGACCCGCTTAAGCCTGTAAGTAAAATAACAAGGACAACTCTTAATAGTTATGGTATCGACTCAGCCTGCTGGAGTTCAACTTTCTGGTCGTCAGTATTTATCGCCAACAAGCACTAACAAAGTAAATCTTTCACCCAATCAAGGACTTTTACCGCTGAGTGCCAAAATCAATCATCAAGATCACCTAGAAATAGGTGGTTGTGATGTAACGACTTTAGTGCAAAAGTTTGGTTCACCGTTATATATTTTGGATGAAGAAACCCTGCGAACTGCTTGCCGTCAGTATCGTGAAAGTTTCCAGCGTTACTATCAGGGTGAAGCTCAGGTACTATATGCTTCTAAAGCATGGAGTTGTTTAGCAGTTTGCGCGATCGCACAATCGGAAGGTTTGGGAATTGATGTAGCATCAGGAGGCGAACTTTATACTGCTCTGTGTGCAGGTGTGAGTTCTGATAAAATTTACCTCCACGGTAACAATAAATCTCGTGAAGAACTGCGTTACGCGATTGAATCTGGCATTACGATTATGGCGGATAATTGGCGTGATTTGCAGCAAAGTGTAGAGTTAGCACAAGGGCAACAACCCGTCCGTATTATGTTGCGGCTTACACCGGGAATAGATTGCCACACTCATGAATACATTCGTACAGGACATTTAGATAATAAGTTTGGTTTTGACCCAGGTGATTTAGATGAGGTGTTTGCTTTTGTAAGTAAGCAACAAACTCTCAATTGCATAGGAGTACACGCTCATATCGGTTCCCAGATTTTTGAGCGTCAACCGCATCAGGATTTGGCGGTGCTGATGGTGCAGTGGTTGACTAAAGCTGCTACCTACGGTTTAAATCTGACCCATTTAAATGTCGGCGGTGGTTTGGGAGTTAGGTATATAGAATCGGACGACCCACCCAGCATTGAAGAATGGGTAAAGCCGATTTGTGAGGTGATTCAAGCAGCTTGTAAAGAAGAAAATTTACCTTTGCCGAAATTACTGTGTGAACCAGGGCGATCGCTAATTGCTAATGCCTGCGTCACAGCTTACACTATCGGCTCATCCAAAGAAATACCCGATATTCGCACCTACGTTGCCGTTGATGGGGGTATGTCTGATAACCCCCGTCCAATTACTTATCAATCAGTGTATCGTGCAGTGGTTGCCAATCAGATGTCAACTCCTTGTACAGAAACAGTCACTATTGCTGGAAAACATTGTGAATCTGGGGACGTCTTGATTAAAAATGCCCAGTTGCCCAAAACGAAACCTGGAGATATTCTCGTAGTCATGGCAACTGGTGCTTACAATTACAGTATGGCATCTAACTACAATCGTCTGTCCCGACCGGCAGCTGTTGTAGTGGCGAATGGCGAAGCAAATTTAATTTTGCAACGCGAAACTTATGAAGATTTAATTCGACAAGATTGCCTACCAGAAAGACTAAAGAGTTAGTCATTAGCTCAGTAGCCATTAGCAAGTAGCGCTTTAGTAAGCCAGTACTCTTGGAGGGAAGACAGTTTTCCCTCTGAGCAACTATCGTAGACACGGAGTGATTTCTGTAAAGTAAGGGTTTTCCTGCCAGTTTCACCTAGCACACGCCCTTAGCATCTACAACGGGGAAGACCCCGACGTACTTGGCTCAGTTTCTAGACGTCCTGAAGATGCCTGCGAGGGGATCTTTAAATTAGGAGAGATGGGCTTTGCACAAGAGTGGCGAGTGGCGTTCCTTCTCAAAACTATTGACTATTGACTGTCAATTGTTGACTATTGACTTACTTTAATTTAGAGGCAGAAGGTTTAGTCCAGATGTCATGAGAAATTTATGGAGGCAATGGCTGATAAACCAAGGTTGGTCTCGGCCTTTGCTGCTTGAGGCTCTGGATATTATTTTGGTACTGGCGCTAACGTACATGATACTAGTGATTATCAGTGAGCGCCGGACACTTTGGATGGTGCGAGGATTTATCATCTTGATGCTGGCATCAGCAATCAGTGGCAAATTGCAACTGCAACTGCTAAATTTTGTGCTGGAAAAGTTGGTGATTGGCTGTGCTGTGGCAATGGCGGTTGCTCTTCAGTCAGAATTTCGCCGATTTTTAGAACAACTAGGACGTGGAGAGTTTCGGCAGTTGTTTCAACCATCCCGTCTGGCAGTTCCCAAATCTGATAGTGTAATTGATGAAATTGTTGAAGCAGTTAAAGAACTATCAAAAAATCGGATTGGTGCCTTATTAATTTTGGAAACATCCGGCCCGATTGATGAGCGGGATTTTTCCGTGCCAGGAGTAAAGCTAAACGCTGAAGTATCCAAAGAACTGATCCAGACAATTTTTCAACCAAAAACTCTTTTACACGACGGTGCTACATTGATACGAGGTTCGCGGATTGTGGCATCTGGTATAATTTTACCGCTTTCAGGACGTACAGCCTCGCGTCAGTTGGGAACACGCCACCGGGCGGCGATGGGAATAACTGAACGAGTCGAGAATTGCATTTGTGTCGTTGTATCTGAAGAAACAGGTTCTATTTCTTTAGCAGAAAGAGGAACCCTCAATAGACCGCTGACGATCACAAAGCTCAAAGAGTCTCTGGAAGCTCGATTTTCGCCAACTGTAGATCGGGAAGCAGTTGCTCCTGGTTTACTCAGTTTGGGTCGTCAGATTCGCAGTCAGGCATTAGCACTGGTTTCACGTTTACTCAGACTACCATCGACCGCTTCGCGAGACAAAAAATGACAGCACAACAAACTCAACTGGAATATTTGCCCCCTGATTTAAAACGAGAACTTCTGCCTAAGCACGTAGCGGTGATTATGGATGGCAACGGTCGATGGGCAAAGCGTCAAGGATTGCCACGAATCATGGGTCATAAACGGGGAGTAGATGCTTTGAAAGATTTGCTCCGTTGTTGTAAAGATTGGGGAATAGAAGCATTAACTGCTTATGCTTTTTCGACCGAAAATTGGGGAAGACCCCAAGAAGAAGTAGATTTCTTGATGACTCTATTCCAGCGAGTTTTGCGTCAAGAATTGCGGGAAATGGTCGAAGAGAATGTGCAAATTCAGTTTGTCGGAAATTTAAGTAGTTTGCCACGGGCGCTACAAGCAGAAATTTCCCGTTCGGTAGAAGAAACTAGAAATAATCGTAGTATCAGGTTTACGGTAGCTACGAATTATGGGGGTAGACAGGAAATAGTCCAAGCTTGTCGGGCGATCGCTTTAGAAGTACAGCAAGGATTACTCCAGCCAGACGAAATTGATGAGGCAACTTTTGAACGCCACCTATATACCACGGGAATTTCTGATCCAGATTTGCTAATTCGTACCAGTGGAGAAATGCGAATCTCTAATTTTTTACTCTGGCAAATAGCCTATTCAGAAATTTATATCACCGATACTCTCTGGCCTGATTTTGATCGCAGTGAATTTCACCGTGCATTGTGTGCTTATCAACAGCGAGAACGGCGGTTTGGGAAAGTTTAGATTTGGGGCTGGGGATTGGGGATTGGGAAGAAGAGGACAAGGTGACACGGGGAGGTGGGGGCAAGGAGAAAGGTTTTCCCGTTGTCTCCCCACGCCAGTCGCCCCAAGTCGGGAAACCCGCCCACGGCGCTGGCTCCTCTCCCCCTCCCCCCCCTCGTCTTGCTAGTCCCTAGTCCCTAGTCCCTAATTACGGCCCAGAAAACACCGCTTGTTCAATATCTTGCCGACTTAGAGAATATTTAAATGCTCTTTGGATATCTTGCCCATTCTCACCAGCACTAATATATCTGACTATAATTTGTTCAACATCAAGTAAAAGTTCAGCTTTCCATTTAGGTCGCTGTACGCGCCAGCAATGTAATTGATTTTCATCTTGTTGACAGCCTTGTTCTTTCAGCCATTGCTCTATATAAGGAAGTGGATGGTTGTATAACGGTGTATCAGCAGAAGGAAGCGACATAAGTAAAGTCAAAAGTAAACTTTTGTTAAGTATTATTTTTAAATTTTAATTTTTAAATAGTTATTAGTCATTAGTCATTGGTCATTTGTTAGTAGGGGAGGCAGCGCGTTGCTGGGGTTGTCCCGGTTGTAGCGACTGCCGTGCGGGTTTCATTGATTATTTTTCGGTTAAAACCGACAATTTCTCTTTTAAATCCGCCCGTACAGTAGTTAGGGGTTGGTTGTCTATTGCTTTCCCTGTCCGCTTGTCCTCGTGTCCCACTCTTGTTGAGAAACAGAAGGTTGAGAAAGCTTGTTCTTTTGTGGCTGTACAATCACAGGAGTTGGTTCGACTAGCTGGGTTTGGAAAGCGGCTTCACCACGAGTTAAGCCAATGGCGATCGCAAGCAATAAGCAACCTAAAAAAGTCAAGCCTAAAATAAACAAAGCAAAAATTTCACCTGCCGAGAGGGGGCGATCGCTGGCGTCAAGATAAGCTGATTTAGACCAATCATAAGAATAAGAAACAGGATGGTTTAAATCGGGGGGTGGTTGAATTACTCCAAAGCGAGAATAGCCTATTTTCAAGTCGTAGCTTAAGCGTCGTTCGGGATTGCTCAACGTGGCGTAGGCTTCGTTGAGTTGCTGAAATTTAACGGTGGCAATAGTGGTAGGCAAACTTGTGGTGTCTGGATGATAACGTTTGCTCAATTCCCGATAAGCGCGACGGATTTCGATTGGCGATGCTCCGGGATGCAGTCCTAGCAGGGTGTAATAGGTGGATGTGGATTCACTGCTTTGTGGCATTGCCCCGTTCTGATTCACGGTTGTCTTGTTCACCTAGCGACAAACTTTATCTCTCTAATCTCTCATATTTTAAACCCACTAAGCTTTAGAGAACAGGGAATAGGGGACAGGAGACAGGGGAGTTTGACATTAAGCTATTTATGAAAATAAATCAGCACGGGGTTTAAATGTTTCAAGCTGCCGGATTTTTTCGTACAGTTCCCTTTCCTGTTGAGTAATATTTTTGGGAGTAACTATTTGAATTTCTACTAATTGATCGCCGCGTTTACCTTTGTCAGTTGGGTAGCCTTTGCCAACGAGGCGAAGTTTTTGCCCAGATCTCACTCCGGGGGGAATTGTCATTTTTACCAACCCATCTAGCGTTGGCGCTTCTACTTGCCCTCCCAATACTGCTTCACTGGGAGTAATTGGGACTTGGCATTGAACATCGGTGCCTTCTATTTTAAATATAGGGTGAGGTTCGACAGTAATTTTTAAGTATAAATCGCCACCATTAATGCCTTGATTTCGTAGTCGGATGGTTTGGTCTGTTACCATTCCTGGGGGCATACTTACTTCTAGCGATCGCCCATCTTCTAAGCGAATTCTCTCCAATCCACCTTGATAAGCTTTTTCCAGGGGTAGGGATAATCTCGCCTCGATATCCCGACGGGAGGGGCGTTGGCTGGGCGAATATGAAACTTTTGTTCTAGGTGTACGAAATGGATCGGCGGTAGTAGTATTACTAGAATTAGCAGTACCGTTTCTGCTCGCTTTGACACCGATAACTTCATTTATAAAAGTAGTAAAATCAGCATAGTTACCAGGATTTACATCCTGTGTAGCGCGACCGTTAGAACGATTATCTCCTCCCCAAGGTTTTGCCCGTTGCCCTTGTTTGCCAATAAAGCCTTGTTGGTTCCAGTAACGGCTAAATTCGTCGTATTTGACTCGCTTCTCTGGATCAGAAAGGATTTCATAAGCCTCACCGATATCCTTAAATTTTTCCTCTGCGGCTTTATTTCCTGGGTTCAAATCTGGATGATACTGTCGTGCTAAACGCCGATAACTCTTTTTAATTTCTTCATTTGTGGCTTCTTTGGATACTCCCAAAATTTCGTAGTAATCGCGAAAATTACGCAAATTTTGCATAAGTCAGTCGTTTAACTTTAGATTTTAGATTTGATATTTTTTGAAGATATATTTTGTCGGTTGTTATTTGTTAGTTGTTTTCAGTACTGAATATGGAAGATGATTTATTCCGATATTTCTTTTACAATCAGCAACTAACCAAGTTCACGAGTATGCGCGGGTTTAGAAGATAAATTGTCTGTTTTAGCCCAAAGCTCATCAGCAAAACCCGCCCTCTACTAATTAATAACTTTTTTCTTATGCCCCAATTACTAATAACTACAGCTACATTTTGAATCTATATTCATGGTTTTTTTCAAAAGTATATATATTTATTTTGACAGTGAAAGGACGGGAAGGCACCCGCCCTCCACTTTAGAGCCAATCATCGTCGTCATCCCAATTATCTTGGTAGCTGGGACGATTTTTGCGTGAATAACCACCGTCTTCGTAGGGGGAACGACTGTCTCTGCCATAGCCTCTATCTCTGTCGTAGTCTCTGCCATAGCTTCTATCATTGTTTTTGCCATAGCCTCTATCTCTGTCGTAGTCTCTGCCATAGCTTTTGTCATAGCCTCTATCGTAGTAATCGCGATCGCGAAATGTGTCTCTGGCAGACTCACGTTCTTTATCTCCACCAGTGAAGATGTCTTTAATTGCGCCAAACAAGTCATCGTCTTCCTCTTCAGCATAATACTGGCGGACTTCCCGGCTAAGATCAGATAAAGCATCTTGCAGATCGGCGTATGCTTGGTCAATGCCGCGATCATCATTTTGCTGTAAACTTTCGCGTAGTTCTCGGCAGATATTATCAATTTGTTGACGTCGAGTGCGGGCAAATCCCATGCCAAATTCTAGCGCGACTTCTCTAAGCTGTCTTTCGGCTTGTAAAATCAAAGCTTCAGAGCGAGTGCGCTTTTCTATTTTTTCTTTACGTTGTCTGTCTACATCCGCATACTTCTGGGCATCCCGAATCGCCTGCTGAATTTCTCCCTCACTTAAGGTAGAAGCTCCTTGAATCGTGATGCTTTGCTCTCTGCCTGTAGTTCTATCTAGAGCCGTTACCTGTAAAATTCCGTTGGCATCTATATCAAAAGATACTTGTATTTGCGGTATACCACGAGGAGCGGGGGGAATACCATACAATTTAAATCGCCCCAAAGATTTATTATCTGCTGCCATTTCCCGTTCGCCCTGAATGATGTGAATTTCTACGGTATTTTGGTTATTTTCTGATGTCGAGAAAATATCAGAACGGCGAACAGGGATTGTGGTGTTACGGGGGATAAGTACTTTTCTCACGCCACCAATGGTTTCTAATCCTAAAGAAAGAGGCGTAACATCTAGCAGCAAGACATCTTTCATTTCACCTGCGAGAATGCCTGCTTGAATGGCTGCACCTACCGCTACAACTTCATCGGGATTGACATTTTGGTTAGGTTCTCTGCCAATCATTGCTCGTACTAGTTGTTGTACCATTGGCATACGTGTAGAACCACCTACCAAGACAACTTCATCAATATCAGCGGGAGTCAGGCTAGCGTCTTTTAACGCCCGTTTTACTGGTATGCGCAATCGCCCTAACAAGTCATCGCACAGCCCTTCAAACTGAGAACGAGTCAAGCGAGTTTCGAGGTGTACAGGCCCTTCTTCTGTAGCTGCAATAAAGGGTAAATTAATATCAGTAACGCTAACTGAAGAAAGTTCAATTTTTGCCTTTTCGGCAGCTTCCATTAGCCGCTGTAAAGATTGTCGCTCGCGTCTTAAATCTACTCCTTCTTGTTCTAAAAATTGTTCTGCTAACCAATCGACAATTTTTTTATCAAATTCATTTCCACCCAGTTGGGTATCGCCGCTGGTTGATTTAACTTCAAACACACCATCGCCGACATCCAAAATAGAAACGTCAAAAGTACCACCACCCAAATCAAATACCAAGATGGTTTGGCTATCAGAGCGATCTAAACCATAAGCCAAAGATGCGGCAGTTGGTTCGTTGAGAATCCGCAACACTTCTAACCCTGCAATTCTGCCAGCATCCCGCGTTGCTTGTCGCTGAGAGTCATTAAAATAAGCAGGAACGGTGAGTACTGCCCCTGTGACTGGTTCACCTAGATATTTACTGGCATCTTCTGCTAATTTCTTCAGAACCATTGCCGAAATTTCTTCGGGGGCGAACTCTTTATTCAAGCGGGGACATACTATTTTAATATTGCCTATTTCATCTTTACGAATGGTATAAGGTATTCGCTTGGATTCTAGACTAAGTTCGCCATACTTGCGCCCAATAAAGCGTTTGACTGCAAAAAAAGTATTTTGGGGGTTAAGCACAGTCTGCCGCCGCGCCATTTGCCCGACTAAGCGTTCGCCGTCTTTGCTAAAGCCAACTACGGAGGGAGTTGTGCGCATACCTTCTGCATTGGCAATCACCACCGGCTTGCCTCCCTCCATGACGGCGACTACAGAGTTAGTTGTACCCAAGTCGATGCCGACTACCTTGCCCATGCGTTGCTGTTCTCCTGGCGTGTCTTATAAATTATTTGTTTAGAACTAATGCTTGATTTATTGTATCTTGCACTTGATAAATACACGGTGAACCAATGTTAGCTGTTAGAATATTGTGAATTTAAAAACGCAACTGGAAACTCATCTTACTCAAATAGCTCGCGATCGCGATCCATATCTGGCAAGTGGTGGACATTTCTTTGTCCAAGAATACATTCGCGCTTCATTTGCACAATGGGGGAGTGTGGATATCCACACCTTCTATGTAGGTGCTAAAGCTTGTAAAAATCTCATTTTAAATTTACCTGCTGCTGAGTCGCAAAAGGAAGATTTGCCATTAATTTTAATTGGCGCTCATTATGATGCTGTACCAGGAACACCGGGTGCTGATGATAATGCCACTGGTGTGTCAGTGTTGCTGGAATTAGCAAGAATGTTTGCTATAGAACCAATCAGATTTCCAATCCGACTGGTGGCTTTCGATATGGAAGAATATGGATTGTTGGGTAGTACCGAATATGTAACTAAGTTACGGCAAGAACAACAAGCGTTACGTTTAATGATTTCACTCGAAATGTTGGGTTATTGCGATTCTACTCCTGGTTCCCAAAATTACCCGCCTCCTTTAAAACATATTTACCCTGATCGTGGTAATTTTATCGGTTTAATTGGCAATTGGCGAACATTAAGGGATTTAATTTCTATTAGTCGCAGCATTCGCAAAGCCGGCGTACCAAGTCAGTGGCTACCAGTACCAAATAAAGGACATATAGTCCCTCAAACACGACAAAGTGATCATGCGCCGTTTTGGGATGCGGGTTACCCAGTGATAATGGTGACAGATACAGCATTTATGCGCAATCCACACTATCACAAACCTAGTGATACGATTACAACTTTGGATTTAGATTTTCTGACTAATGTTTGTCAGGGTTTAGGAACTGGAATTAGGCGGTTGTAAGAATAGGTAGCTAAGTTATGTGCATCTACGCTAAATCATCGCTTTTTGTGTGTGCGACGCATTGTGTATTGATTAGCTACAATCATCTTATAAATTCGTTGGTAGGTTTTGTCTCAGGAAGTTTGAGAAATTCAGCTAATGTGAGGGGTTTAATTGGTGTTTGCATTAGTTCTGTGATTCTCGATGTGATCGCGTAGTAGGGCTTAGGCTCATTAAATCATCAATGTTACGTTTCATTGTATTGCAAATAGTATCTAGGGGTAAATCATTAGCATCGTAACCAAAGGGGTTTTCTATTTCTAAGCCAATGGCTTCAATTCCAAATAAAGTAAAACTAATTAAAGCCACAATTACACCTGTCCACCAACCAAGTTCTTCTACAATTTGAAAAGGTAACAATAAACAATAAATTAATAATAGTTGCTTTAAATGTATCGCATAAGCGAGTGGTATGGGTGTTTTTAAAATGCGTTCACAAATACCTAAATTATCTACCAATAAATTTAATAACTCTCGCATTGATGTTAATTGATAACTATTGAGACAATTACGGTTGTACTGATGTTGTAAGTAATCATCAATCCAAAAAGCCACCTCCAATGGTGGATTATTCATCATTTTTAATTTGATATATTTAGAGTATTGCATTAAGTCTTCTAATTCTGGATTGACAGATTCGCTACGTAAATGTAATTTAGTTGCTACAGCAAATGCCACTAATAGGTTTAATGCTGCAATTTTATCTTTTTTATCTTCTGAAGATATTTCTTCAATTGATACCCAAATTTGTCGTGCTAAATTCCGAACAGTGTTGATAATACTACCCCAACTTTTCCTGCCTTCCCAAAAGCGTTCATAAGCTGTATTTGTACGAAATACAAGTAATAATCCCAAAACAATGCTAGGAATTACAGTTCCCAAAATTGGTTGGGAAACAGGAATTTCAAAATAGTATAGTAAAGAAACCAAAACACCAAAAAAACCGCATCCAATTACGCGTTTATAAATTGCCGTGATCACTGAACCTTTCAGTTGAAAGGCTGTTCGCCACCACATTAATTTTTCAGTTGCCATTCTATTATTAAAAGTAATATTAAGGTATTTAATAGTCAGAAACAATTTACTAGTTTACAAGAAGTTAACCAAATCCTTGTAGAGACGAAAAATGTAAGGTGGCATGCGAAAAGAAGTGCAGTGTGGTGAACTAGTCCGCTAAATGGTATTGGGCAGCTAATTCTTGAATAATGGAGGGGTAGCAAATAGTAGAAATTTAGATGCGATCGCTAAATGAGTACGTAGATATATGAGTAACATATATTACCTTGACTAAATGTGAGCAATTTTCTCTGCCAAGTTAGTTATCTAGTTGCAGCTACGTTTATCTATCCAAACAAACAGGTTTACCTTTTTTTTTCAAGGTTTTCGGCAATAGTTTTGTACGCTGTTGTACTAAAATCGATACTTATTACTAATTGGAATGTATACAAGTGCTGACTGGAAACAATATGACATGAAATACTGGATTTTACTTAAATATTACACTCTGACAAGCTACTGAGTTAGAAATAATTTTTATTAAGAATATCATCTCCAAAGCGTAATTCAATTCCTATACCATTAACTTGATTGAGATATAATACTGAAAAACTATCTTCACAGGGATTGGGAAGCTGTGCGTGATGATTTAAAAGGCTTAGAAATTAGTCAAAGCGAACTCCAATTATTGACTAATTTACCTGTCAATAATGAGATGACGAATATTATTCATCCTCTGAAAATATTTATCAGAGATTGGATTACAAAAGCTCAAGGGCCAGAAGGTGCAACAGTAGTTTTTATTGGAACAGCCGTCTTTGTCTTAAGCTATGTTATATTTGATGTTTTTGTTGGCAGAAATTTTGCAAATTTGACAAACTTACCTTCATGGATGATATTAATCATATTTTGCTTTTTTAGTGGTTCTATCATTCAGCTTTCACTATATGTAATCTGGAAACAAAAACTTAGGATAATTGAAGAGAATATGACGCATTCACTCAATATTCTCTTAAATGATGTGAATAGATATAATTCAGTTGTTAAAGCTATTGATATTAATGATCAAATAGAAGATGCTGGGAACTATGGAGTAGAAATTAAAGAAAGAAGTAAAGTTATTGAAGCACTACAACTCACTAGATTAGATCTAATTAGAGCTTTAAAAACAGAAAGAATTTTAAGAGAAAATAAAAAATTTATTATTAAAAATACCGAATTATTTACAAATAATTTAGCGGCTTTAACAGCAATGCAAGTCACTGAACAAGCTAGTGAGCATGGCAGGCTGTTAAATGAAGCTTTACAAATCGCATTAGATGTACAACACGAAATGAGGCGGCTAGAGAGTCAACATTAAGTGTATCACTTCTGCAAAGAATAACTTTTGTTGCTGTTTTTCGTGCTTTTATAGTAGCAAAAATTATATATACAATTAGAAATATTACTTAGAAATACCTCTACTAAAAAACAATTTTGCATTGTTTGCTACCTAAATCTAAGCTACATTCTATTAAATGGCAGTAGCGCTTGGAATCAGCACTCATTGAAAAATATCAAACAAAAAGACTTTGATTGTAACAATAACAACACTAGTAACGATAAATATCGCAATGATTACTAGAAAAACATTTTGGCTTTCAGTCATTCTTGCTTATATTATTGGAAATTTAATAATTCTTTAATGCAAAACGACTGGAAATTAAAAAATTACACTGCTCTTTGCATAGCAGGTAGCATAATTTACGATATGAGATGGTGTCTATTGAGAAATAGACGGTGAGTGTAAACTTTAGCTCTTGCTTTTTTTCAGTGTTTTATAAATAACTTGTTATAAAGTAGACACAAATTTCTTTAGAAGTCTTTTTGATATTTTTCTAATTCATGATTCTAATTTCCTGTTTGTCTTATTGTTCTCTGTAGATGGAATTGAAGAACCATAGATCGTTAGGGAGCATCTATGATTAAGGATGACGATCGCGGTAGCGGCAGATTTAATCGCTAAAAAGCTAAATAACACGCCATCTAGATACCCATGATAGCGGGGCTGTTGCTTGAGTACACGCCTGATCCAAGAGGATTTGGAATTAACCTGAGGGAGAATTCTCTGCCCACATCAGTGAAGATTTTGGTTTTCAATCCTCATCCATGAACAAATGTACTTACATAGCAATGGAATTTGATTTTTTGGCATTTTGGCAACTTTCCGGATTGAAGCAAAAGTACTATAGATGAACAATCCGTTCTTGCACAGAACATAGAGAATTAGAAAAGTCTCCTCCCCTGTTTAACAGCAGGGGTCTTTTATTATGCAGAATTATGTACATAAACTGCTGTGAAGTGGTTCATATACTATTGACCTCATTTAAACCTAATTTGAAAGCGCTAAAGGCAATACATATATAAAAAACTGCCATGTAACTTGATCCCATAGGTTTTGGCATTTTGGCAAGTCTATCGGTTTAAGAGTGAGTATCGTAGGTAAATCAAGTGCAAGAGTGTCAAAACACTAACTTCCCCGGCGATTTGTCGGGGATTTTTATTTAAGACTGCCTTTAAGGAGATCAAAGTTACGATGGCAAATGCTCAGACTTTATGCCCAAGCGATCACAATCTTTAGGGAGCACTATGTAATTGTTTAGTGAAGAATATCACATTTTTTTGGAATGTTGTGTACGCATTTCATAACTTACCACTTGGTATTAAAAATCCATAATATAAAAAACTATAGATTTAAGTATATGACTACCATAGGTTTATTAACATTATTGTCTAAATACAAATTTTAATGGCTCGATATTAAGTCATATTTACTAGCTATCTCGAACATGAGTAAGCAAAATAAATTAGGATCATGAGTGTCTGGACTTATTAATGAAATATCACAAGATTGAAGAACTCCTCGCAAATAATCAGTCTTGGGTAGCGGAAAAACTAGCTGAAAACCCCACTTACTTTGAAGATTTGGCTAGAGGACAAAAGCCACCGTTTCTCTACATAGGTTGTTCTGACAGTCGCCTGCCGTTGACAAATTTCACTCGCACAGAACCGGGAGAATTATTTGTACATCGCAATATTGCCAATCAAGTTTCTCTAACGGATATTAACTTGTTAGCAGTACTAGAGTACGCGGTTTTCCATCTGGAGGTTCAACATATAATTATTTGCGGTCATTACGGTTGTGGTGGAATTAAGGCGGCATTACAAGGAAGAACAATTGGCCTTATTGATAACTGGGTGAATCCGATTCGAGAATTGTATTTACAGAAACAAGACGAAATAGATGTCTTGCCTACACCAGAAGAACGTTTGAACCGCCTGGCAGAATTGAATGTCTTGGCACAGGTGAAAAATATATACCAAACTTCTATCATGCGGAAAGCAATGCACGAGCAGAAAGCACCTACAGTACATGGTTGGGTTTTGGATATACACACTGGTTTGATTAAAGACTTGAACGTCTTAACTGAGCAATGGCACTTTTATCCGTCTTGCTTGCTTACTGAAATACCTGTAATAAATATGGCAAAAGTCAAACCTACAGATAATGTGGCTGGTTGTTGCTGCCATGAAGCATTAGAAATACGCTAGACAGAAACAGTAAAGTTTTTGGATGGGGCGATCGCAATCACTTAATACTCAACACTACTGACGCTCATCGTGCGGTTTAATAATTAATGGTATGAGTGTTGAGATTTATTAAGTTGGCATTATGAAATTTTGGCGAGTATTAGCTAGCTTTGTCTTAGCTACTATGCTGCTTTTGTTTCCCCTATCCGCAGAAGCAGCAAATTCTTCGAGCATGAATCGTGTTGCAGGCTATAAAGAATTGTCCAATCAGGATTTCTCTAATCAAACCTTAATAGGAGAGGAATTTTCTAAAGTCAAATTAGAAAAAGCAAATTTTAGTAATGCTGATTTACGAGGTGCTGTTTTTAATGGTGCATGGTTACATGATGCAAACCTGCATGGCGCTGATTTGACAAACGGCATAGCTTACTTAGTTGATTTTCAGGGTGCAGATTTAAGTGATGCTATTTTTACAGACGCAATGATGTTGTATTCTACTTTTGATAATGTTGATATCACAGGTGCCGATTTCACCAATGCAGTTTTAGATGGCTCAGAACTGAAAAAACTGTGTGCCAAGGCAAGCGGTGTCAATTCTAAAACAGGTGTTTCCACTCGTGAGTCTTTAGAATGTGATTGATACGTCTAATGTGAACTAGCCGACTCACCTGAGTCTCAGCAAATAATTAGGCGATCGCGAACACAGAGGAACACAGATGTACACGGATAATATATCTGTGTACATCTGTGTCCATCGGTGGTCGATTTCTAAAATATGATTTTTGCTTGCGGTTTACTTCACATCAGACGTAATTAAGATAAATTTTTACCCTTAGCCCTCTGCGCAACCGGAAAAATTAATTAGCTAACACTGATAAACCATATATTAAGTTAAAAAACGAGCGCGGAGGGATTCGAACCCCCGACCTACAGAACCGGAATCTGACGCTCTAATCCACTGAGCTACGCGCCCTTGTACTGTTTATTTATATGAGCTTAACAGAGAAATTGTAGCATATGAAAACTGGATGGTAAGATTTCGCTGTTATCTAGATATCAAATTTCAGTTACTTAAAAACAGCACCACGGGCGGCGTATCAGCCGCTACGAATGAAACAAACAAATCAAATCCTCTTTCCTTTTGCCTACCAACGGATACGCCGTACCTACGCTCTTGCGCGTAGCGACTTCTGTTCCCCGTAGGGGTTTGGTGCAGGGTAAGTAGCTGCTTTGCATCTACCGCATCTACCGCGTCTACTGCCCCCTGCCTCCTGCTTTATTTCCTAGCAGTTTAGCGATCGCCTAAGCATCGTTCAAGTGACTGCGATAGGATTTAAATATTGCTCCGAACGCGCTGCTAGCAGGTTGCCGTTATGAGAGCTTTTCAGTTCTTAAAAATCCTTTGAGGGTGATTCTGTACTCCCAAATCACAACAAAAATCGGCTTAACTAGAAAAATGGGTACTCATCTCGATCAACTTCCTAATGACACTCCTTTTGTTCAACCATTACACACTGCTGTTAAAGGAAGAGCTAGATATAAAGTAAATGGGCTTTATGGCTCTCAAACTCTCAAAAAATACCTAGAATCGAGATTGTCACAGGAAGAAACAATCGCAGAAGTTTGTGCCAATCATTTCACTGGAAATGTTCTTGTAATTTTCAATTCACTTCAAAGCCCGAATGCGATCGCCTCGCTCATTCAAGATGCTGTCTTAGATTACAGGATACAAGGTAGAAAATCACCTGTAAGAACAACTTCGCTCCAGAAAGTGTTAGACGAAGCCAAAAATTTACAAATCCAAGAAAGACATAATATTTTTATCCAAAAATTTAAATCGCCATCAGTAGCCCTACTTACAGCCGCTGCTGGGCTATCAATTGCTACTGGTGGAATAACTAGTGCTGTAGTAATTACTGGCATTGCGATCGCCAATGTAGCCATTGGTTATGCCAAAAGCCAAATGGTTGACTCAGCCGTCGTAGCCCAAACACCTACCCAGAGAAAAGTAAAAGCAGGCAGACAACTTGCAATCTTATCTGGGGTGATTTCTAGCCTAGCCTTTGGCACCTTAATAATGCATATATTTGGTCTTGATGCAGTGATTTTACTAGCAATTCAAAAGCTGCACACGCCACTTCTCGATCGCATTATGCTTGGCATTACTTCTCTTGGCAATCCACCAGTTTTGCTGTTAATTTGTTCAGGGTTGGCAATTGGGCCGTTGTTTTATAAACGTCATAGGGAAGCAAGTAGCTTAGGTATAGCTGCCGTTGGTGTGCTCGGCTTAAATTATTGGTTGAAAGTACTGTTTAGTAGAGCACGCCCAGCACTGTGGGAGTGGATTATTCATGTAGGACATCACAGCTTTCCGAGCGGACACGCAATGGGATCGATGGTGATTTACGGCTTTTTAGCTTATGTGCTGGCAAAGCAATTTCCACAATGGCGCAGACAAATTTTTGCCTCAATGACTGTCTTAATTATTGTGATCGGTTTTAGTCGGCTGTATCTGGGTGTACACTGGCCTACTGATGTAGCAGCTGGCTATGCCGCAGGCTTAGTGTGGTTAATTGCCTGCATTCTCGGTATGGAACTGTGGCAAAAATATCACTTGTTGGGTGGAGCTTCCCAAGAAGAGGCGATCGCGCCATCAAATCAGACGTATTTTTTACCTGCTTAGAACTTACCCACGAACCACGGAAGAATAAAACCACTCCAGACACAGGGAGCGCGGAGGAATAAGAGTTGATGAGTTATGCCCAGAGTTGATAGAGACGAATTGCTCAGAAGGTATGCTACCGGAGAACGAAACTTTGCTGGAATTCAATTGGGTGAAGATTTGGATGGCATTGATTTGAGTGGTGCCGATTTGAAATGTTTCTCTGTTTACCCCTACACCCCACACCCTACCCCATAGTTTTAGTCATCGAAGGTAAGCCATTGGATCTACTGGTGTCCCATTTTTCCTGACTTCAAAGTGGAGATGAGGGCCAGTAGATAAACCCGTGGAACCAACCGTGGCGATCGCTTGCTCACGCTGTACTGATTGCCCTTCTGTAACATACAATTCGCTACTATGCCCGTAAAGAGTAGTGATGCCGTTACCGTGGTTGATAATCACTGCTCTGCCATAACCACCATACCAGCCAGCAAAAATTACAGTTCCAGAATCCGCGGCTCGAATTGTGCTGCCGTAGCTAGCGGCAAAATCTAAACCGGCATGAAAGCGGCGATAACCAAGTATAGGATGGATTCGCCAACCAAAGGGGCTGCTAGTGGGAGCATTACTAGGATATGCAAATATTCCAGTTCCTTGAATAAAGTTTTTCTGGCTGTTTGTTTTGGCTGCGGCGGCTGCTATCTTTTGTTGAATTAAAGCTGCTATTGCTTGTGAATCTTTCTCTAATTGCGTTTGTGCTGCTTCTAATGCCAAGCGATCGCTATTGAGACGCTGCATTAATTCCTGTTGTAATCCTGCTTGGGCTTGAGTATCGGCTTGTTGGGCTAGTAATTGTTGTTGAATTAAAGCAATTTGATTTTTTTGCTGTTCTACTTCGCTTCTTTGCTGATTGATTTGGTTAGCTTGTGCTGCGAGCTTTACTAAAATTTTTTGATCTGCCTGATAAATTAATTTCAAAGAACGACGGCGGCTGATAAAGTCACCAACGTTTTGACTTTGCAGCAAAACTGCCCATCCCTGATTAGTTGGAGAGCGTTGCAGAAAGCGCAGTCGGGCAACGGTTGCTGCTTGTTGTTCGTAGTAAGAAACTTCTGCTGCTGCTAATTTAGCTTGTAGCTGTAGCAGATATTCTGTTGCTAGTTTTAGCTGTAACTGGCTATTTTGAATTTGGCTGTTGGTAGCTTTTAGGTTTTGCTGCAAGCCGTTTAACCGCTCTTTTACAACTTGTTGTAAATTGGTTAGGCGATCGCGCTCTTTTTTAATACTTTGACGCTGTTGGTCGATTTGTTGCTTTTGCTGTTGTAGTCCCTTAATTGCATCAGGCTTTGCAGTTAGTGCTGGTAGTTCTGAGCATAACGTTAAGCATAGGATGACACAAAATACAACACATAAATAGCAAAAAGTTCTCTTTTTTCCTAGAAATAGCACTCTCATGTTGTTAGATTGAGCAAGGTGATCGCTCAAAACATCATGAGTAGTTTTCCCAAAATTCGATTCACTTATTTCAATCCCTCGTTGAAATTAAACTGCATATACCAGAACACATGAAAAAAGTTTCTTCCTTAGTCCCTAGCCTCTAGCTCCTAGCCCCTATTTTTATCAGAAATTTGTTTAAATGGATTTGTATTAGGTAATATCCACTTTTAAAAAGCTTTCAACTAGCAATGCAAGTCAACGTGTGTCTAACAACGATTACCACTACCACCCAAACCACCAATTCGGGAGGGTTGTGAGGCGATCGCGTTGATTTAAAATTCGACAGCACCGCATTTACCCTCCAGGCATTGCCCAGGAGGGTTTTGAGTTTTTACGGCAACACCAATTAGGAGCAAACAAATGTCGATTTGTTGGTTTATTTACCTCACTACCACAACTACCACCACAATCGCGCCTGGAGGGACGTGAGGATAGTTGCTGCCTTGCAATTTAAACTCAACAACCCCTCTAGGTTTGCTCTAGAGGGGTTTTTTTATATCAAACAATTCACAGGAGATACAACAATGTCCGATCATAGAGAACTAGCAAAAGCAATGGATTTATTTCACTTTGAAGAACATAGTCCGGGAATGGTATTTTGGCATCCGATCGGGCTTCAGCTCTTCCGGCTGATTGAAGATTTTATGCGACGGGTTTACCAAGCTCACGGTTTTGAGGAAGTGCGATCGCCTTTAGCATTGAGTCGGGCACTTTGGGAGCGATCGGGGCACTGGGAAAAGTTCCGTAAAAATATGTTTTTCGTGGGGAGTTTTGATGCTGATGCAGAACCGGATTATGCATTAAAACCAATGTCGTGTCCAGCACACATTGATATATTTAAATTTCACAAGCGGAGTTATCGGGAAATGCCGATGCGATTGATGGAATTCGGCATCGCCCATCGCAACGAACCGTCTGGAACGCTATCCGGCTGTATGCGCCTGCGCCAATTTGTGCAGGATGATGCTCATATTTTTTGCCGAGAAGCCGATATTCGAGATGAAATTGGCAATTTTCTTAGGATGGTTAAGCAGGTTTATGCAGCATTTGGATATAATAACTTTTCCATTCGCATTGCTCTACGTCCAGAGCAACGTCTTGGCTCAGATGAACTGTGGGATCGGGCTGAATCTGCTTTGATTGAAGCAGTTCAATCGCTGGATTATGCCTACGAGTTAGCGCCTGGTGAAGGATCTTTCTACAGTCCCAAAATTGAAATCAGTATGCAAGATCATCTGGGAAGATTGTGGCAGTGTGGCACGATTCAAGTTGATTTTAACCTGCCTCAACTTTTTGAGTTGTCCTTTGTTAATCACCAAGGAGATTTAGAGCAGGTAGTTATACTACACCAAGCAATTCTAGGTTCTTTGGAACGCTGGATTAGCATTTTGTTGGAAAATCACAATGGAGTTTTACCACTTTGGGTTGCTCCCGTGCAAATTGCCGTTGCTTCAGTTTCCGAAAAGTCGGCAGATTGGGCAGAAGTGATTTTCAAAAGGCTAAAACAGATTGGAGCTAGAGTGGAACTCGATGTAGGCGATCGCACGATTGCCAAAAAAATTCGAGAACTGTCTGCATGCAAGATTCCACTTATTGCTATTGTTGGTGAAAAAGAAGCGATGAATCAGTCTCTCAACTTGCGTCGTCTAGGGATTGCCGGGCAGCAAGAAATTCAGCTTGCTCACCTAGAAGCAGAGTTAGCCAACTTGAATTGGAAATAGGGGCTAGGGACTAGTCTCCACCAAATTAATTTTGACCAGTCACAGGTGGTCAGCTCCCCGACTTTTCAAAAAAGTTGGGGAGCTATAATCTCTCATAATTTTATCCACAATTTGTTCGCTATATACTAATGCAAAAGTTTAGCTATGTCAGCATTAAATTTAGACATATCACCTGATTGAGGTTGTATGAATATAGGCAGAGCTATTCTTCTAATTGCTTTGGTTTTTCCAGGCTTGATGGTAGTAGGAACATCGATTTACGCATATAACGCTGATTATGCAGCAATGGAAAGAACCGAAAGATATATAGAAAGGCTAGCCAGGCAAAGAAGAGGTGATAGTAGGCAGCTAGATTTAGCCTACCATCGGAGTACGGTTCACCGCATCAATGCATTTACTAATGGCACTTGGGGATTTCTTGGCGGTATTGTCGCTGCCATTGGCATACATGGGTTAGCAATTACTAGAGACGATTACACTCAAGATCAACGCAAGTCATAAGCCTTTACTCAGCTTAAGACAAATGTTGATCTGCCTTCCAAGTTGCTAAGTCAGCAAGAGCGCGATCGCGGTAACGTCCATAACGCTGTTGTTTATTTTTGATTTTTTCTCCCAGTTCTGGCAAAATCCCAAAGTTAGGCGGCATAGGTTGAAAATGCTTGGGTGAAGCTGAACTGATAAATTCAAATAATGCCCCCATCATTGTTGTTGGCGGTAGAATCAAGGGTTCTTTACCTAAAGCTAGCCGTGCAGCGTTTGTGCCAGCTAAGTAGCCACCAGCAGCGGCGGCAGTGTAGCCTTCAGTACCAATTAACTGCCCAGCGCCCAACAATGTAGGACGGTTTTTAAATTGCAAGCTAGGCAGCATCAGCTGCGGAGCATTAATAAAAGTGTTGCGGTGCATCACCCCTAGCCGCACAAATTCAGCATTTTCTAAACCCGGAATCAACTGAAAGACGCGCTTTTGCTCACCCCAACGCAGGTTAGTTTGGAATCCAACCATGTTCCAAAGTTGACCTGCTTTGTCTTCTTGCCGCAACTGCACGACGGCATAAGGGCGTTCATCCGTGCGACTATCGGACAAACCAACTGGTTTGAGAGGCCCATAACGCATGGTATCTTCTCCTCGTCGTGCCAGTTCTTCTATCGGCAAACAAGCTTCAAAAAACTTTGCAGTTTCTCGCTCAAAATCCTTTAATTCCGTTTGTTCAGCAGCACAAAGTTCTTGCCAAAATCGTAAATACTGCTCTTTATTCATCGGGCAGTTTAAATAGGCAGCTTCGCCTTTGTCGTAGCGAGACGCAAGAAAAGCAATATCACGATTAATTGTTTCTCCAACCACAATCGGGCTAGCAGCATCAAAAAAGCTTAAGTATTCCATCCCCGTGAAGCGGCGCAAATCTTCTGCTAAATCAGGACTGGTAAGAGGGCCGGTTGCCAAAACTACAATTTCTTCCGAAATAGTACGTACCTCATCTCGACACAATTCAATTAACGGATGCCCAGACAAAGTTTCTGTCAAATCTTGACCAAATTGTCCCCGATCCACAGCTAGTGCTCCTCCGGCGGGAACCGCGTGTTCATCGGCTTTGGCAATCACAATAGAACCGAGTTGACGCAATTCTTCATGTAAAAGTCCCGCAGCGCGATCGCTACTAGCTGCACCAAAGGAGTTGCTGCATACCAATTCTGCCAGGTGTTCTGTATGATGGGCAGGGCTAAAACGTTTGGGGCGCATCTCATACAGTATTACAGGCACTCCCGCCTGGGCTATCTGCCACGCTGCTTCTGTTCCAGCCAGTCCACCTCCAATAACTTTTATAGGTTGTCGTTCCATAATTGAATACTCAATTTAACTTTCTTTACTTAAACTAGCTTGTTTGAGAAGACTTATTTTTTATTTGAGCATTTTTGTTAATTCTTTGTGTCGTAACGACAGCTAGTTTTGGAGTCGCAAACGCATACAGTAAGTTCGCGATCGCTCACTAAAATGTGCTGTTAGCCGAAATCATGCAATCCGAATCAACGTAGATTTTACAGTACGAGGATGCTGCGATCGCCAAACACTCAGTAAACATTCCATTAATACGTAGCGAATTCTCTTGAAAAAAGACTCTGCGTACCTCTGCGTTTAAAAACACTACAATTTGAGCGTCATTAAAGTGAGAAACTTCTACTGTTTGGAAGTCAGAAGAGTGTTGAAAACTATAAAAGAGGCAAAAGAAAAAACAGCGCTAGCATAAAAGACTGCTTGTGTTCCCCAAATTGCATCAACAATACTTCCTAACAAAGGGCCAAGTGTTTGTCCCCACGACTGAATTGTTGAATTCACCGCCATAAAACCAGCTCTAGATTCTTGAGCAGAAAGCATTGCTAACAGAGTTTGAGTAGATGGAAATGCAATACCTTGAGCTGCACCAAGAAAAAAAATCGGAATTAACAGCAACCAAATGTTATGAACTGAAGGGATAATCAATAATCCTAAACCAGATAGAAGGAAAGAGATTTTAATAAGTTGTACTTGCGATAAATACCGTAATAATAAATTCAACCGGGAAGCAGTTATAGCAAGAGACAAGGATAGACTCGTCAGGGTGATACCTATTAATAGTTCAGAAGCACCAAGTTGTTTTCCTGCAAAAATTGGAATGTAAGTTAAGCAGGCTCCTACTTGCACCATGAACAGAGACATCACTGCAAATAAAAGTCCAATTACCTGACGATTGTTAATACTGCCCCAAGTATTTTTCAAATAGGGTTTGAGTTGGAAATTTTGTGCAGGATGTTCCTGTTGTGGCAGCTTTAGTGTTGTTAACACCATCAGTGCCAATGGAATAGCAAATAACGATACTAAAAATGGAAATCGCCAACTAAAAGAAGCTAATAAACCACCAATGAGAGGAAAAATTGCTGAACTAATTCCATTCAAACTAGCAACAAATGCCATTACAGAGTTTAATTTTTCCCCTTTATAACTATCGCTGATGATAGTGAGTTGTAGAGACTCTAAACTAGCAGTACCAATACCTTGTATCAATCGCCATTCTGCAAGACTACGAAAATTAGGGGCAAGACCACTGAAAGCTCCGCCTAGTGCAAATACTAGCAGCGAAGGAACAAGTACCTGCTTTCTACCAAAACTATCAGCTAAAACCCCAAATATAGGAGTTACAATTGCACCTGGAAATTGAAATAGTGTCGATACTAGTGAAACTTGGTCACTGGAAACATTGAAATTATTTGCTATGCTTGGCAGTGCAGGACTATAAATAGTTCCACCGATAATTGCTATCAGCGTCAAGCAAATAATGATGTAAAAATTCTTGTCTTGATTACCATTGCTGGCTTGTTTAGTTTTTTTTATCATGGCAGAGCTACTCATCTGCTTGCTTCATTATTATATATTTCATTTAATATAAATTCTGTTATCTATTGATACTGAATACTCGTATTTTTGGTATTTAAAAACAAAATTTATCCAAGCCCTTTTTATGAACCATTTTTATGAAAAAATATAGATTTGGATGGATTTAGAAATAAAGATAGCCTCTTAATTACTTAGACTATTTTGCTATCAATATTATTTTATAGTCAATATGATGTCAAAAATAAAGCTGAAAAATTTATTATTTGATTTTCAGCTTTTTCTCGTTACCATGTTGAACATGGTAACGAGATTTTGAGTCTAATTTTCAGCCTTTTTAATATCAATAATTTTCAGAAAACTTCAATCAAGTGACATCCCATTCCACATAGAGGTTTGTAAAACTACGGTTCATCAATGCTGGGATATAAGTTAGTTGTTGATTTGAGCTAAGTCTTAAATTTGGTAACCTCGAAGACAATACTTCTAGAGCAATCCGCCCTTCTCGACGGGCTAAGTTTGAACCAATACAATGATGAACCCCATGACCAAATGCAAGATGGTTAGCAGTTGTCTGTTTAAAGCGTTCAATCTCAAAACTATCCGCATTACCGTACTGATTTTCATCTCGGTTGGCAGAACCATACATCAAAAAGAGCCGAGTACCTTGGGGCAGTGTAACTCCTGCTAAGGAAACCTCTTCGGTAGTAGTACGAATCATCGCTGGAACAGGAGCATCGTACCTTAGTACCTCTTCTATAGCAGCAGGAATAAGTGAGGGAATATCACATATTGCTTCCCACAACTGAGGCTGTTCGAGCAAAAGTTTAATGGCACTGGCAATGAGATGGCTAGTAGTTTTATGTCCAGCAAGTATTAATCCACATAAAATAATGACCTGCTCGTTCAGACTCAAGTCAGAATCTTGGATATTACTTATTAAGTCATTTTGAGGAGCTTTTCGCCGTTCTTCGATTAAACCCGCAACGGCGTGCTGCATCGCTACAAAGCTGCGAGCACACTCTAGCTGTTTTTCTGGTGTCAGCTGCGACGACAACAAAGCTGTCATATCAAGGCACCACTTTTTGATGTTTGCCATCATCTCTAGAGGTACACCGTACATGGTGAGGATCACCCCAAGCGGTAACGGATAAGTAAATTGGGAAATAATATCGACTTGTCCGTCATTGATAAAATTGTCTACTAGCCTATTAGCAATAGCACGAATAGAATCTTCCAACGCTTGCAGCCGTTCTGGTGCAAATACTTTCATGAAAGGAGCACGTAAGCGTTTGTGAAGATCGCCATCGCTGTTAACTAAGTCAGCAACAAAGGGAAAGCCCTGTCTGAGGACTCCAATCACCTCTGGTGTAAACTGAACAATAGGTTTGAGGTTTTCGGCGGAAGAATATCGAGCTGGATCTTTTAATATCGTGAGGACATCGTTGTAGCAGGTGACAACGTAGCCGTTTAATATTGGGCTGTAGAATAACGGCTCCTCATTTCTAGCCCGTTTAAAGAATGAATAGGGATCGTCAAGTTGTGGTTGAAGGAAGGGCTGGAACTCCTGTCCAAGATGGGGACAAGTTTTTTTATCAGCTTGTATCGAATCCTGTCCAATCATTTTTTCTATTCCTTGTAAATTAGTAAACTTTTTGGGCAGCAATTTTTGTAGGGTGGGCACTGTCTAATTTTTCTCAAACCCTTATTTTTACGTTGTGGATAGTGCCCACCTTACGGTTCTTAGGCAGCAGTAACGAAAAATAAACCACAAAGAACACAAAGGACACAAAGCAATTTTTGTAGGGTGGGCACTGTCTAATTTTTCTCAAACCCTTATTTTTACGTTGTGGATAGTGCCCACCTTACGGTTTTAGGACTTACTTATGATGCGTTTACCATAGCCTTCCTAAAAGCAACGTGCAGATGTTTTGGCCCGTGGAACACGATATTGTTTGCCCATTCAACCTTTTCATCTAGCAGGTGCAGTTCGGGTAAACGGTTAAGCAAGACATTCAAAGCAATAGCCGCCTCGGCACGTGCCAATGCAGCACCAAGGCAGAAGTGAATGCCACTACCAAAGCCGCAGTGCTTGCAGTCCTGACGTTGGATATCAAGGAAATCTGGGTTGACAAAGCGTGCAGGATCTCGGTTAGCAGAGCCAAGTACTAACCCTACGCTGTCACCACGTCGGATGAGTTTACCGCCAATCTCAACGTCTGCAAAAGCCCAGCGCGTCACCATTTGCACGGGGCTGTCGTAACGTATGAGTTCTTCTACTGCTCCGGTAATGAGTTCTGGGTGAGAGCGCAACAAATTGAGCGCATCCGGATTGCGAAGCAACGCTAGTGTTCCTTTGGCAATCAGGTTAATTGTGGTTTCATGACCAGCTGTCAGAAGATGGATGCATGTAGCGAGGACTTCTTCATCGTTGAGTTTATTGCCCTCGTCTTGAGCCTTGACTAGTGCAGTGATTAGATCCTGGCGTGGTTCGGTGTGCCGTTGAGCGATCGCCTGTTTAAAGTAGTCGATAAATCCCCAAGTAGCCTGCTCGGCTTGAGCGTAAACCTCTGGTAAGGGAGTCAGGCGGGAGGCGCTGGCGTGCTGTAAAGCTAGCGCCCATTCACGGAACGTTGGGCGATCGCTCGCATCCACTCCTAACATAGTAGCGATGACCATGACTGGCAGAGGAAAGGCAAAATCTTCAACTAAGTCCATTTCGCTACGGGCTTGAACCCGATCCAGTAAACTATCAGCAATGTTAAAGATAGCTGGACGGATGTTTTCAAGCATCCTGGGGGAAAAGACTTTGTTGACTAGCGATCGCAACCGCGTGTGATCGGGTGGATCTCGAAAAACCATCCAGTTGCCAACCATCGACCGAAATCCCTTATAGGCAGCTGGCACTGGTGCACCTTCACCGTCATCTCGGACTTTTGAAGCTTCACGACCGAATTTAGGACTTTCCAGCACCTGCATTACATCTTCATAACGAAACAGATACCAAGCACCAGGCAACCGGGGATTAGAAGCGACTCCCCAATGAATCGGATCTTCCTCTCTGTAGCGTCGGTAGAATTTGTAGGGATCTTCAATGACTTCAGATATAAATGGATTTAGTCTTTCAATCGTCGAAATTGTCATTATTAATATCCAATTAGGGTTTAGTTTTCTCTTTTAGGGGATCGGGGAGCGGGAAGAAGAGGACGCGAGGACGCAAAGACAACAAGACGCGGAGATTGATGTGTAGCAAAATTTTAGAGAATTGGTATTAGTCCCTCATAAATTGGTGCTTCTTCTAAAGGTGGCAATTCTAACGGATATCGCAGTGCAGAGAGCATCCGTGTCATTTGCTCGCGTCCAGATCGCTGAACCCGCATTACAGAAGGTCTCGACTCCAAACGCCTGACATAATCTATTAAGGCTGGCAGATGTTTGTAGCTATAAACTATCCGCAAGTAGGTGAGGGTTGGGGCAGCAGCGCAGTCTGCTAGGGAGAACTCTTCACCTGCTAGCCAAGTGCGCCCTTGCAGCCGCTCTTCCAAAAGAGTGCACCCCGTCTCTAACAGCCGCTTTGCTTTAACGACGCCTTTGCCATCCCGTTCCTCAACCGGGCGTTGGGTGTTGGCAAATAGTACCTCACGTCCACCGTTTATATATATATCGATCACTCGCTCCAGTAAGCGAACCTTTAAAGCAAGTTCTGGATCTTTGGGAATGAGGCGAGGTTCGTTTTGACAGTACTGTTCGAGGTATTCAATGATGATGGCAGCCTCAATAATTACCTGACCTCGATCAGTTACAAGCGTTGGAATTTTGCCAAAGGGATTAACTTGGATGTAACGCGATCGCGCTTCGGAATTGAAAAGATTTACTTCGATGGGTGTAAAATTTATACCCTTTTCGTAGAGAGCGATGAGAACTCGCTGGGAGTAGGATGAGGCAGGAGCGTAGTAGAATTTCATGTTAGTCATTAGTCATTAGTTATTAGTCATTAGTCAAAGGACAAATGACTCAAATTCAGAAATAGCCTCGAACACGGTCAATTACTGTGGTTGGATCGCCAGGCAAGCGATCGCCTCTCCAAGCTACGTGTCCGTCAGGACGTACTAAGACATAGGCACGCTCGTAGAGGTTGGCAATTTCAGGATTATTGATTTGTATGTTTGTAAAAGGTACAAATCTTTGCTGACAAGCTTTCTCGAAGTTTTCGACTCCTTGCTGCCCTTGGAAGCACATCAACACAAAACTGTGACCGAATAAATCTAATGTGGACTTCCCAGGCTCTAACCAAGCGTGGGGCGCCCGACAGCCTGGATAGCTACTTTGCGTCCACTGATGAGGATCGTTGATGGGTGGTGGACAGTCGTCAGGAATAATAGCAGGCGACTCGTAGCGGAAACCGAAGTGAATTCCTGGTGCTTCAAACTCCCGTCGCACATCACCGCGCTCCATGTTTGCAGCCATCTGCTTGCGTGCTTGTTCACCTGCGTCAGAGTCGTCCATAATCTCTGGAGACAAGGTGCGCTTGAGGGTGCGTTGCAAATTGACGTTGGCTTCTTCCATATTTCGCACCGCAATGGGACGCCGCTCAGTTTCATAGCTATCAAGTAGGTTAGAACCCCCCCAACCTTTAAGAACAGCCGCCAACTTCCAACCCAGATCAACTGCATCAGCGATGCCAGTGTTCATACCGAAACCACCGGAAGGCGAGAGAGTGTGAGCAGAATCGCCAACAAAAAATATGCGATCGCTACGGTAATGTTCGGCGACTCGGTGGGTAAGATGCCACTGAAGGCTAGAAAGAATTTCTATCGGCGTATCAATTCCAAGCGCCTCTTCAACCGCTTCTTGAGGATCGCGCATTTCGCCGTCTTCCTGTGGAACTGCTGTCAAACGATACAACCCCTTACCGTCAATTGAGCGGAGGGGATACCGCAATCTCTTGGGGTTAACCATATAAAATACTAAGGCTTTACGCGAACCCAGAATTTCCGGTAACTCTGGTGCTTGGAAAAGAATATTCTGAAATATTCGTGTGGGGTGATATGCCGGAGCATCAACGCCACATTCCTTACGGATTGGACTTTTAGCACCGTCGCAAGCTACTAAGTATTTGGCGTGAATTGTCTCTGTATTTTCACTATCAAGATAAGTTACTTGAGCAACAACACCATCATCTTTCTGCTCAAAGTTCTCTAAACGGCAGCGCAGGCGCACCGGGCCATAAGGATATTCACCCAGGTTACGTACTAACAAAGGTATAAGCCAGTGGTGAGGACAGGGATGCTCTGGTTCTGGTGTATAAACAGGTAAAGGTCTTTCGCCAGCAGACGGAAAATTAAGCCGAAAAATTTCGTGACCACCAACAGTTGTAACCCAGGCAATATCTAGGGGATGGTCGTAAGGCCAGCCAGCATCACGTAGTTGCTGGGCAATGCCCCATCTCCGACAGAGTTCCATTGAGCGTGGCCCAACAGTACCTACTTTAGGGTGAGTAATTACCCCATCTGACTCCTCAACGAGGATACAATCAATACCCTGGTAGCGTAGTTCCAGCGCCATCGCCAAACCGACAGGGCCGCCGCCGACAATTATGACATCTGTTTCAATAATGTTATTATTCATACGCATTTCTGTGGATAGTGGTTAGTAGTTAGTAGGGGCGGGTTTATGTAGATATTTCGTTATCTTGAGAGATTACTAATAAAACCCACCCGTACAGTGATTGGTCAAGTGTTGTTAGTTATTAATCAAATGACAAAGGGCTAATGACTAATGACTAATTAATGAAGTAAGCGCTGAGGATTGTTGGCAAAATCTTCAAAGAATTTTGTGTAGAAATCGAACATCTCATAAACGGTGCTGTGAATTGCCTCACATTCCCTAGCTCTACGGGCTAAACTTTCAAATCGACGGGCGATCGCTTCACAGGCAACTTCTGGTGTAGAGATATACATTGGCATAGTGATCTCGAAAGTTGGCCCTGCTGTCTTGCCGCGCTTACCGGAAGGCATACTCACAAGCAGTTCACCTAGAGGGCGCATCATGCCTGTCATCACATCAATGGCAGCGTTCATGATTTTTGAGCGTCTGAGACTAGCGGTGGGCGTTAACCCAAAGTGCTGCACCATCAGTTGCATCATAATGAAGTAACACTCATCGAAAATTTGCATCACAGCACGAGTTTCAGGAATAGTAACGACGCTGCTATTGCCATCCCGATAATGGAGTGTGGGGTTACGCAATGCAGGGTAAGCGGGGTTCCACGGAATCAGAGTGCCTGTGGGAGTGATATGCTGTTGGGCTAGCGCCTCAGCCAGATGTCGAAATTGTTGAAAGTGGGATTGCTCGAATTTGGGTGAGTTGGGGTTGCATCCCTCTCCCTGCTCAACGATAAAATCTATGGCAAACAGGGCGCTTTCCACATCGTCAACCTGCAACTGATAGTCTGGGTGGACTTTGTTAAAGTCTTCACGCAAAAACAAGTGATGTTCGCCCCCGACACGACCCTTTTTCACCACAAATAGATCTGGGATATTTTTAATTGCTTGGCGAATTTGCCGATATAACTCACTTAAAGAGCCATAGCCGTGCAGGCGATCGGCTGTTGGATCGCTGTGTTCGGTATCGTTAGCAAGGTCTTTCTCTAGAAAATCAGGCCATTCAAAGCGCATGAACCGCTGTATAGTTGTGGCAGTGAACGGTTCGAGCGCAAAATCCACTTCAATGGGGAAGCGTCGATTTAGCTCGCTAAAGTTAGGTACTGCCGGATAAAAAGGCTCACCCATAGCCATGAGGATATTGTTGACCATCAAAAAGTGGATCATTTCCTCATGGGAAACTTCCAGCAACACTCCTCGCATCCCGTAATTGCGCACTTCCTCGCCGTTACCACAAGCTAGGTATAATTGTTCTTGCGTCCACAAACCACGACTTACGTATTCTTGTCCGGTGACGTAGTTGGGGATCGAGTAAGCCGCATAGATGTATTGCAGCATCACTGCTACTTCCAATTCTGCGGCATGACGCAGGGCAACAACCAATTCATCGCGAGTTTGAATGGTGCGTTGAGTGCGTTTTGGCACAGGTTCAGAATCAGGGACATAGCCCACTTGCTGCTGATTGTGCAGGAACTTACGTAGGAGCATTGCTTTTGGTTGGGAAAGGTCTCGTGTTGGCGGCATATAATATGTCTTGCCGCGATTGTTGGGGTCAGACATCTGCCACATTAAGCGGGCGTAGGTTTCTACCTTGCAGCGATCAGCGAGGCTAAAAACTTCTGCTTTCATGAAGGAGAAGCATAGCTCGTAGTAAGCCAAGATGTGTTCGTAAATTAAGTTGAAGTCTACTGCCTCATCCGCAACTTCCTCCAAGTACCAGTCGTTGGTTAAAACTCTTACAGCAAAGGAACCAGCACCAGACCAGAAGCCAAGCAAATCATCCTTATCGTAGGCGAGAATTGCTTGATCGAGGTGGTTAGGGTCACAGGGTAGTTCGTCGGGTTGAGCCGACAGTAGCACCCGTGTAGTTCCTGATTGGACACCGTGTAGAGTTATCCATCCACGCCCCTCACAGTTGGTTGAAACTACGCACGTAGGGGCAAAGCCGTTAATTTCCTCTCGCTTGCCCCCTTTGAAATGGACGATGTTCAGTTCAGAACTGGGGGGGAAGTGGAAAGTTTGGCCAAAGTTAGCGGTGTCTCGTTCAAATTCGTAGCGTAGCTGAGGCAGCCCTCTGGGATTGTAGAACTGTTGCAGATAGACAGTCTCGACTGCTGCTGGACGCCCTCGGACAAATGAGCGTATCTCTATTTCTTCTGTGTAATCTTGACCGCGCTTCCAGTCAGGAAACTCCAAAAATAGACAAGCATTATCTACCTGGAGATTGATTTCTTTTTCCTGAATCAGAATTTGCCCTTGTTCGTCTATTATGCACAAACCCTGCTGTTCAATTTCATCACGCAGATTTTCAAAGGGTTCTGCTAGCGGTATGTCTACAATGCCGCTAGTGAGTTGATGTGCCTCTTTTTGGTAAACTTCTGTGGGAATTCGTGCCACTAGACGTTGGCTTTTGACTGTACGTAATTCCAACTCACCCAGGTCAAGTTTAGAAGCGATCGCATGAGTTGGCCCCGGCCCTGCTTTTACCGCCCGCCCCACACACGGCACTGCTGTAACCATATTCAGGCTGACACCTTGGTGAGTAACCTGGACAGTAAGGTTAGATAGCGCTTTTTCTTCCCTACCTTCGGAAGCCGCTCCGCGTCTACTGCCATCTGCCGGTTGGTGAGCGAAGTCGAACCACTGCCCTTTGACTTCTTTCTTAGGTGTCATACCGTTTCTTTGTGAAGCCGCGCCAAATTTTCTCCATACCTCCTCTCTTTGTGTACTTTGTGTCCTTTGTGGTTCGTTTTTCTTTCTTGCGCGCAGCGCATCTTCATACAGAATTGGTATCAACAATCGCCCGTGAGGATAAGTACTCATTTCACCCTCACACCACAAACCGATACTTCCATGCAGTTCCCAGAAGGTTGGCGAATCGGGTTGCAGTGGGGTTGACATATTGCTCAAGCCAAACTGCACAACCAGTCCCAACACATCGTCACGATTCATTGCCTCGCGTAACAACGATACGGTTGGTGAAAGTGTAGTCTCTTCACCCCACAGCAAATCTTTGGCTACTTTAGAGATAGTGAACTGATGTACAGCCGCACGCTGAAACTCACTGTTAAGGCAGTGTGCAGGCAATTCGCGAATATAGTTGAAATTCTGCCAGCGGGCAGGTTGCATCCCTTCTACAGGAGCCGAGAGCATATTTGGGACTTCATGGGAGTTGCCTTGTCGCCCAAAGCTTAACTGTCCCACCATAATTGTGGTCGTCCAATTGGATGCAGGATCGCAATCAAAGATGCGGGCACGATTGAAGGTAGTTCCCAGATATTCGTTGTAGTGACCCCACATATCAACGCTGCGTCCCACTACTGGATCTTTTTGGTCAATTTCTCCAAACTCACGTTGGGTGCTGACAATTTTTGCGTCAATGGCAAAGTGACCATTACCCCCAAAATCCCATCCCATAGCCATGCTAAAAGGGCCATTCTCATCCCATTCCCCTGCGGCATTAAACCTTGGCCCCAATTTATATAAATATTCGTGGAACTCTGACAATGAACGGCGGTGGTCGAAGCGAACACCGTTCATATAAACAGTATTGCTACCTAGATCCACTAGACCATTTTTCTGTCCTGTGGGCGCATGGATACGGGCAAAACCCTGGAAATGTAAACGGGGAAAATCCAAGATGCTCATAGCTTTTAAATCAGGGGACTGGGGACTGGGGACTGGGGACAGGAAAACCGTAACCTCTCACCTATGCCCCGTAACCTACTAAAGTAGGAGCATTGACTTTTTCGACAGACACCGATGGGGTTGGAGTCGTAGATTTAGTAGCAGGCTTGGAGGCGGCAATATCGTATACTGCTTCTATGGATGACTCGATCGCACCCTGAAGCCAAGCTGGAAATCTGGAACAATGCTCGCCAGCAAAGAAGAGTTTATTCTGGGGTCTGGCAGCCTCTAGGTAATGGATGTGGTGGTTAGATTCACTGGTAATGTCACCGCCCCAAGGAATAGAGCATCCACCAGCGCTCCACTTGTAGTTACCCCAGGCGATCGTTGCCATGTCTACAACCATACCGGGTGTTTCAATTTCAGGGTGAAGCTTGCTCGCGGCATTTTTCACAAAGGCGTAACGCTCTTGTTCGGACATCATGCCCAAGTGATCTGCATCGTCACCGATGGTGTAACTAGCCAGCAGCGTGCTACCACTAGCAGGATTACACTCAACCGAAGGATAGTAGATTTGGCGGATGCCTTCGTCGTTGAATGAGGCACCACCTTTAATTCCGGCTTTTTGCCAGAAAGGCTCAGTGCAGTGAAACAGAACCTTGGTTGCTGGACAGTAAAAAGTGTTGTGGACAGAGGCAAGTTTATCATCGTCAAACCCACCTAACTCCATCTGACGCACTATAGAAAAGGGGATTGTACACACTACGTAATCACAATGACGTGTACGCAACTGCCCTTCCTCTAAGTAAGACACTTTCACATGGTCTTCATGTACGTGCAGACCGACTATCTTCTGGTTAAACTTAATCGGAGCTTTCACTGCTGCAGCGAGATGGGTGATTAGCTGATCCATCCCCCCTTTTAGTTGCAGTAAATCGTGGCTTGTCTCAACCAGGATATCACTCAGGAACATATCGAGTGCTTTACTGCACCGCGCCCGCAAGCTTGGGTTTGCCTTGATAAAACTATGGAGGTCTATAGTTTGACTATCATCGTTAAAATATGGCTCTAAATCTAACCTCTCTAACTCGTCCATCAATTTTGAAGAGAGGTCGCACTCTAGACTGTAGCGCAGATTGCCAGGAGAAATCACATCCACAATTGTCTTGAACCAAGCTGCAAACAGCTTAGTTTTTTCACTGTAGCGCGTGTCAGAGAAAATACTTGGATAACGTTTTTGAAATATCTGAGGTGCATCCTTCATGCGGAAGACTTTTCCTTGGATACTCATCAGAGCATTTTGCTCCTCAAAGACTGTGACAAACTTGCAGAGCTTGTCAGCCAGCCCCATTTCATGTATGTAGTGTAGAACATGCTTATGTTCGCTGGGGATACGCATTGCCCCAAGTTCCCCGTAAGCAGCATTAAAGCCATCTGTGAAGCGATGAGTCCAGACTCGACCCCCAATGCGCGAGCTTCCTTCCATAATATCCACTTGATGGCCTAAACGCTCAAGCTCATAGGCTGCTACCAGACCTGCAATGCCAGCACCCAAGATGGTCACGCGTTTGCCTTCGTGGCGATTCGCCAGCTTGCACATATTAAGCATTCTTTTAATATCCATTGGCAAAATACTCCGAATTCTCTGGCAAAATAGCGAATCACTGTTGCATTTCTACTTTTCTACTGAAGAAATTGAGCAAGCTGTTCCAACTTTTTCCAGGCAAGCCCACTGTGAAGAATTTCTCTGGCAAGAACAACAGCTTTAGCAAAAGTATCAAAATAATCACTAGACTTCGGTACTGTTTCGCCGACATAGAGCGCTAAAGCCGTATTTAATACCACTACATCTTGTTGTGCTTGAGTACCTTTGCCTTGCAAGACTGCCTTGAGAATTTCCACATTTTCTCGGACATCTCCACCTCGTAGTTCACTAGTTGGAGTTGGGTTGAAACCTAGATACTGAGGATCTAATTCCAGCAGGTGCATTTTTTGATTTGTCACTACAGCCAAGTCAGTTTTATCTGCCAAACCTGCTTCGTCTAATTTCTCGCGCCCGTGAAGTACGATCGCCCGACGAATTCCCAGTTGATGTAAAACTTGAGCAAAAGTCTCAACCACTGCCGGATTGTTAACACCAACAACCTGTCCTGTTGGGCGCAAAGGGTTGATTAAAGGGCCAAGTAAGTTAAAAATGGTTCGTACTTTCAGTGCTTTTCGCAGTGGTGCGATCGCCTTCAAGGCTGGATGCCAATCTGGTGCAAACAAAAAAGTAATGCCAACTTCTTCAACCGCTTCTTGAGTTTTCTTGGTGCTGGCCTTCAAATTTAAACCCAAAGCTTCCAATACATCAGCCGAGCCAGTTTTACCCGATGCCGAACGATTGCCATGCTTGGCAACTTTTACCCCAGCTGCGGCGGTGACAAAGGCAACAGCTGTAGAAATATTAAATGTTGAAGCTCCATCTCCGCCAGTACCGCAAGTATCAACGAGTGATGAATTCCCAACCACGCGATCACGCAAGGTGGCTTTTAAGGATTGAGAGTATAGAACCTTGACCATACCCAGCAATTCTTCAGCAGATACTCCCTTGCACTGAATCGCTGCTAAAATCGCACCTGACATTACAGGAGGAATAGCTTCTGCCAACCAACCGTACATTAAGTCGGAAGCTTGGGAAACCGAAAGTGATTGACGGTCTAGTAATTGCTGCAATATTGCAGACCAATTAGGGGAGTCGTTGTTTAAGGAATTTGTTTCAACACCGATAGTTACTGTAACCATAAGATTGGGGATCGGGTACTGGTGATTGGGTACTGGGTATTAGGGATTGGTGACTGGGCAATTAAATTTTGGATTTCGGATTTGCGATTTTGGATTAGAATTGAATCAAAAATCTAAAATCTAAAATTCCTAGTCCCCAGTCCCTAGTCCCTAGTCCCTATTCCTCTCGAAGCAACTGTTTGCACATCCTTGTCACCGCGCCCTGAACAGTTAATAACAATTCGGGGACTCTCGACCAGTTGTGGGCAAAGAGTTTCTAAATATGCGATCGCATGAGCAGTTTCTAATGCTGGAATAATTCCTTCTAGTTGCGAGAGGCGTTGAAATGCTTGTAGTGCTTGTTGGTCTGTCACACTATAATATTCAGCACGCCCAATTTCTTTGAGATAACTATGTTCAGGCCCAACTCCGGGATAATCTAGCCCTGCACTGATTGAGTGTGCCTCAACAATCTGACCATCTTCATCTTGGAGTATGTAACTCATGGCTCCATGCAATACCCCAACTCTTCCTTTTGTCAGAGTTGCTGCGTGCTTTTGGGTGTCAACACCTTCACCCGCAGCCTCAACACCAATCAGTCGCACAGAAGGTTCATCGACAAACTCATGAAACAGTCCGATCGCATTGGAACCACCACCCACACAAGCCAGGAGAATATCTGGTAGCCCTCCCCATTTTTCTTGTGCTTGAGCGCGAGTTTCCTCACCAATAACTGCGTGAAAGTCTCGTACTATCATTGGGTAGGGATGCGGCCCTGCAACCGAACCCAGGATGTAGTGAGTCGTTTCTACATTTGTCACCCAATCCCGAATTGCTTCAGAAGTTGCATCTTTGAGGGTTCCCGTTCCTGCTTCTACAGAGCGAACCTCTGCTCCCATCAAACGCATCCGAAATACATTTAGGGCTTGCCGTTCCATGTCATGGATGCCCATATAAATTACACACTGTAGACCAAAGCGAGCACATACTGTCGCAGTGGCAACACCGTGCTGGCCAGCTCCTGTTTCTGCAACAATGCGCTGTTTGCCCATACGCTTTGCTAACAGTACTTGCGCCAGAGCGTTGTTAATTTTGTGGGCGCCTGTATGGTTTAAGTCTTCACGTTTTAAGTAAATCTGCGGCCCTGTGCCATCAGTTCTAGCATAGCGAGCAGTTAAACGCTCGGCAAAGTAGAGTGGAGTAGGGCGTCCGACATAGTCCCGTAGCAGCGCCTGGAGTTCTTGCTGGAATTGTGAATCGATACGGTACTGCTTAAATGCAGATTCCAACTCAATCAGCGCTGAAATTAAAGTTTCGGGTACGTACTTACCGCCAAATTGACCAAATCTGCCATTTGCATCGGGTTGCTGACTGAGGAGTTGAGTTGCAGCTTCTATTGCTTGTGTATTTATTAACATTGAATTTACCGAATAATACTGGAATAAAAGTGAAATAAATTTGGTTTCTCTAGTGGTTTATCGCACGCCATCGAAAAATATATTTTTTAACGCACAGGAGCGCAAAGAAGCGCAGAGTTTTGAACTCTTCTTACCTTCTGCCGTCTGCCGTCTGCCTTCCGCCTTCTATCGATGTCTTCAAATCACTACAGAAATCTTTAATAGCTCGCAGCCCCCGATATGGCGTGCTTTCTGCCAAACGCTCTACAAAAGCACTGCCGACAATAACAGCATCCGCGCCCCATTCTTTTACCTGACGAGCATGTTCTGGCCCTGATATCCCAAAACCAACACCGATGGGTTTGTCTGTAACGTTGCGGATTTCTTTTAGTACATCTTTAACGCGTATTTGGAGATGAGAACGCATACCAGTCACGCCAGTTACGCTTACCAGGTAAATAAATCCACGAGATTGGCGAGCGATCGCCTCGATACGTTCTTTTGAACTTGTAGGAGTTACTAACAAGATGACTTCAATTCCGACAGCATCAGCAAGCTCTAGCAGATCGCTTGCTTCATCCAAAGGTAGATCTGGCACCACTAATCCTTTGATTCCCGATGCCGCAGCTTGTTCTAGGAACGAAATTTTACCCAAATTCAAAATTGGGTTGTAGTAAGTAAAAAGGATGATAGGCGATCGCAAGCTACGAGTGACTGTTTGAGCCATTTCTAAAACATTAGCCAAACGGGTTCCCTGTTTTAAGGCACGGGTTGCTGCCGCTTGAATCACAGGCCCGTCCGCCAATGGATCTGAGTAGGGAACTCCAAGTTCAATGAAATCAGCACCACTCGAATCTAAAACTCGTAGAGCTTCTGCTGTAATTTCCAAATCGGGATCGCCAGCTGTTACAAAGGGAATCAAAGCACACTGATTGCTTGCTCGTAAAGATTCAAAGTGATGGGAAATAGAAGTCATTTTTATGAGCCAATGAAAGTCATGAAAGTTAATAAGTAGGTAAATCGGGAGGTGGAGACAGGGGACAACTAGACAAGGAGAGGAGGAGTAGTAAACAACTAACTACTAACCACTAACAAGTTTTAATAAACATTTAACTGCCTGTTCTAAATCAGTTTGCTTGATTAAGGATTCTCCAATCAAGGCTGCTTCGGCTCCCACCTCGGCAACAAAGGCTAGGTCAGCGGATGTGTACAAACCAGACTCACTCACGACTGTTATACCTGAGCTAATTAGCCTTTCCCGACGCTCTGTCAATAAGCTTTGAGTTGTTTTTAAGTCAACAGTAAAGTCTTGAAGATTGCGGTTGTTAATTCCTACCAATTGCACATTTGGTAACCTCAGCACCCGATCGAGTTCAGCTAGAGTATGTACCTCTACTAAGGCAGTCATGCCCAGATACTGAGCGAGTTGAAGTAAATTTTGCAGAGTCTGATCGGATAATATAGCAGCAATCAATAATACCGCATCGGCTCCATTAACTCGTGCCAAGTAAATTTGATAAGGGTCAATAATGAATTCCTTGCATAACAACGGCAGTGCTACACTCTTCCTTATTTTTTGCAGATTCTCAAAACTGCCTTGAAAGAATTTCTTGTCTGTCAGTACTGATAGACAAGTAGCGCCACCTCGCTCGTATGCCTGAGCAATTTCAACTGGATCAAAGTCAGCACGAATGACTCCTTTACTGGGTGAGGCTTTCTTAACCTCTGCAATTAAGCTAGGTTTAATAGGATTCTGCCGTAAGGCACCCAAGAAATCTTGGAGAGGAGGAGCAGCACTAATCTGATTTTGTAAATTAACCAAAGGTAGCTGCTCGCTCATATATACAACTTCTTTTTGTTTGTGCCATACAATCTCTTCAAGAATATGGCTCGGTTTTACCGAGTGTGCAGGCACCGGGTTATTAATTTCAAGGGTAGAGACACTCTTACTTACATCCATACGGAACCGGGGTGGTTAGATGGTAACTCAGAAAAATTCTGCAAATAAATAGGTGGACATAATTAAATGTAAAATGCCAACCAGTAACACTCCTCCTGAAGAGGCTTTTTCCTTCTGCCTCCTGCATAGCTGCCTTCTTATGCAGCGACAACTGAGGAGGATTTTTTAGTTGCGTATACACTAACTACATTCTTAATAATTGCTAGACCGACTCCTCCAGCCAAAGTCATGATTGATTCTGGATGAAACTGAACACCCACTATGGGTAGTGTTTGATGCTCAATACCCATAATTACACCATCATCTGAAATTGCTGTAACTTTTAGTTCTTGAGGTAGACGCTCAGGTAAAGCAAATAAAGAGTGATATCTACCAACTTCAAATGATTGTGGTAAGTTTTTGAAGATGACAGACTCGGTCGCAACTACAGAAACACGAGACATCTTGCCATGTTGGGGATAGCCAAGCACTCCCAGTTCACCTCCGAAAGCTTCAACAATTGCCTGCAATCCCAAACAAACACCAAAGATGGGAATTTGCCGTTTGATGCAAGCTGCGATTGTTTCTGTCATACAAAAGTCATTCGGTCTACCAGGGCCAGGAGATAAAACAACAAGGTCTGGGCGTTCTGTATCAAAGACTGATTCGGAAAAGCCGTGACGTAATGTTTTGACAGTAGCACCAGTCTGACGAATGTAGTTGGCAAGTGTGTGTACAAAAGAGTCTTCATAGTCAATTAATAAGACACGCTTGCCAGGTTCTACGCTGGTCTGCTGATGTTCAATTTCTAAGCTACTTGAGAAATCACTACTTTTGAGTTTAGCTTGATAAAGTGTCTGGAAGAGGGCAGCAGCTTTTGTGATAGTTTCTTGAGCTTCGGCTTCGGGAATTGAGTCGTAAAGAACTGTCGCACCCACCCTCACTTCTGCTATTGAATCTTTCAACTGAATAGTTCGCAGGATCAGACCAGTGTTCAAATCACCTTGGAAGGTTAAGTATCCGACAGCTCCACCGTACCAACGCCGAGGGCTACGCTCGTGCTGTTCGATAAACTGCATTGCCCAACGTTTTGGTGCTCCTGTGACTGTAACTGCCCATAGGTGGGTAAGAAATGCGTCTAAGGCATCAAACTCAGGTCGCAGTGTCCCTTCAACGTGGTCAACTGTATGAATTAAATGGCTGTACAACTCAATTTGACGACGACCAATTACTCGTACTGAGCCAGGTTCACAGATCCGTGACTTATCGTTGCGATCCACGTCAGTACACATCGTTAATTCTGCTTCATCCTTACCTGAGTTTAATAGCTTCAGGATTTGAGCAGCATCATCAATGGCATTTTGTCCTCGTTTGATAGTACCGCTGATTGGGCAAGTTTCGACGCGTCTGTTTTCAGTTCGTACAAACATTTCTGGAGATGCGCCGACAAGATACTCGCCACCTAAATTCAAGATGAATCCATAAGGACTGGGATTAATCTGCTGTAGTGTTCGGAACAGTTCGGTTGGAGGTTTATCACAGGCTTGAAAAAAGCTTTGACTGGGAACAACTTCAAACAAATCGCCGCGAAGGAAGTATGAGAGTGCTTTTTCTACCTGCTGTTCATACTCTCCAGGTGCATGAGCGGAAACTTGAGTAGCGGTGAGATGCTTACCTCTGTAATTAATCACTTCACCACTGCGAGGCAGTCCCCTAGTGCTACCATTCTTGGTCACGAATTCATACTGCAAACAAAATGCGCTTTGCTGATGGTAATCAACAATTAATAATTCATCAGGTAAATACAGCACTAAATCTCTTTGGTCTTCAGCACGTTGCAAATGCTTTGGCATTTGCTCAAACTGAAAAACTAAGTCATAACCAAAAGCACCATAAAGCCCCAGATGCTCATCTTCTGGACTACTGAAAGTGTGTAGAATTTCTCTGATTATGCTGAAGACTGAAGGTTGCTTACTTCTTTCTTCTTCTGAGAAGAAACGTTCTGTTGGTCGAACTGAGCCAGTTATACGATTAATTTTCCAGGTTACTCCCTGAAGTTGGGCTAAATTGTGTAGACGTTCTGCCAGATACTCTAGCAGCACCATACCCCGCTCATTATGGGCTGTGAGTGTGAAATTGTTGTCGCGAGTGGCAATTTCTAGGGGTGGATTGACAAAACCGATCGCCCACCTCTTATACCGCCCTGGATATTCGTAGCTACTTTTTAGCAACCCTCCACGTTGAGAATCAAGACGCAACAGAACTTCTTCAATCGCAGTCTCCATTGAAGTTTTAGTCACGGAGCGAGAAACAAAAATTTCGCCTTTAGTTTTGTAGCAATGAGTATTCAAATACATTGATAATTCCTCGAAAACTTTTTGAGAAAGCGTGCAGTTAGACTGCAATCATCTTGTGTTCTACTCCTTGAAAGTTTTAGTTTTGTCTAAATTCCCAAACTAAGGGTGCTGTGTTAATCTAGAATTTTCTTCTCATGCTGCACACCTAGTCAGTGCAGACATGGATTAGCCAGAGAAAATAGCTGTGGTGGAAGAAACTTGTAGCGATAATGTTGCAGATGTGTTGTAATCTTGAGTCCAACGACCGAAGAATCTGCCCAAACCAGCCATCTCCTGCATAAATTGTTCAAATCCTTCCACTGTCAAAGATTGAGGCCCATCTGAGAGTGCCTTAGCTGGGTTGGGATGAACCTCAATCATCAGCGAATCTGTGCCAGCAGCTATTGCAGCCATCGCCATGGTAGACACATATTCTGCTTTACCAGTAGCATGGCTGGGATCAATCATGATAGGTAAGTGCGTGAGCGATCGCAATACCGGAATTGCAGATATATCTAATGTATTGCGGGTATACTGTCGATCAAAACAACGAATCCCCCGCTCGCACAAAATTACGTTGGGATTACCAGTATCTAGAATGTACTCGGCTGCCATCAACCACTCTTCAATAGTTGCTGACAGACCACGCTTGAGCAACACTGGCTTACCCGTTGCACCTACTTTTTTCAATAGGGAGAAATTCTGCATATTTCGAGCACCAATTTGCACTATGTCTGCCACAGATGCAACCTTATCTAAGTCACTTGTATCCATGACTTCTGTAATAATTCCTAAACCTGAAACGAGGCGAGCTTTTGCTAATAGCGATAGCGCACTCTCACCGTGTCCTTGGAAAGCATAAGGTGAGGTACGGGGTTTGTAGGCTCCTCCTCTGAGAAACTGCGCTCCTGCGGCTCTTACTCTCAGCGCTGTTTCTACTATCATCTCTTCGTTTTCTACAGAACACGGCCCGGCGACAATGACTAAAGGGTGGTTTTGACCAAAAGTTATAGATCCATTTGGGGTTGGTACAACTATCTCTGTGGGTTCTCCATAACGGAATTCTAAACTTGCCCGTTTAAAGGGTTTTTTCACCCGTAAAACCTGTTCAATAAAAGGGCTTAAATTTTGAATTTGTTTGGGATCTATTGCCTCTGTATCACCTACTACGCCAATAACTACTTTGTGTTTTCCAATAGATTTTTCTAGTGTAACATCCCAAATACTTAGTTCTTCGCTAACTCGCTGAATTTCTTCTATTGGGCTTTTGTTTCCCATGACAATAATCATTAATTACGCTCCTTGAATATATTGTCAATAATGGTATTTACAACTCAGACAAATTATCTAGAATTAAAATTGATAATTTTCCTAAGTGAATATAACTAAATCTCTTGTCTATCTCAGAGAGTATTTGTATGGAGATGAATTTTTAGAGCCAAAACCCTGCACTGTTTCACGTGCCTTGTCAATGCAGTTGTGTTATTTAACTAAAAGCCTTAACAGTAAGTAGCTTTGCAATTGTTTAGCTACAAATTTGCATATGCAACTCTACTTCTCATTAGTTGCATAAATTCAATGGTTTATCTATATTGTCAAGTCCACAAATATTGAAAGTTCAACCTTGATTAATAATCCCAACCAACAATAAATCCTACACTGCCACTATATTTAATCAGGCTTTTTAGGTCACTTTTTGCTTGTTGATAAATTTAATGATTATCCACTCAGCTTTGATATTATGAAACTACCAAATATGATGAGATTACCTGAACTAGTACACAGGATTTTCTAACCATTATGAACCTACAAAAAATGAGTTGAAATTTGACTTCTAAGTCATTTTCATACACTCCTTAAGAAAAATTAAATATATTTATAATACAAGCATATATGACTTCAAAATTTATTTGCAATCACCTATCCTTTGATATTAATAGCAATTCCTTTGCTCTTGCTTCTCCTCTTATAAATTGCTCTCTTCTCCAAGCTTGGGGACTGGTGTGATGGTGTTGGCGAAACTGGCGAAAGAAATGAGCCACACTGTGATATCCTACTTTGGTAGCTATCTCCTCTACTGTTTCATCAGTTTCCAAGAGCAAGGTGCGAGCGGCAGCCATTCGACGCTCAATAATCCAGTTCTGAACGGTTTGTCCCGTTTGACGTCGCACCAGGTTAGTAAGGTAAGTCGAGGAGTAACCAACTGCAACAGCTACGTCGCTGAGGGTAATTTGTCGGTGATAATTAGCCTCAATGAAACTAAAGACTTCACTTAACATAGGATCGGACGGAAATACAAACTCATGGTTTGTCGGTTTTCTGTTTTCAGTTAGTATTTGTTCTGCGCATGTTTGGCACTGTTGATGAGATTCAGCTAGTGGTAGTTCTGCGCATGTTTGGCATTGGTGATGAGGTTCGGCTAGTGATGGTTCTGGCAATGCTTGAGACTGTTTAGCATACCAGTACTGGAGGATGTTTCGTTTGTGCAAGCAAGCAGCGATCGCTCTAAGCAATTCATCTCCTGTACAGGGTTTAGTCAGATAATCATCCGCTCCCAGTTCCATACCTTTGCGAATATCGTCTCGATTCACTTTAGAAGTGACAAAAATTAAAGGAATAATAGCTGTAACAAAGTTGTGGCGCAGCGTGGATAGCACATTGTAACCATCGAGCTTGGGAATCAAAATTTCACTTACGATGAAATCGGGTAACTCTTGTTGCGCTCGTTGGACACCAATAAGACCATTTTCAGCAGCTATGATGTAAAATCCTTTTGATCCGGGGCTTTTTAACAATATATTTCGGATTTCTGCCTCAGGTTCAATTACCAGAATTTTTTTTTCATTCCATTCTTGCCTACTACCCATAAGCATCACTTTAATATCTAGCCTCATTGAAGAACACTAAAGGCATCAATTCCAAGCAATAACTACTAATACTTTTTTAATGAATGCAAGCTGCATACTTATAATGCTTGGCAGTTTTTGATGCAAATTAACGTAAGAAAGTATTACTAAACAAAAATTTTATAAATAGTAAAAAATTACCCAATAAAAACAAATGAAAATAACCGAAATTAGTATAACAGTATTACAAATCATTTTGTCTATCTTTCTTTTGGAATAATTCAAAAAATTCTCGTGATTTATAATACAAATTAATTTTACACTTTAAAATAACATGCTTCTAGTAAGACTTCTAGTATTTTTGAGACTGGTAGTAGATCCAATATTTACATTTTAACTTTAAAGTAGGAAAAGTGGGATTTGGAGTAAGAAAAGTAGGATTTAGCAAATTTAATTAAATAATTTTATACTAAAATTTTCTTGAATTATTATTTTATAAAATTCTTAAGATCTCTGTCTGTATACGTTTCACGTTTTTAAACTTAAATACTTACAGAAGAAGAATTAAATATAAAAACTTTTTATTATCTGTGCTTTGCCCACTTGATACTTTTTGATTTATGTTTAATAAAAAAAACTTATATATGTAGTAATTCTGGTTTATTTGTGAGATGTTTAGAACTGACTTTTATTTGTCATCTGTCAAAATTTGCGTTTCAATGTGAACTGGGTGTTGAGATCCTTATAATTTCATCTATTTTTGAGATACTTGTCTTCAGAAAGCCTAGAAAGCCTTATTAGGATTAAGAGGCATTTCTAATTCACATCAGGCGTAATTGACTTGTGATTGCTGATGGCAAATTACAGATCCAAAGAGTAATCTAGCAACTCAAATAGCATGGCTGTATTGAGATTTTTGTTGTTGTTTATTTTTTGAGATGGTCAACAATCTCATCTTAATATTTAGGTTTTGTCTTTGCAGTAGGAACTGTCATAATGGGCATACTACGAGGAATATTATCCCGTAACAAAATTTCGATGTTCGGGAGAGGGTTGGGTTTTATTTTTGTAAACCTTACTCAACGACTAGTATCAAAGTATTCAAAAACTATAACAATTGCGGTATTGGTAACCGCAGCTGTCATCTGTGGACATACTGTGTCGGCGCAGGTAACATCATCGTCAGATGATTTGGCTTCGCTTAAAACCGTATCGGTTCCAGAGCCTGATAATCTTGGAGACTTCATTCGGGATAAGACAGCCGCAATCAAGCTAGGGAAATCCCTTTTCTGGGATATGCAACTTGGCAGTGATGGCGTGATGACTTGTGCTAGCTGTCATTTCCATGCTGGCGCAGACAACAGATCCAAAAATCAGATCAATCCTGGTGTTGAGCGCGTCAATATTGATGATCCCCTAGTTCAGGATGCAACTTTCCAAGTCGGGAATGGAGCGAACTACCAGCTCAAGCCGGAAGATTTTCCTTTCCACAAGCTGTCGAATCCAGATGATGTCAATAGTACGGTCTTGTCTGACAGTAACGATATCGTTTCATCCCATGCGGTCTTCAATACGGAGTTTGTTGAAGTTGTTCCTGGTCAGGCGGAGGACAAAGTAAATCACAAAGACGATCCGATATTTAACGTTAATGGCACTAATGTACGGCGGGTTGAGCCGCGGAACGCTCCAACGGTTATTGATGCAGTCTTCAACTTCCGTAACTTTTGGGATGGAAGAGCACAGAACATCTTCAATGGTGTAAATCCGTGGGGCTTAAGAGATCCCAATGCGTTTGTTGGTAAGGCAAACAAGCCTCATGAGCTAGAACTTGTCAAAGTTAGTCTCAAGAATTCATCTCTAGCTTCCCAGGCGCTGGCTCCACCAATCAGTTCCTTTGAGATGTCGGCTGATGGTCGCACGTTTCAGGAGATTGGTGACAAATTAGGACGAGTTGACAGGTTGAGACAAATCAACCAAGGATTTGAATTCGACGTCTTTGAAAGGGGCAGAAAACTACCTCGAAAACTAGGTCAAAAGTTGCTTCCCATTCGCCCGCTAGGCAAACAAATTGTGCATCCAGAAGATAGTGTTTTAGGTGCTGATAGTAGATACCCCAAGCCTGGTCTTAAAACCATAACCTACGAAAGATTGATTGAGGATGCTTTCAAGCCAGAGTGGTGGAGATCTACTAAGTGGATTCAAATTAATTCTGATGGTTCGCGGACTATAGTTGATATACCCAATCTTCAAGACAATAACCAGTACAATTTGATGGAGTACAACTTCCCCTTGTTCTTCGGGTTAGCCATTCAGATGTACGAGTCCACGCTTATCTCTGACGATACGCCTTTTGATCGCTTTATGGAAGGAAATACCAATGCTCTCACCGAACAACAGCAGCGGGGATTGCAAGCTTTCCAAGAGCAAGGATGTATTGGTTGTCATATAGGTGCAGAGTTTACCATTGCTTCAGTTAGCCATATCAAAACCCAAGGACGCATCGCACCTGCGCTATTTGGTCAACAACCTATCGAAGATGTTGGCTTCTTGAATAACGGTGTCAGACCTACGGCGGAAGACCGTGGTGTTGGTGGTAACGATCCTTTTGGCAATCCGCTTGCAGAATCTCGCCTAGCCCTTAATGGCACATTCCAGCAACTGCTTGGCGAAGAGCCATCAGTTATCCCTACGGGTGAAGAAAACTTGGGTGTAGAGGGAGCCTTCAAGACACCCACACTACGCAATGTAGAGTTGACTGCCCCTTACTTCCATAATGGTGGGCAATTGACTCTCGAACAAGTGGTAGATTTCTACAGTCGTGGCGGAGACTTTCGCGCAGGAGATTTTCCTGGTGTTCTGCCAGTACTTAACCTGAGTGCTCAGAATAAACAGGATATAGTTGCCTTTCTCAAGAGTTTGACCGATGAGCGAGTTCGCTTTGAGAAAGCACCTTTCGACCATCCACAACTGTTCATTCCCAATGGACATCCAGGTGATCAGAACTCTGTTACAGACGATGGTACTGGAAAAGCCACAGATGAACTGATAGAAATCCCTGCTGTTGGTGGTAATGGTGGCAATGCCATTCAAAATTTCCTGGAAAAACGCTAGCATTCTTTAGATAATTGACGCATCAAAACAATCTGGAGATAGAAGATGCAAATTATCTAAATGATTAGACCACCCGACACAGTCATTTTCTCTTTTATTTTATTTATATCTAAAAACCCTTACGCTCTAAGGGTTTTTTATTTATATCTGATGTTAATTGGAAGTTAACTGCCAAATTTTGATAGTATCATCGGCACTACCACTAACAAGATTCTGTCCACTCATAACCTAATATATTAGCAGTGTTAACGGTATTCAATTTCCACATGGTATTTTCAAAACCAATAAATTTATGTTCTTGAGGCTGACATCAGTGGTTAGGCAAAATTAAAGTTACGGGTGGAGTGAAATGAACTCTTAACAGGGAACAAAAACGTAGAGAGTTTGTAATTAATTTTGTTTAGTTACTGAGATTTAGATTATCAAGAAAAACTGCTAATTAATAAATGATAAATTTATATATATTTTTTTGCTATGGAAATGAAAATTATTCAATATAAAAACAATAAAATATTAGATGAAATTTAAATAAAATAGTTAAATTACAAAATCAATTTTATGATTCTTGAAATGAAGTGATTCTAAGGGTTTAGTTACATTGATTTCAAAAATCTGTTAAGCTAAAAATAAATACTCAACTTTTAATGAAGTTCTTTAATGAATGCCATAAAAACCTTAAGCTCAATAACGATAATTCTAATAAATATGTATGATCTGCTAAATTAAGTAGCTATGCATAAATATCATAATAGCTATTTTGCAACACGACTGAAATCGCTGTATTCTTTGACTGTTCCCTGTCCCCTTGCCTAAATAGATAATTTATTTTGTACGACTACTTAGTAGTATTGTTCAAAGACTGCGTTTCTAAGTTTAAGTATTAAAAACTAATATACTAATCTTATGAATATTTAAAAGTGATTACAATATCAATTTATATAATATGCAAAACCTGTTTTCAATCACTTATCCTTTGATATGAATAGCAATTCCTTCGTCCTTCATTGCTACTTGTAAAAATTAACAGGTTAAAGCTGATACTGTAAGACAGCGCTGTGAGAAGTTTGCCTTTCGCAGATGACTGAAAACTTGAAAAGAGGTACCAAAAAATATTAACTCTGCAAAATTACTCAGAGAAACTGACTAATTAGATTGGTTTTAGAGTGTAAGCGAGTATTCTTTTTGTTCTTGCTCCGATAGTTTTGAGAAAGCATTGGCGCTATTTTGCTTGCCAAACTGCTGGCTAAAATAAAGACGATACAACTCACAACTGAGACGAGCTTGGTTGCCATCTAGTTTAACTAAACCCATGCTTTCGAGCTTATATGCAGCGATCGTGTCTAGTTGCACTCTCTCATGAGTAGTGACAATCTGTTGCATAGCCCAAAGCAATTGGGGTTCAGCTTGGAGTAGGGATAATATTTCTCTAAAATGTTGACTATAAATCCCTGTTGGTGTTGGAGCTGTTTTTAGTAGCACTTCTAGTGTGATTTTCCCGTGGTGTAGATGATAAAGTGCAAGGTTTACCAAATAGGGATATCCTCCTATCATTTCGTGTAGAGGAGCAAGGCGTTGCGCCCCTTGTTGATCTGCTGCCCAGTCTAGTCCATAACATTTTGCTAAATTCTGTACCTGCTCTAGAGTAAATGGTGGTATTGAAACTGTTACTCCTAGATTTAAAGGAGACTGGTTGAGCTTGAGCGGAACATAAATTTCTATGGTGTGGGCTAATATCATCCGCAATTTTTGCCAAGTTTGATCCTGCTTTGCCACTTCGTGCCAAAATCGCAGCATAAGCAAGAAGTCTTGGGCAATGTTGGGATATTCAAAAACCCGATGAACTTCATTTAAAGCCAAGACGACAGGACTACTATCAATGTATTGGAGCAGATATTCCTCGAAATAGATTTTGCAGCTGACTTTGCTGCCCATCTGGGCATCCCAAAAATCATCTAGGCAGGCAAAGAGATTCAACTGCCTGCTAACATTTATACAGAACCAACGTAAGAATTTATCAAGGGAAGTAAAAACGTCTTCATCAGCTTCTTGAAAATCTAAATAGGCAATTTGATAACCCCACTCTTTAGCATGAGTAAGTACACGGTTGAGCAGCGAACTTTTTCCCATCTTCCTTGGTGCTTTGATTCTTATTAAGCACCCAGGTTGTGTAATCTCGTGACAAACAAGTTCTTCAAGTGGAGGGCGATTGATGTAAAAAGGAGAATCTAGAGGCACAAGGCCGCTAGGAAAGTCCATTTTACTGACTGATACTAAGTCTGAATATTTATTTTCTGAGCTATAATCTGAATAAAAATTCTGTAAAAACTTGTTTTCTTGCGGTTTTATTCTATCTTGCAGATTTTTGCTTAAGACCAGATGCAAGTTTTTTTTTGTTACCTTCTCTCCTAGTGCTTCAGAAAGATCTTGCCATAACTGAGAGCCAACTTCTTTAATATAGTGGCTTCTATAACCTGATCTCTTTGCCATTTCACCGTAAGTTTTGCCCAACCACGATTCATGAAGCACAAACCGCTGAATGGAACTGAGAGGCTGATCTTGTAGAATTCTTTCTACAAATTCCATAAGTTCTTCCACGGCAATTTTATGGTTAAACAAAAAGTAAATTTACGAACCTATATATACCTGATATTAACTTGATACTTATTTCAATGATAATATACTTGTGAAGAAATATTTACCTAAAAAGTACAGTATTTTCCAATAAAGAACATTGTATTGCTCTAGAAGAACTTTCTTCGTTCACAAACTTAAAAATTCTAGAGGATGTATTGTGAATTAACCGCTCTACAGTTACTCTATATACTTGTATTAGATAACACCATCATGAATAGCTGCTTTGGATTAAATACCTAGCCTTGACCACATTGCCAGAGCATTACTAATTGATCTCATACGCAATTCGTATTTAATTTTATTGAGAATTTTTAAGCACTTGCTTCCGAGGCATACAAAATTGCCGCGTTATCTGAGGAAGTTGTCGGCACATTTGCTGGAATGATTGCGGATGAAATCGCCACCAAGCATATAATCCTGCTGTTGTACTTCCTAGCAATACAACCAACAATCCTATGAGCCTAAACTTTGGTTTGTACTGACGAGATTTATTTTTGGCAGGGGTTTGGGTTGCTTTGGCTGTAGCAGGTTCTGAAATTTCTAAATCCAAGAGTAACTGAGAACTTTCTGCTAATTCGGGTTCGTGTGCTATTTCTAGTTGTGTTCCTGTGACGATTTCTACTTGCTTTTCTTCAACAACTTCGATTTGCGATCGCGCCTTAGTAACCAGAACTGGATAATCTGGGGAAACACGGTAATGAATCAAAACTAGTGATATATTATCGTAACCATTTTTCTCACTAGCTATTTTCATCCAAGAGTAGAGAGCGTCTTCTAGGGAAAATTCACCTGTTAAGACTGGTAAAGCATACTCTCGCCAAGATTGTTCTACCAAGTTATTGTCACTGAAGCCATCAGAACATAATAGCAATATGCCGTCTTCTTCGACAATCAAGCGTTGCATCCAAAAGTGGAGAAATTCCCCATCTTTTGTCCCCAATGCTTGAGTAAGGGCAGCGGCATCTGGACGTTGTAGCGCTTTATGATAAAAACTGCGAGCGTTACTTACTTCCCTTGCTACTACATCATCATCGACTGTAAGTAATTGACAGTAGTTGTAAGTAATCCAGTAAGCACGACTATCACCGATGCTCGTTAAGTAAAGTTCATGGGCGTTCTCTGACTGTAAACTAGAAACATTGGGGATATTTTGCGGCACTTGCACTGCCATGACAGCAGTTGTTGCCATGCGTTGAGTACCTCCGCGCTTTTGCTCGTTATTACAGTTACAGATTACGTTATTTACAACTCGCAAACTAGCTTCTAGTTGTTTGTGTACAACATTAGGAGGTACAATTTCAGTCTGTTCAGCTATATCTTTGAGTAAAGCCCGAATTTGCAATTTTAAAGATTGTATTGCCAAAAGACTTGCAACTTCGCCGCCTTCATGTCCACCAATACCATCACAAATAATCGCTGCTTGTAGTAGTAAAGGATCTTCTATTGAATCATTGGCAGTGGGAAAACAAGAATCTTCATTTTGAGTCAGTTCTTGCGAGCCAATATCAGTTGCACCTGCCATTTTGATAGTTAAGGGTAATTGGGCAGCAGATGCTAGTAAAAAAGTATTGAATTGAGTAGAAATTGCCACTAAATCGGCGTCAGGATTACCCATATGTCGAACTATTTTCTCCAACCCCGCTGCAACTTGAGTTTTGGCGATATTTACCCAAGGCTGCCAACACTCTGCCAAATCCTGCAAGCTGGGGTTCCTTATTGTTTTTGAATGCTGAAGTTGCAATAGGCGCACACACCAACCTTGCACTCGTAAATTGTCTGGTTTCAGTAAACTGGCTGCAACTCCTAATTCTGATAAAGGTGTCCATAGTTGTAGAATTTGCCATAGCCAGTAAACTTGTCTAATCGCTGTTGCTTGCTGCCATACAGTAGCGATCGCTGGGTAGAGATTTCCTGTTTCATCTACAGGCACGTTTTCCAACAAGAGAAGATCAACTCCGTCTTGTGCTGGGGAGCGAACACATCCATAAATTTGTGGCAAGTGCAATCGCTGTGGATATAAGCGCAGGTAAGGAATAACTTCATCTGATATTTCTTCAGGGATATCTGGTAATTTTCCCGGTTGAGTATCTAACCAGATTTGGGGTGCTATTACCTCATACCGTTCAGCCACTATTTCTCCAGGTGAAATTTTGGTTGGAAATTCGCCAACTGCCCAGAGATAGCGCTTAATCAGTGGAGTTTGACAACTTGCACAAAGACTGTTGTCTACAGGATTGATGGGGTTAGCACAGATGGGATTTGGGCAATAAATTAACTGTTGGGTAGAAATCATGCAGGTGTAAATATCCGAACAAATGGATAGGTGAAGTTCGATTAAATCTAGCTGTCAAAGACTAAAAGGTTAGATTAGACTGGATTTAACTGTTTTCGATTCAACACTGATTACTTAAAGTAACCAAAACTTACGTAAAAATTCTAGCTTCCAATTTCTGGAAATAGTTGTGTATGTCTGTATTTGAAAACAGAAATACATTTACGCAAATGTAGTGTCTAGGATGGCGCTATGCCAATTTATACCGCAACATCGATATCCAGTTCTACCATAATCTGGCTCGTGTTAGGAGCAGGTTTATGTTTAATGGAACTGTTGCTGCCAACGGCTTTTGTCGCTTTCATGATGGGAATTAGCGCCTTCGTAGTTGCGTTACTCTCTGGGGTGATTTTAGGGAAGTTATGGCTGCAAGTGGTGGTTTGGCTACTACTTTCCGTGGTGTTAATTTTGCTTTGCCGTCGGTTTGTGAAACCACGGCGAGCAAAATCAAAAATTCAGGACGCAGTTTTAGCCGAAACTTTAACAGAGATACCAGCCGGGAAAACAGGGCGAGTACTATACGAAGGCAATTCTTGGCGCGCCCGATGCTTTGACGATCATTTGGCGATCGCACCCCATCAACAAGTCTATGTAGTCAGGCGCGAAGGTACAACTTTAATTGTGATGCCAGAATATTCTTCAATCCAATAGTTAGTGGATAGTGGTTAGTGGTAAACAACCAACTACTAACTACTGTACGGGTGGTTTTAGAAGATAAATAGTCGGTTTGAACCCACAGATCATCGATAAAACCCGCCCCTACTAACTACTAACAGCCATCACGCAAAGAATATTTATATCACCTACTTAAAAATTCAGGGGATAGATTATGGAAGGTATATTATTCCTAATTAGTTTAATTTTGGGCGGTTCTGCTGTTGCGGGTTCTGTGAAAGTAGTCAATCAAGGTAATGAAGCCTTAGTAGAACGCTTGGGTAGTTTCGACAAAAAGTTAGAACCAGGGTTAAACTTTGTTGTTCCTTTTATTGATCGAATTGTTTACCGTGAGACAATCCGCGAGAAAGTTTTAGATATTCCACCACAACAATGTATAACCCGCGACAATGTCAAAATCGTTGTTGATGCAGTGGTGTATTGGCGCATCGTTGACATGGAGAAAGCTTACTACAAAGTAGAAAATCTTCAAGCGGCGATGGTGAATTTGGTGATGACGCAAATCCGCGCTGAAATGGGCAAATTGGAGCTAGATGAAACCTTTACCGCACGTTCGGAAGTAAATGAACTTCTATTACGGGATTTGGATGTTGCTACCGATCCTTGGGGAGTGAAGGTAACACGAGTAGAATTGCGGGATATTCTTCCATCTCAGGAAGTGCAGCAATCAATGGAATTGCAAATGTCAGCAGAGCGTCGCAAGCGGGCAGCAATTTTAACTTCTGAGGGTGAACGAGAATCTGCTGTTAATAGTGCTAGAGGCAAAGCAGAAGCCCAAGTTCTAGAAGCAGAAGCACGTCAAAAAGCAGTCGTTTTGGAAGCAGAGGCTCAACAAAAAGCGCTGGTTCTTAAAGCCCAAGCCGAGCGTCAACAGCAAGTTCTCAAAGCTCAAGCAATTGCCGAATCTGCCGACATTATTGCCCAAAAAATCAAAACTAGTCCTGGCGCCCAGCAAGCTTTAGAAATTTTGTTGGCATTGGGCTATCTAGATATGGGTGCAACTATTGGTAAAAGCGATAGCAGTAAAGTTATGTTTATGGATCCGCGCACTATTCCCGCGACTTTGGAAGGTATACGCTCTATAGTTTCAGATGTTCCCACAGATCACCCTATATTAGACAACCAAATCTCCCCAGGAAATAATAACCGTCTGGGTTAAAAGAGGTGACAGGTGACAGTTTTCTTCATTCCCCCAACCCTATTCCCTGTTCCCTGTTCCCCGTTCCCTGTTACCTACTCTCCAGCAGCTTGAGCTATTTGACATTGATTGCACAAACCAAAAAACTCTAAAGTGTGGTAAAAAATCTTAAAATTATGACTAGTTTGTAATTGTACTTCTAGTTCATGGACTGGACATTGATAAATCGGAATAGAAATGCCACATTGCAAACAGGTGAGGTGGTGTTTGTCTTGCTGTACTAAACTATAGAGAGCTTCGCCGTTAGCTAATGTCCGCATTTGCACCAAGCCTTCCAGCTTTAAAGCTTCTAAAGAGCGGTAAACAGTTGCCAAACCCATGCTTTGATTGCGATTACGTAATTCCACGTAAATATCTTGGGCAGAGATGCCTTGTTTAAGGGTTTTGAGAAGGTTAAGAATACGCTCTTGAGAGCGGGTGTGCACGGATTTCATAGCAATTTTAGACAGAACGTTAATTTCGTTCAGATTGTATATTTTAGGTAAGCTTATAGCTTAAGGCTAATGGCTCTGTAATATTATTGTCGCTCAGTAGCAACAGAAAGATATAGTATAGCGATCGCAGTGTTCAGTAAAAGTCAGTGCAAAGGAAGTATCGAGCCAAAATTTTAGTTACCCTTCGTCCTTCAGTTTTAGATCCTGCTGGAGTGGCGGTACAATCTGGGCTGAAACAGTTGGGATACGATAATGTCGAACAAGTGCGGATTGGTAAATACATTGAATTAAATATTATTTCACCTGATGAAACCTCCGCTCGTAAAGATTTGAATCAGATGTGTGACAAAATGTTAGCAAATCCGGTAATCGAGAATTATAAGTTTGATTTGATTGAGGTGGAATCCCAGACGGGAGTTTATTAGGGAAAAGGGAACAGGGAACAGGGAATAAGGTTGGGGGAATGAAGAAAACTGTCACCTGTCACCTGTTACCTGTCACCTATCACCTGCCACCTATACCCTACTTAACCACTAACTCTTAACCAAAAATGAAATTCGGTGTTGTTGTTTTTCCAGGTTCTAATTGCGATCGCGATGTTGCTTACGTTACCAGAGATTTACTGGGACAACCAACTCGGATGGTTTGGCATCAAGAAACGGATATTGCCGATTTGGATGTAGTAATTATCCCTGGTGGTTTTAGCTATGGAGATTATCTGCGTTGTGGTGCGATCGCTCGATTTTCGCCCGTAATGCAGCAGGTGATTGAACACGCTCAAAAGGGTAAATTTGTTCTTGGTATTTGTAATGGCTTTCAGGTATTAACTGAAGCTGGGCTTCTACCGGGAGTATTGGTAAGAAATCGAGATTTGCATTTTATCTGCGATCGTGTTCTCCTCAAAGTTGAGCGTAACGATTTACCTTGGACACAAACTTATTCTGCTGGTGAAGTGATTCAACTGCCCATTGCTCACGGGGAAGGAAGATTTTACGCTGATAAGGCAACCATATCAAAACTTGAAGATAACGGTCAGGTTGTCTTCCGTTACACCCAAGAGAACCCTAATGGTTCAGTGAGAAATATTGCCGGGATTTGCAATCTTGAGGGCAACGTGTTGGGGATGATGCCGCATCCAGAAAGAGCGGCAGATTCAATGCTAGGCAATACGGATGGATTGAAGTTGTTTGTTGGCTTGGTGGAGAAAGTCACGGCATTAGTTTAAGTAGAAACTCCGCTCTTGTATCCAAACTCAAGACAAGAGCGGAGTTTTTCCTCTCAAAATAGTAATTTTTTAGCTATTGTGGCAAATTTCATCGTATTTGGCACGTACAGCTTGGATATCTTGCCACATTAACCATTTGGGGCTATTGACTTCGCGAGATGGATTACGCAGCAAATAAGAAGGGTGAAAAATTGGCATACACAAATGCCCTTCCCACTCCATCCAAGTTCCACGAATCTTGGTAATTCCTCGCTTATCGCCAAGTAATCCTTTTACAGCAGTTGCACCCGTCAACAAAATAATTTTGGGAGCAACTAGGCGAATTTGTTCTAATAAATAAGGTTTGCAAGCCTCCATCTCTTCATTGGTAGGAACTCGGTTATTGGGGGGACGACATTTATTGATGTTGCAAATGTATACATCTTTTTCTGTATCCAGTTTTACAGAAGCCAAGATTTTTTCTAAAAGTTGTCCCGCTCGCCCAACAAATGGTAATCCTGTTTCGTCTTCATTTTGTCCTGGTGCTTCCCCTATAACCATGATTTGTGCTTCAAGGTTGCCCCTACCGACAACAGCATGAGTACGAGTGTTTCCCAATTCACAACGGTGACACTGGTTGCAATGCTGTGCCAATTCCACCATATTGCCATAGGTGCCAGAAGGGATGGGAATTTTACTGTCTGTGGGAATTAGTTCTTTTTGATCGGAATTGGATTCTTCAAAAAGGCTTAGTTGTTCGCTACTCATGAAACTTTAAATACTAAATGTAAGCGCTAGCTGTCAAATCTAAATTAAATATTTAGATTGTAATAAAGTTATGTTATAACAAGTAGCAGCGAGTATTATGTCTGCTAATAGTGATATTTCTACTTAATCTGCTGTTGGTATTCCATTGCTTTGACATAATCTCCTAAGGCGTAGCAAGCTACCCTGAGACTAGCAAGAATTTGTTGCTCGTTGCTACGGCGATTAAGACTCCTAGCTAACTCTAAACGTTTTTCATAATAAATTATTGCTTTGGCATAATCTCCCAAGGTTTCACAAGCAATTCCTAAGCTGTCTAAACACTGTTCTTGAGTACGTGTATCCTGGATTTGTTGAGCTAATACCAAACGTTCTTCATGATACGTAATTGCTTTGTTGTATTCGCCGATCGCATGGCAAGCATTACCTAAATTTTTAAGTAGCTGAATGGCGCTGCGACTGCGATTTAAAGAACGCGCTATCGCAAGACACTGCTCGTAGTAGTTGATCGCCTTTGCATAATACCCCAAAGCATAACAACAGTTGCCCAGATTCTTCAGCACTTGTTCCTCACCCCAATGATCTTGGAGTTGTCGTGTAATTTCTAGGCTTTGCTGCTGCAATTCAATAGTCTGAGGTATGTCGTTCAAAGCTTTATAAACTAATCCCAGGTTGTTTAATGCTGCTATTTGACTTCGCTCATCTTGCAACTGCTGGGCAATCTCTAAACATATTCGTAAAGATTCAATAGCTTTATGATTGTCTCCTAAATGACGATAGGCATTGCCTAAATGGGACAAAGCTTGCACCTGGATCTGTAAGTCTTTTATATTCTGTGCTAAAGATAAACACTCGTGAGAGTAGGAAATTGCACCATTGTAGTCTCTTAAATTGTATGCTACCAAAGCTAAACAACAAAGTACTTGTGCTTGTTTTTGGCAATTTCTAACTGTTTGAAATAATACTAATGACTGTTGTAAAGACTTCAAAGCAGCAGATAATTCACCTGCTTGTTGCTGTTGAGTGGCTTGTTGCCATAGCTTTGATGCTTCCGATTTACAATCCTCTTGCTCCTGTGGATTTGGAGTGCTGCTTGTGAACATTCTTTAAAATTTTGGCTAATTGTAATGCGTTTGCTGTGTTTGAGGTAGGTTTCTAAGTAGTTGCAAAGGAAGTATGTTTTTCGAGCGAGATAAAATTCGCCTTTCCACATCAACCTTCCCTAATTAATATTGGTGATATGTATTTAGTCTTCCCTAGAAGTTTGATACATCTTTCATTGATTGGGGAGTGCGAAAGAGGGAGAGTGGGAGAAAAGGGGATACGGGGAAAGGAGACAAATAACCACTAACTATTAACCACTAACCCTCCGGGTACCCTGCGGGAAGCCCTTCGGCTACTCTCCGAGAAGCCAGGCTACGCCTGTCTACTGGGCGTCTACGCCAGTCACCTGCGCTCGTGTTACCCTCCCAAGAGTGCTGGCTCACCACTGTACGGGCGGGTTTATTTAGATATTTCATCATCCTAGAGAGATTGTTGTAAAAACCCGCCCCTACCACTAACCAATCACTAATGACTAACAAACCAACAATGGAAAGAGTTTTAGAACCAGAAGTAATGGATTGCCTCGAAGAAGCCATTGAGTATGATGAGATGAACTTCACTGAGGTAAATACTGCCTTTGCTGAAGAAGCGATCGCCCTGGCTCCACCGGAAGATGCTTTAGTATTAGACGCTGGTACCGGAACTGGGCGTATTCCAATTTTAATGTGTCAGATGCGATCGCAATGGCAAATAATCGCTATTGACTTAGCTAAAAATATGCTGGAAATTGCCTCTCGCCACATTGAGCAGGCTGGTTTACAGTCGCAAATTCGTTTGGAGTTGATAGATGCTAAACACTTACCTTATGCGGATGGACAATTTGATTTGATTGTGTCGAATAGCCTTGTCCACCATTTACCCGATCCTCTGTCCTTTTTTTCGGAAATTAAGCGTGTACTGAAACCTAACGGCGGTATCTTTCTCCGAGATTTGTTTCGCCCTGCCGATGAAGCCACAATGAATGCTTTGGTTAATAGTATTGGTAAAGAATACAACGAGTATCAAAAAAAATTATTCCGCGACTCTCTCCACGCTGCATTGACTTTAGATGAAGTGAAACAGTTAATTTCTCTGATAGACTTGCAAAAAGTAGAGATTTATCAATCAAGCGATCGCCACTGGACAGCTAAAAGAAGTTGGAGTCAACAAAAGTGACTGTTAATAGTTGATAAATAATAGTAAGAAACAATTAGTAATTAAAGATTAACAAGTAACTTCACGTAAAATTTCTCGAACTTCCATTAAAATGATTCCTAACATATTTTTACCACTGCCATCAGCACCACAACCCCAATAATAATCAATCGGAGAGTTTTCTACAATTTCCTTATCACCTGTAGAAAGTAAAATTTCCTGAATATCAGTATGGATTTCAAACTTGCGTAATACTCCTTTTCGCATAATATCGTCTTTGACTTGTTCCCAATCTGGACGCAAAGGACGTTTGCGATCTCGTCCCATTCTTGCTGCATCCTTTGGTGTTTTTATGAGACGAATTTCTTCTAAATGAGGTGTGCCAATAAATTTTTGAGCTTGAAAATAGTGTTCGCTAGTATGCCAATATAAATTATCTAACTCGAAGCCGTGGTATGAGAAATTAGAGAAACAGCCATATTGTTCGTGAGTGCTATAAAAATAGATTGTCATATATGGTAGTCCTATTTGAGTTGGAAATTATCTCATGAGATCAGGGAAAAAAATTATTCATAAATGATTTAGGATTCTAAATTTATAAATTGTATCTATTAACCAATAGAATATATTTAGGTATGTTATTTAGTAATTTAATATATGGCTTCTGTAAAACTACTAATTTTATCAATATGAGTCTGAGAACTACCGCTAGCAAAAGATTATTATCAAAGACTTTAATCAGCTACTTAACCAAAATCAATAGAAGATGACGTAGTGACGTAATCAGTTAAATCGTGTGATATAAAAAGTTTGTAAGTCAAGAGAAAAATAAGCTGTTTGTAACTGCAACTTCTCCCAAACACTCTTTTGAGAACAACTCTAAAGGGTAAAAGACTGTTTAAGATTTTTTGTCAATGCCTGTGAAGTCTCTAGGTTCATAATAACGACAATTCTCACATGGCCCATCAGGATTAACAGCGCAGCGCAAATATCCAGAACGAGCATTATATCGACAGCTAATATCGCCAATCAGGTAACCCACTCCTTCTAAGTAATAGCGATCGCCCTCATTTGTTCTGGTATTGATCCGAAGCTGCTCCATAGGCAAAGCTACAGCAGTACGTCTGAGCAGCAAACGTGTTCTATTCCGGGTTTTACGCATCAACCACAGAGAGAATAGAGACGGCAAGAAACCAATGGCAATTACCAAAAGTGTCTTTAACACCTTCTGTTTACCTCTTTTATGCACTTAATCCTCGCTGGTGTTGCATTCTCTTACGAGAGTGCAATCTCAATGGTAGTTTTGCTACTACAGTGTGGAGTCAAGGCAAAACAAACATATGCCTGTTACCACTTAGATTCAGCATAACCGTTACAGCCCAAATAGGGAGTTTCGGACATATGTTTAGTAATTTAAGATTTGTTTACTACTGTGCCAAAAAGTAATCTTATCTGTATTCATGCAACTTCATCTAAACGTTTAATCCTCAATATGGAGAGCCAGAGGCTCTAATTCTTATTATTAGGTTAAACCTAGTAGCGACGGTTTGTGAGCTTGGGTGTACAAGATGTGAATCAAGGAATTAAATAATATAGTAATTTTTGACACTACAAAGCTGACTTTATACTTAGACTCAATCAATCAAATACTTCATCTATTTCAATATATAAATCTGTATATCAATCTTTGATGAAGAAAAAGTTTAATTATTCAAGAGTCGATTGATACTCTTTTTGAGCAGAGTTAAGCTAATGAAAATGTAACTATGCTACCTTTAAAAATTTTAAGTAATAATGACGGCAAATAGTTTACCAATTACTCATACAGAGCAGCCTTTTTCTAAAGAAAAAGTAAAGAATATAGATATACAAGTTATACAGGAGAAAATTTACATTTTTCTGATTGAAATTGTAAAAGTATGGTCTCCTGAAGATGTTTTACGAGAATTTAAACATTTATTTATAGAAAATTTGGATTCAATAAGTTTAGATTCTGCACCGGGAATCTATAGGCTTTTGCATCTTATTGATAATGAGCAAGATTTTCGCAATACTCTGAAACGTTGTTGTTATATATTAGTCAATAATTGGGAAAGTAATAGAAAATATAAATATATTCAAGAACTAGTTCAGATTTTTATTGACTATAAATCAAATAAGCAGCAAGGGAAAAATCATAAAAAAGATAATATTTACCAAATCTGGCTAAAAAGATTTATTACAAGTAAGGATTTTCAAGAGCTTAAATTATTTGCCTCTAAAAATGAAGATAAGACTAAAGTTCACTGGATAAATCGTTATACTTCTTATTTATTAGTAGCTCAATCTATTGATAATAATAATTCTCAAGAGCAACAAGAAGCAGCAAGAAAAGCTTCAAAGCAACTAAAAGATAAGTATAAATTTGAGTTAGCAATGTATATTGCTCGTTCTCAGTCTCATACTTCTGGTAAGTCACGTTATCAAAATCCAAGTATTTTGGGAGATGAGTTATTACGTTTAATCAAAACAATTATTGTTAGGAAAGGTGTATTTAGTTATGAGAACATTGCCAATATATTTCTAAAGCAAATTAAAAATCAAACTTTTAAAGATTTTAAAAAAAGCTTACAAAAATATCTAATTTTTTATGTCCGACAACAAAACTTTATAGAGACTTTAAACCAACAGCTACTAGATAAGCTATTAAATTGGAAGTCAGAATATGACGAAGAGATTATTGATAAAGATTTATTACTGAGAACCTGTAATCGAGTTATTGATTATCTCACAATAGAAAATACGCAAGAACCCTCGCCTTTGTTTGTTTTATTACTTTCCCAAGGGCATCCCCTGACTTTAGTCATTGTATTACTAAAAATTATTTTGATTTGTCCAAATTCTCGCAGTCATTTAGAAGCTCGTATAGCTCATTTAATTCATCACTACGAACAGTATTCAGAAGCAGAATGTAAGTGGCTGATAAATTTTCTTGAAATTTTTAGTATCACATTTGCTATTTATGCAGAAAATGTTGAATATAACTTGATTAAAGTTGAAGAAAAGCAGCATACCTGCAAATCTCAATTTAATCCGGATGCTTATCGTGTGTTTTCTCAATTAAAGGTAGATGTATAGGAATCCGGTTTGATTACTGAAAAATTAAGTCTAACGCACCCAACCGTTGAAAATGGTGCGTTGCGCTTCGCGACAACACACCCTACGTGTTTTTCAAAAATCAAATATGATTCCTACAGAATACTAATGAAACACTGTCTCATCTACCTGACTTTTTAGAAAAGTCGGGGATCTGCATTTTTAGTTTAATCAAAGAAGCGTTCGTCTAGGGATGCTAGGGCTGCACCACCAGTTTCGGCTAAAATACTCATCAATCGATATACACCCGCTGCACTTATTACTACCGCCGTCGGAAAATTATTCTGTAATAATGCGATCGCTGTTGTTTCAAACACACCTAATCCACCCGGCGCACCCGGAACAACTAATCCTAGCAACCAAGCGAAACTAAAAGCGCCCAGCAATACAGGGACTTGACTCCAATTCAAAGGCTCCAAAGCATATAAAGTTAAAATAAACCCTGTACCACGCAATCCCAAAAAACCTAACTCTCCTAACAAAGGTTGGAGTGGATAGTTTTTCATGGCTAAATTGACATCGGATGTTGCAGTATTAGATTTTCTTGTTTTCAATCGGTGTAAAAAGCGAATTAGTGGGTTCAAAAAACGGGGATGGATTGCACAAAGAACTACAACCAAACCAATTATTTGCACTACTCGTACAGCTAAACGAGTATTAACTGTAACTACAAAACTGCCAAGCAAAACAATAATTAAAGCTGCTGCTGCCATTAGTAATGGTTCTAGTAATACGCTGAGGGTAGCTGCACTAGTTGAAATATTTGCATTTTTTGCTGCCATAATTCGTCCGTAGTAATGCCAAACATTACCAGGCAAATACTTAGCAATATTAGTTTTTAAGTAAACATAGATAAACGAGGAAGACTGCACTGATTGATTTAAATCTTTGAGAATCCAAGTCCATATCCAACCTGCCCAAGTGTGTGCCAGTAAAGTTACACCCGTAGCGATCGCGATAATTGCCCATCCTGCTGCATCAATGTGAATGGCTGAAATTTCTTGCCAATTATTTTTTAAAGCTGTTGCTAAAAAAAATAATGTTCCACCCAAAATTAGCCAGCGTAAAATTTTTTTGATCATTGTGGTGACTTAACTGAGCAGCTACTCTTATAGTTGAACACATCAAATCATATGTTATATCACCAGTAATTCTCAAATTTCCCTTTTGTGGTATTGTTATAGCTATTTAATACTAATTCAGTCACAGGTATCAGTTTGCTGGAGACAGTCTATAAAAAATAAATATTAGCTACTAAAAATTCTTGCTTGAGTGTTACTTTAATTTATTGAGTTTATTGCTATCATTTCCCTTTTAGTCGATTTCTCAGCCAACTTATTCAGCCTGGTTATAACATTAATTTAATAATTTAATATTCACTAACTAAAATCAAAAGCTAATTATAGAAACTTATATCTCTCTTAAGTAAGAGAAAAAGAACACGCTATTACAAATAAGAATGTGACTTCGGCTAGAGGAAAAGGTTCCTTTTTACTACGTATTCTTAAAAATCGATTGTTGCTTCTAATCAATTAAATCCAGCAAGAACTTTTGGCTGAATTTTATAGAAATTTCAGTGCAGAAGCTTGTTTGGACTATAAAGGAGGAATTGGTGAACAGTTTAACTGCTTTTTTAAAAAAACTGCAAATTCGCCAAATTGTAACTGTATTTTTGGCCGGATTATTGTTGATAGTTAGCACTGCTTGTAGTAAGCCCTACCCTAACGCAGCAAATCCCAACAATCCACCTGTGCAAGCTGGTGGCGCAAATAATCCCTACAAGAATGGTGGAGACAATTATACAAATTTGAAAATGTCCAAGTCTGGACGTGATCAAGCTAGTTTACAGCTAAATACACAACAACTAATTGCTACCACCAATAGCGAAGAACTACTTTACCCAGGTGCAGAAACTCCTGTAGGTAGAGCATACAAAGAAGGTGAATTGCCATTGAAATCTGAAAAAGATTTTCAGCAACCTGAACCTGGTGGACAGATTCAATATGAATCAAATGTAGGCGAAAGAGTTAAAGGAAGACTTGAGACTGTTAAAGAGGCAGTTCAAGAAGCTTCTGGCTTTTTGAAAGATAAAGCAGATGAAGCTGGTGCTAGACCTGAATTGCAAAAAAATCCAGCAGTGGGCAGATAGCAAATAAAGGTAAGTAATTTTTTGTCCCAACCTTTCAGATTTATTATCAATCTAAAATCTTAAATTTAAGATTTTGAATTGGTATTGCCTAACTTTTAACCTTTTAACTTCGTCAAATAACTGCAAGGAGTTGCATAATGAACAAAGTCATTACTTGGATCAAAAAAGTTAACCTACACCAAATTCTCCTGGTTTTTGTAGCAGGAATTCTATTATTCTTTACACAGGCTTGTGGTAGTGCTGGTGCGACACTGCCTGGGGAAAGTGGTGTACAACCCCGTCAAGCTTCCCAGCCCAGCGTTAGACCTAATTCAGAAGTATACGTTCCCAAAGGTGATAATGTCCTCAATCCTCCTGAAGGTGGGATGAATAACTTTAGTGATGTAGATCCCAGATCCAAGAGAGCAGCTAGTGGAGCAAAAGCAAGAGCTGAGTATCTTAAGGAAAATTCTGCTCAACTACAAGCAGAGAAGTCAACAAATAAACCAAGTGAAGCTGCTAGTCGTGTTGGTTCCGATGCAGGAAAATTGGGTAGAAATATTCAGCAAAAAGCTGGAGATGTAGGAGAAAAAGCTCAAGGAACAGCTGAAGATTTTGCCAAAGGAGCCAGAAAAGGACTTGAAAATATCAAGGAAAACATCCAGGATGCTGGTAGCTACGCAAAAGAAGTTGGTAGAGACACAGTTGGCAATCCACGTAATTAATAGCACACTAATTCCATAAGTCTCTTTTTTATAGATCCCCGATTTTTAAAAAATCGGGGATTTGAACACTTGCAACCGAAGTCTGAGGACTTTAATTTTATTAACTAAAGTGCTTGACAATCGCCTCAGCAAATTCAGAACACTTCAAGGGTTCGACTGGTGGTTCCATTAATCGTGCCAAGTCATAGGTAACTTGCCGATTGGCGATCGCATCTCCTAAACCTTTCTTAATCAAGTCTGCTGCTTCTTGCCATCCCAGATACTCCAGCATCATCACACCAGACAAAATTACCGAGCCTGGATTAACTCGATCTAGCCCTGCGTGTTTTGGTGCTGTACCGTGGGTAGCTTCAAAAACGGCACATTGATCACCAATATTAGCACCCGGCCCCATGCCCAATCCACCAACAACTGCTGCTGCCGCATCAGACAAGTAATCGCCATTCAAGTTCATTGTTGCCAGAATAGAATACTCATCCGGTCTAGTTTGGATTTGTTGGAAAATACTATCGGCGATGCGATCGTTTACCATCACCTTATCTTTCCACTTGCCATTTCCGTGCGTTTCCCAAATTGAATTAAGAACTGTTTCCACTTCCTTGACAATTTGAGCTTTTTTCTCTTCAGTCATGGCATCAAATCCAGGATCAATCATCCGGGCATTCGCTTCCGCAGTTAGATCAGGATTTTTTTCTTTATTGCTCAAAATCCAAGATTCCCGCTCTGTAACGCACTCTTGCCGAAACTCGCTTGTTGCCAGTTCGTAACCCCAATCGCGGAAAGCACCTTCGGTATACTTCATAATATTGCCCTTGTGGACTAAAGTCACCATTTGCTTATGTTTAGGTAATTGCAGAGCGTGTTTGATGGCACGCCGTACTAAACGTTGGGAGCCTGATTTACTAATGGGTTTAATGCCAATGCCGGAGTCTAGAGGAATTTGCTTTTTGCCGTGTTCTGGCGTAGCAGGAATGAGTTCTTTGTTGAGATATTCAATTAAGGTGTTGGCAATTTCGCTACCTTGCCGCCACTCGATCCCCAAATAAATATCTTCCGTATTTTCTCGATAAACAATCACATCGAGTTTTTCTGGGTTTTTATGAGGAGAAGGCGTGCCTGCATAGTACCGACAAGGGCGCACGCAAGCATAAAGGTCAAAAATTTGCCGCAAAGCTACATTTAGTGAGCGAATACCACCACCAATTGGAGTTGTCAACGGCCCTTTAATAGCGACACCATATTCTTGAATTGCCGTCAAGGTATCCTGTGGTAAATACTGGTAAACACCGTATAATTCACAAGCTTCATCACCTGCGTAAACCTTAAACCAGCTAATTTTCCGCCTGCCTTTGTATGCCGCTTCCACAGCAGCATCAAGCACTTTCTGGGTAGCAGGCCAAATATCAATACCGGTACCGTCGCCGCGAATAAACGGGATAATTGGATTGTCAGGAACAATCGGCTCACCATTGTTGAAGGTAATTTTTGAGCCAATTGAAGGGGGGGTAATTTTTTCGTACATTCACACACTCCTGATTGTGACGCAGCGACATCAATGAATTTCGGGCTTTCAGCTTCAATAATGTTAGTGGATAGTGGTTAGTGAATGGTGGTAAATCACTAACTACTGTACGGGTGGGTTTAGAAGATAAATTGTCAATCTTAACCCAAAGTTAATCAATAAAACCCGCACGCGGCTGTGATACATGTCGGCGGAGCCGCAAGGGCGCACTGGCTCCCCTACTAACTACTAACCAACTGTACTGCCTTGTTGGGAAGGCTAGCAGATTTTGTCCTGTCCTGTTTTGATAAAGTTAGAAAGCGGGGTATTTCTTTTCAGGAGTTAGCAGAGTCTCTGGATGCTATCTTATCGCCTACAGGCGCAATTAGTGTACTCTGGATATATACAGCAAAATAGCAGCAATGAAGAACAAACGAGAGATTACCATCAGGGTAAGTGAGCAAGAGTTCGCAATTTTAGAATCCCACTGCCAGGCTGTAGGTAGAACCAAAACGGATATTTTGCGAGAGTTTATCAGATCTTTAGGTGCTGCACATATTAATTTAACTCATGAAAGCACAAGTATGAATGAGTAGGTTTCGCAGACAAATTCCTGTAAACTACTCTACGCTATCAGTACTAACCAGTTCACAAAATTTGTTAGTTAATTGCTTGTTCACCAATCGCGTTTCCACAAGAATGGCATGACAGACCCAATGATTGTATCAGGCTCCTCTTCTGACATCGAATCCTTGCGCCGCCAGTTAATTGCTGGGTCAATTCAAGTGCAACAACAGTTGATCCCGCAGCTTGCTGTCTTAGATAATGGGGGATTAGATATCCTGATGGAATTTTTGCTGCAACGTCGTGACTCGACCGCAACTTGGGTTGATGGCAAAGCCTACCAAGCTCTTTACAACTCTGATTCGCCCCAAGCCAAAGAATTTCTGCAAACTCATTTTCCGGAAGGTGTTGTACCTCTAAAATCAGAGTGTGGAATTAATTACCGTCCCTTACAAACTTTACTCGTAACTCAAGATTTCCAGGCTGCCGATCACATGACTCTGCAAAAAATGTGTGAAGTTGCTGGTACTGAGGCGGTAAAACGCAAATGGCTATATTTTACCGAAGTAGACAAGTTCCCAATTACGGACTTACAAACTATTAATAATTTGTGGTTAGTTCACTCCGAAGGCAAATTTGGCTTTTCAGTACAGCGAGAAATTTGGTTAGGTTTGGGAAAAAATTGGGATAATCTTTGGGCGAAAATCGGTTGGAAAAAAGGTAATAATTGGACACGCTATCCCAATGAATTTATCTGGGATTTAAATGCTCCTAAAGGTCACTTACCTCTTTCTAACCAATTGCGTGGAGTGCGAGTAATTGCTTCTTTATTTGCTCATCCGGCTTGGTCAAAATAAAAGTCAGAAGGCAGAAATTATTGATTTTAGGATAAAATGCGATCGCTCCCACCAATCCAAAATTGCAAATCCAAAATCGAACAATGGCTAAAGTTCGTCTCGAAAGTATTAAGCGCAAATTTAACAACGTCACCGCGATTGAGGATATTAGCTTTGATATTCCCGATGGTGAATTTTGGGTTTTGGTGGGGCCGTCAGGATGTGGTAAGTCTACTATATTGCGAACCATTGCCGGTTTAGAAACTGCTACCTCTGGCAAACTTTACATCGGGGATGAGTTGATGAATGATGTCCCGGCTAGACAGCGTGATGTGGCAATGGTATTTCAAAATTATGCTTTGTACCCCCATATGACGGTGGCAGAAAATATTGCCTTTGGGTTGCGAATGCGCAAAGTCGATCCCAAGATTATTAAAGAAAGGGTAGTGACTGTAGCGCGATCGCTTTCACTAGAACACCTTTTAGAGCGCAAACCTAAACAGCTTTCTGGCGGACAGCAACAACGAGTAGCATTGGGAAGGGCGATCGCCCGTCAACCACAAGTATTTTTATTAGATGAACCTTTATCCAATTTAGACGCTCAACTGCGAGATGATACACGGGCGGAGTTAAAAGAACTACATCAAAACTTAGGTGTTACCACAATCTACGTTACCCATGACCAAGTGGAAGCGATGACTTTGGCTGATAAAATTGTGGTGCTAGAAAGGGGACGAATTCAACAAATAGGCGAGCCGCAAACTATTTATGCCAAGCCAGCCAGTCGGATGGTAGCGACTTTTTTGGGTAGCCCACCGATGAATATTTTACCAGCTAGATATGTAGGTCAAGGTTTTGATGTCAATGGGCAAACCATCCTAGCTTCAACAAAGATGAAAGAGAAGTTACATCTGCGGGAAGGGCAAGGATTTGATTTGGGTATTCGTCCGGAGCATATATATATAGTTAACGAACCACAGAGAACACAGAGGACACAAAGAGAAGAAATAGGAGAGTTGGCGGTTGAGGTGAAGGTGGTAGAACCACTAGGGAGAGAGACTTTAATTCGAGCAGCTTTGCTTGGTTCGGGAGTAATGGTAAATGTACAAGCTGGTGCAGATGTGCATCCGCGTTCTGGCGATCGCCTGTTGTTAGAGTTGGATTTAAGTAAATTGTTTGTGTTTGATACTACCACTGGAGATAGGTTGTATCCCCACGTGAGCAGTTAGTTGGGAATCATAAGCAAAAGGCAGATGGCACAGAGAACTTAAGAGCGCCGTTGCACGGCGCTCTTAAGTTCGGTGGGGCAGGAGGCAGAAGGAAAGGACGAAGGAACAAAGAGTTAAGGAAGTTAAGGGAGGTGAGGAAGTAATAAGAGTAAATTCTTCCCCATCTTCCCTATCTCCTCATCTCTTCCTCTGCCGATCCCCTTTATCTTGGATTACTCAATTCCCGTAGCAACAAAGCCAGACGCATCTGCACTGCATCATCAAAACGGCGCGGATTGAAACCTGTCAGGAGGTTAATCTTATCTAATCGATAACTAAGGGTATTTCTATGGATATAAAGTTGATGAGCTGTAGAAGAGGGGCAGCAGTCTTCAGTAAAGAAAGTGTCTAAGGTAGCAAGTAATTCTGGTTCGTGATCTAAAGGACTCAGCAAATAAGTAGCTAGTTCGATTTTTGTTCGTTCATCTCCAATACCAATAAACGCAGCTATTCCCAGTCCATCTAGACAATGTACTTGATTGCAACCCCGAAATCGACTACCCAAAGACAAAGCAGCTCGCGCATCTTGATAAGATTGGGCAAGACCCCGAATTCCTGGATGATAACGACCAATACTAATATTAATTGATGTACCTGTGTCATTCTGCAAACGCATTAAAAGTGCTTTAGCTGCTCGCTTTAGTGCCGTGAGATTTGCCCAAGAAGAACTACACTGCTCTGGTACATCTCCACGAGTTGCCCAGTTACCTAAGTTTTTGGTATCACTGGCTTTCAGTACAGCCACCTCACCATCACCGAGATAGGCGCAAATCGTATCATTGGGTAGTTGGAAAAAACTAACAATACTACGAATTACTAAATTTGCCCGTTGCTGTATTTGCGTCTCAATATTTTCTTGCTGATGTTGATAAGAGATATTATTCGTCAATATATAATCAGCAGCATTGATTAAAATAACTGCACGAGGCGGGTTTAAGTCTATGCCTAAAAGCTTACTGTAGCGAGCAATAGTTGTTTCTTCATCAATCAAACCGTGAAGTAAATCGTAGATAAACTTATCTTTCAGCTGGTGTTGGTTGAGCAGAGTATCAATTACCGTAGTTTGATTAATTACCAGTTCTACAACTTCCTGCACCAACCGAGGAGAAATGACTTCTCCATTGTGGGGTTTGCTGACTATTACTTCACCAATTTGTGTATTGAATGATAGTGGTAATCTGAGATAATTTAGAGAATTATTTTTATAGATGTGGTTGAAGTGAAGTTTAACTAGTTTAGGGTTGCTACTGGCAATTACATAAGCGTGTTGATTGATAATACAAACCTCAGCACACAGTAGATGTGCTAGCTGCTCTACAACTATGGTGGCAACTTGTTCAAATTGTGTAGTTGTGTTTAGTAAAGATACATTTAGATTTTTTTTGCTAGGTGGTAGCGTGGCTGACTGGTTTGATTTGACAGCCTCTGTAAATCCACTCTGTACTTGCTCTTTCAAAGAGCTACCATCGTGATTCACACAATTTCTCCGGAGTGGTTATTGATAATAATTTTGATAATTTAATTGATTGATTTCAAAACATTATCTATAAATGGAAAGAGAAAATATAAGCACTTTTTCTAGCTCAAGAGTTAGACATATTTTACTCAGGTTATTCTGTAGATAGAAGGTATTTACTATCATCAAGATGAATGCTACTTACAAGCGATCGCCTTCGTAACCAAATTCCGCTCTTGTATAAACCTTGAGAGCTTATGAGCCTACTTAGCAAGCCTACAGTTAAATGCTTGATATTAGTTCTCAATTTATAAAAAAACTGGGTTGAAAAAACGTGGTTAATCTATGGAGAGTTATTGTGCATTTGCATAATTGATATTACTTATAAGAACAATACTTTAGTCAAATGCCCAATGAAGTTAAGCTCTTAAATAAGTAACTTTTAAGATAGTTGCCTTTGTAAGATGTATGTCACACGAGCATCAACTCTTGAAGCAACTGTCTATTTCTCGGATAGCTATTGTGCGATCGCTCCCAGGTTTAGGTGATTTGCTCTGTGCTGTACCTGCCTTTCGAGCGCTTAGAGCTGCTTTCCCACAAGCCCAGATTACCTTAATCGGTCTACCTTGGGCGCATTCTTTTGTAGAACGTTTTAGCCATTATCTAGATGATTTATTGGAATTTCCTGGCTATCCAGGAATTCCAGAAGTGCCACCTTCTGTTGGTAAATTACCAAAGTTTCTTACCAGTGTCCATAAGCAATGCTTTGACTTGGCATTGCAAATGCATGGTAACGGCACTGTCATTAATTCATTTACTGCTTTGCTTGGTGCTCGTATTCACGCTGGTTTTTATCTTCCTGGTTATTATTGCCCCGATCCCAATTACTTTCTGCCTTACCCAGATGATCAGCCGGAAATCTGGCGTCACCTGCGCCTAATGGAGTTTTTGGGGATACCACTCCAAGGTAATGAATTGGAATTTCCTCTCAAGGATGAAGATTTTGCAACTATACAGCAAATACCAAGCCAATATGTCTGCATTCATCCGGGTGCAAGTTTACCAGAAAAGCGTTGGTCTTTAGAAAACTTTGCAGTTGTTGGTGATGCGATCGCTGCTCGTGGTTTTCAGGTAGTACTGACTGGTTCAGAATCAGAGGCAACTTTAACGCAGGCATTAGCACAGATGATGCATTGCGAACCAATTAATTTGGCTGGAAAGACAAGCTTGGGTGGAATGGCAGCTCTTTTAAGTAGGGCTAGCCTACTAGTTTGTAATGACACAGGAGTATCGCATTTAGCAGCTGCTTTAAAAATTAAAAGCGTAGTAATTTTTACCAATTCCTCCCAGCATCGATGGGCACCATTAAACTGTAAAATTCACCGTTCCCTAAGTCCGATATTTCTTGCTAACTCCTATCTTCCCGTTACCCCAGAAATGGTAATGGCTCAGGTAGAAGATTTACTTTTTAAAGAGGTTGTAATTGTTACTTGACTTGTGTAAAAATCTACGGCGAGTATTGGTGATGCAAGTAAGTAGTCAGCAAGATTTAATGCTGACAATTACGGTATTACAGCAGTTGCGTCAATTGCTACCAGATGCAGCCATTACTTTAATGGTATCTCCCAGCGGCAAAGAATTAGGTTTACAGCTGCCTTGGATAGATGACGTATTGATATACGAGGGTGCTGACAACAAATTTAGGAATAGCGAGTGCGAACTAACTTTAATTGCTAAACTTCGCCAATTTGCTTTTGATGCATCTGTAATTTTTACCAATCCCAGCGAATCTCCTTATCCTCTAGCTTACATTTGCTATCTAGCAGGAATTCCCATTCGCATCGGTCAGTCACAAGAATTCGGTGGCAGCGTTCTTTCTCATTGTGTCAAACCAACGGGGAATGAAAAGGACACGGGGACGCGGGGACAAGGAGACACCCAGAAGGAGTGAGGGTATGAAAGAGGGAAGGTACGAGGGTATTTACTCTTATTCTCTCGCTCCCTCGCTCCCTCACTCTCCCCTGTTGCCCCTCTACTCCTCTGCTCTTGGTGCTTCTTTCCTAGCTCCTAGCCCCTAGTCCCTAGCCCTTCACTTAACCATGCGACCATTACGTATCCTTACCTGGCATATTCACGGCAGCTATCTTTACTACCTCACCCAAAGTCAGCATCAATTTTACCTGCCTGTTAAACCAGAACGACCTGAAGGTTACGGTGGCCGTTTGGGTGGTTTGCCTTGGTCAGATAATATTTATGATCTTCCGGCATCTGAAGTCAAAAACCTTAACTTCGACTGTATTTTGTTTCAGTCTCAGCGAAATTATCTAGAAGACCAGTATGAGATTCTTTCTGAGTCCCAGCGACAACTGCCCAGAATCTATCTAGAACACGATCCCCCACGAGAAAATCCAACCAACACACGCCACATCGTAGACGATCCAAATATATTGCTAGTTCATGTCACGCATTTCAACCAGTTAATGTGGGATAACGGTTGCACTCCTACTTGTGTGATTGAACATGGTGTAATTGTACCTGAAGGTATTCGCTACACAGGAGAGTTAGAAAAAGGACTGGTAGTAGTGAATGGTTTGCGATCGCGTGGTCGTCGTTTGGGTGCTGATGTATTTGCCCGCATTCGCCGAGAAGTTCCTTTAGACTTGGTGGGCATGGGTTCAGAAGAACTGGATGGACTCGGCGAGATTCCCCATCACCAACTGCCAGCATTTGCCTCACGTTACCGCTTTTTCTTTAACCCTATCCGCTACACCAGCCTTGGACTTGCCGTATGCGAGGCAATGATGGTGGGCTTACCAATCATTGGACTGGCAACTACAGAAATGGCAACGGTAGTAGAAAACGGAGTTTCGGGTTACGTAGATACGAATTTAGAAAACCTGATTTTCAGAATGCGCCTGCTTTTAAGCAATCAAAACCACGCTCAAAATCTCAGTCAAGGCGCAACACAAACAGCACAAAAACGCTTTAATATCCAACGCTTTATCAACGATTGGGATAAAACCTTCAAATCTGTCATTGGTATGAATGTTCTTCTCCAATAACTGATAACTGATAACTGTTAACTAATGACTAAATGCATTGCCCTAATTAGCGAACACGCCTCACCCCTTGGCACCTTCGGGGGTGTAGATAGCGGTGGACAAAATGTGTATGTAGGACAGTTAGCAAAACATCTAGCTGCCTTTGGCTACAAAGTTGATGTTTTTACTAGACGAGATAACGACGAATTGCCAGAAATCATCCAATGGATGGATGGCGTTCGGATTATTAATGTGGGTGCTGGCCCTGCCAAATATGTGCGAAAAGAAGACATACTGCCGTATATGGAAGAATTTACGGCTTATATTCTGAATTTTTGTCAAAATCCTGCTCACAGCTTTGACGAAATCGGCAGTTTGCACAGACCAAAATATGACTTAATCCATGCAAATTTCTGGATGTCAGCAATGGTGGCAGCAGATATCAAGCAGGCTTTAGGCATACCTTTTGTTGTCACGTTTCATGCTCTCGGTAGAGTGCGTCGCTTTTGGCAAGGTGATGCCGATGAATTTCCCGATCGCCGTTTTACCATTGAAGATCGCATTGTAGCAGAAGCCGATCGCATCATCGCAGAATGTCCCCAAGATGAACAAGATCTATTGCGTCTTTACAATGCCAACCAAGAGAAAATCACAATCATTCCCTGTGGCTTTGATACGGCTGAATTTTGGCAAGTAGAAAAAACCACAGCCCGTCAGAAGCTTGGTTTACCAATTGATGAAAATCTCATCCTTCAATTGGGGCGTTTAGTGCCGCGTAAAGGTGTCGATACAGTGATTCGTGCCTTCGGATGTTTGCTCAGACAGGATCGCATCCAAGCAAGACTATTGATTGTCGGGGGTGAATCAGAACAACCAGATCCTCGCCTCACGCCTGAAATCGCTCGTTTGCAGGCTATAGCTTGTCAAGAAGGTGTTGAGTCGCAAGTGACTTTTGTTGGACGCCGTCAGCGAGAAGTATTGAAATATTATTACAGTGCAGCGGATGTATTTATTACAACGCCTTTGTATGAACCATTTGGGATTACGCCTGTAGAGGCAATGGCTTGTGGAACGCCTGTGATTGGTTCCAATGTCGGTGGTATTAAATTTACAGTCAAAGATGGTGAAACAGGGTATCTTGTACCACCAAATAATCCTGATGCCATTGCCGAACGAATTACTTACCTCTACAAAAATCCTCAAATACTTGATTGCTTGAGTCATCAGGCAATACAACGCGTTCATCAGAAATTTACTTGGAAACAGGTAACAAGTGCTGTTGCCGCTTTGTATGAGGAAGTTCTAACTACAGTAAAACGCTACAAGCAGACAAGCATAAAAATTAGCGAGGAAATCTTGCAAAAAGTTCCTTACGGTTCGTACCCTCAAACAGAACACTTAACCACCACTGCCAAAGAGTGTAGATTTTTGACAATCTCCCCAACAGATGAAAAAAGTAGAAACGCGAAATTTCGCATCTCTACTTTCTCCCCCATCTATCCCATCTCCCCCTCCCCCTCACCTACTCATCCACTCCCCCACTCTCCCTCACCCTCTACCCTTATAGATGACAGCTTTACAGCTGCGATTTCTGCACTAGAAAAATCCCGACAAACTCTTGCACCTGCAATTGTTGAGGCAGCAGCAGCAATTAGCACTTGTTTTGCTTTGGGTGGTAAGGTGCTGGTATGTGGCAATGGTGGAAGTGCAGCAGATGCTCAACACTTTGCCGCAGAATTTGTTGGTAAATTTCGCTGCTCCCAACGTCCGGGGCTTCCCGTAATGGCGCTGACAGCAGATTCATCTTTTTTGAGTGCTTGGGCAAATGATGTCGGATACGAATATGTCTTTTCTCGGCAAGTAGAAACTTTTGCCCAACCAGGAGATTTGTTAATTGGGATTAGTACAACTGGGCGATCGCGCAATCTAATAGAAGCATTCAAAACTGCACGTGCTGCTCACATTAACTCTATTGCCTTATTGGGCGGCGATGGTGGCGAATTGCTTTCATTAGCAGATTTAGCAGTCGTCGTTCCTGCAACCGATACCCAACGCATCCAAGAGGTACAACACCTTGTACTGCATATTTTATGTGAATTGGTTGAGGAGCAAGTGGGAGAGGGGGAGACAAGGGGACACGGGGACAAGGAGACAAGGGGAGTAATAAACCACTAACTACTAACCACTGTACAGGCAGGTTTATAAAGATAAATTATCTGTTTCAACCTAAAGATAATCAGCAAAACCCGCACGCCAGTTGCTACAACGGGGGAAACCCTCCGAAGTTCTGAGCGGCGGAAGCCGCCGCTCAGACTTCTCTCCGCAACGCACTGGCTCCCCTACTAACCAATCTAATTACAACAAAGGAAAAATAACTATGGAAGAACTCAAAAACAAAGTGGTATTGGTAACTGGAGGCGGGCGCGGATTAGGTGAAGCTGTATGTCACACTTTAGCTTCAGCTGGTGCGAGTGTTGTGGTTGCTGATATTCGAGACGAATTGGCACAAAAAGTAGCTGGCGAAATTCAAGCAAATAATTTGCAAGCAATGCCATTGGTAATAGATGTCACTGATGAAGTGCAAGCAGAAACCGCCATCAATAAAATTGTCTCCCAGTACGGGCGCTTGGATGCTTTGATTAACAATGCAGGAACGGATGTAACTGTATCGATTGAAGAGCTTTCGATTCAAGATTGGGACAGAATTATTGCGGTCAACCTCCGTGCTCCTTTTATCCTGTCCAAGTTCGCTTTACCTGTGATGAAAGAACAAGGTAGCGGTCACATTATTAATATATCTTCCACAGCAGCAAAACGTGCTTGGGCTAATGCTTCCGCTTATCATGCCAGCAAATGGGGGCTTTTGGGCTTTAGTTACGCTTTGCACGTAGAGGCACGTCCTTATAACATCAAAGTTACAGCCTTAGTTGCTGGTGGTATGCAAACACCATTTTTGCTAGATCGATTCCCAGATATTGATCTCACTAAGTTGCAAGATCCGAAAAATGTTGCCGCAACCATTCGCTTTTTACTATCAACACCAGAAGGAACAGTGATCCCCGAAATGATGGTTTTGCCAATGGCTGAGGGATCTTGGCCGTAGGAAGGATGAAGTTTGAAGTATGAAGGATGAAGTAAAACAAGGTGAAAAACAGATGAGCAACAGATATCCAAAGCTGACTAATAAATCTTTTCAGCCTTCACCCTTAATACTTTATCCTTCAAAAGCAGTCTTTCTAGATAAAGATGGAACTCTGATTGAGGATGTGCCATACAACGTTAGCCCCGATTTGATCGAGTTAACGCAGGGTGCAATTGAGGCATTGCAACTACTGCAAGCACATGAATACAAATTGATTGTCATTAGCAATCAGTCAGGTGTTGCGCGGGGTTATTTTCCAGAATCTGGCTTGGTGGGGGTTAAGGAGCATTTGTTCAAACTTTTTTCTGAGCAAGGAGTTACGCTGGATGGTTTTTACTACTGTCCCCATCATCCTGATGGCGTGGTTTCAGAATATGCAATTACTTGCGACTGTCGCAAACCAGAACCAGGATTAATTTTACGCGCAGCTTGCGAACACAATATTGATTTGCAAAATTCTTGGTTTATCGGTGACATCCTCAACGATGTGGAAGCTGGTAATCGGGTTGGATGTAAAACGATTTTAATTGACAACGGCAACGAGACTGAATGGCTGCTGTCTGGGATGCGAATCCCACATTACACTGTTGCTGACTTGATAACAGCAGCACAAGTGATTATAAGAAATCTCAAAAAATGAGTTATGAAGCATCATGTTTTTAATTTTCAGCATTCTGCATTCTCCACAGCGCATTTAAATTCTTTACTGGATGCAGTTACTAATTTAAATATCATTGTTATCGGTGACGCGATTCTTGATTGCTATCTAGAAGGATTTAGCGATCGCCTTTGTCGAGAAGCTCCGGTGCCAGTTGTTACTGTTACCAATAGCGAGTATGTTCCAGGTGGAGCGGCTAATACAGCTGTTAATGTCCGCAGTCTGGGTGGAAAAGTAACATTTATATCAGCGATTGGAGATGATGGCGAGGGTTCTTTGCTATGCCAAGCACTCTCACGGCGCAGCGTTCCCTCAAAACACCTAATAGTACAGTCAGGCAGGCAAACTCTGGCTAAACAAAGGGTGATGGCGTCTTCACAAATACTAGTAAGATTTGATTCTGGTACAACAGATGCTATTGATGAATATGCTGAACAAGCGTTGATAGACGAACTTGAGCGTAGATATCCAGAATGTGATGCAGCGATCGTGTCAGATTACGGCTATGGAATTTTAACCGAAAGGGTGATTGATAAATTATCTCAACTCCAGGCACGCCATAACCACGTCTTAGTTGTTGATGCTAAAAATCTTGCAGCTTATCGTCATATTGGTACTACCGCAGTTAAACCAAATTATGAGCAGGTTTTGAAACTGCTGAATATTCCTCCTCTAAAAGCGGGTAATCAGAGCGTCAAATCGCGTGTTGAGCAAATCTTACCTTATGGCGATCGGATACTCGAACTTACAGGAGCAACAATTGCTGCCGTCACCTTAGATGCTGAAGGTGGAATTATTTTTGAGAGAGGTTCACAACCCCATCGCACCTATACCCAACCGACAATTCAATCTCGTACCGCAGGTGCTGGAGATACATTTGTTAGCGCCCTCACCCTTGCCCTTGCTGTTGGTGCTGCAACACCACTAGCAGCCGATTTCGCTGCCACTGCTGCTGCTGTAGTTGTAGGAAAAGACGGTACAAGCGTCTGTTCTGCCGAAGAATTACGGGAATTTCTCTTGAATGGAGAGACGGGGGAAGAAAAGGACACGGGGACACGGGGACACGCAGACACGGGGAATTTTTCAATACAATCTCCTCGCGTCCTTGAAGCCGCGTCTTCAGAAATGTCACCCCAAAAATACATTTCGGATCTCAACCAACTCCTTGCCCTTGTTACCTCTTACCGCAAAGCAGGACGCAAAATTGTTTTCACAAACGGTTGCTTTGACATTCTCCATGCCGGACACGTTTCCTATCTCAATTACGCTAAGGCATTAGGCGATATCTTGATTGTTGGCTTGAATTCCGATAACAGTATCCGACGTCTAAAAGGTTCAAGTCGCCCCATTAATACTTTAGAAGACCGCATTCAAGTTCTGAGTGGACTCGGTTGTGTCGATCATCTAATAGCCTTTGAAGAAGATACTCCTAGCAATTTAATTCGTATAGTTCGCCCCGACGTCTTTGTCAAAGGTGGTAACTATACCAAAGAAACATTACCAGAAGCACCTTTAGTAGAACAGTTGGGTGGAGAGGTAAGATTGCTGCCGTTTGTAGAAAACCGTTCCACTACTCGCATAATTGAGCGCATCCGTGAACTAGTTGGAAAAGGGATTGGGGATTAGTTAAAGAGAATTCTGTCTATCTGTGTCCATCTGTGTGCATCGGTGGTCGATTTCTAAAACATCATCTTTTTCACAACTTCAATTTACATCAAGCGTAAATCCAAAATTGTTACAACAAATGACTACCTGGGAATCTGCTGAAAATATTCTATGCATCAGACTGGACACAATTGGCGATGTCCTGATGACTACACCAGCAATCCGCGCGTTGAAAGCATCAAATCCTCGCCGTCGAATTACGCTGCTAACTTCCTCTGCGGGTGTAGCCGCTGCCTCACTTGTGCCAGAAATTGATGAAGTGATGGTTTACGATGCACCTTGGTTAAAAGCAACAGCACCGCGATTAAATAGCCGTCCTGAGTATGAAATGGCTGAACATTTACGGCTTTTAAACTTCGATGGTGCTATCATTTTCACGGTATATAGTCAAAATCCTTTACCCTCAGCATTTTTGTGCTACATGGCGGATATTCCTCTGCGGTTAGCTCACTGCCATGAAAATCCGTATCAGTTGCTAACAGATTGGGTAAAAGATCCAGAACCGGAAAAGTTTGTGCGTCATGAGGTGCAGCGTCAACTGGATTTGGTTGGCACAATCGGCTGCTATACAGATGATGAAAGATTGTCTTTGCGTGTCCCAAACGAAGCTTTGGCAGTAGTGGAGGGCATTCTCCAAAACTTAAGCATTGATAAACAGCGTCCTTTAATTGTGATTCATCCTGGTGCGACTGCTGCTTCACGACGCTATCCGCCAGAAAAATTTGCTCTGGTTGCCAGAACATTACTTCTGGATATGGGTATGCAAGTTGTTTTCACTGGTACTGAATCAGAGCAAGAATTGGTGGCAGAAATTGAAAAGGCAATGATGGCAACGGATGCGATCGCTAAAGGTTTCTGTCAGAAAATTGCTGTAAATAATGATTTATCTGTAAAATCTGCTGCTGTTCATTCACTTGTGGGATGCCTAAACCTAAGTGAACTGGCAGCACTATTGCAACTTTCTTCCCTACTAATTTCTAATAATACTGGCCCCGTCCACATTGCTGCTGCTGTTGGTACACCAGTTGTTGATTTGTACGCTCTAACTAACCCTCAGCATACTCCCTGGGGTATTCCCAATCGGGTGCTATTCCACGATGTACCTTGCAAATATTGCTACAAAAGTATCTGCCCTGAAGGACATCATCAATGTCTAAGTCTTGTAACGCCTGAGTCTGTAGTGGATGCTGCGTGTGAATTGCTGCAAATTCAGGTAGAAAAGGAGCTTGCAATTCAAAATTAAAATTTATTCTCTTTCCATTCAAAGATATTTATTTAACG
>NZ_JAYKTT020000052.1:0-27894 GCF_038404745.2 Chlorogloeopsis sp. ULAP02 | reverse complement strand
ATTAGCTTGACACGATTGACGCCAGATGTGAATACAATAGAAGATCGTGGTCAAAATAAATTGGAGATTTAAGCAATGTCCCGTCGCTGTCAACTAACTGGCAAAAAGGCAAATAATGCCTTTGCAATTTCCCACTCTCACCGCCGTACTAAGCGATTACAGCACGTAAACCTGCAAAGCAAGCGCGTCTGGTGGCCTGAAGGTAATCGTTGGGTGAGACTCAAGCTTTCTACTAAAGCTATTAAAACCCTGGAAACCAAAGGGTTGCAAGCAATGGCAAAAGAAGCTGGGATTAACCTTAATCACTTCTGAGCTTCTGCAAAAGAAACAAACTAAATACTTTCTTAAAGCCTCCCAAAATAGGGAGGTTTTTAATGCCAAAGATAAAAATTTTAACTAGTTGATATGTTTTTTTGACAAATGGGCATCCTAAAGCTATTCGGGTAATAACATCATTTAAATGGGAAAACAGCTATGTCTCGTAATCGCCAACGAGCCAAGGCATTTAAAAAACTTTACAAGTTCCACAAAAACATCAACCAGAAATACATCTCTGGAATTAAAAAACAAACTATTTGGCTACTGCGTAGTTTTTTTGCAAGTTGGAGACGAGGACGATCAGCAAATGCTGGTTTTGTTTTGCCAACAGTAGCAATGGTATCCCTGATTGTTGTACTCCTAACCGCGACAATTTTGTTTAGATCCTTTGAACGCTCCAAAAATGCAAGTAATGTACGAGTAAACACAGTTGTTCTTAATGCAGCCGCCCCAGCTCTTGATCGTGCTAGAGCTAAGTTAGATGCTCTGTTAGAAGATCCAACTCTACCACGAGGAACTCCCACTGATAATGCTTTATATGATGCTTTGAAAAAAAATAAGTATACGCTTGGCGATGAGACTCGTCTAAAACTTGCTTATGACATCGACGCTGACAACACCATCGAAACCAGTACTACATTAGAAGACGATGAAACAGTAAAATCTGCTTGGAAATATGCAGTTGATACAGATAATAACGGTAAAAAAGATACCTTTACTCTCTATGGTATCTACTTCCGCTCCCCTAGTAGAGACGCTAGCACAGGGCAGTTTAGTCGTAAAAGAAATCCGCTAGAAGCTAGAACTCCACCAATGGATGATGGTTCAACCAGTGCGGCGTGTAGAAATGCAGCGGGTTTTTCTACTTTGGTTGGTAACTCTAGTTGGTACAAGTTAAACAGTGGCAATTTGGGTAAAAGCTTCTTTGTTTACACCGTTAACATACCAATTACTAGCTTAGGTAGCCTGAGTTCGACAGATTACGAAGTGTATAAAGGAAACAAAGGTGTTGTCGCACTAGAATTTCAACAAGATCGTAGTCGTATTCCCTTACCTAACAATGCCGTTTGGTTTGAAAATGACCTAGAAGTGATTGTTGGTAGTACAGCGTTATTGTTGAATGGTAGAGTTCACACCAATAGCAATTTGCTTGTAGGTGTGCAAAATAATGGCGGTGATATTACCTTCCGGCAAGTCAGTAGCAAAACATCCTGTTTCTACAATCAAGAAAATGGTCAGATTACTGTTGGTGGTAATGTCGGCAATGGTAGTCTTTCTCAAGTTAATACTAGTACAAATGTCAACGTTGACCTATATCAAGGTTTTGGAAACAATATTTCCACTGATTACATTAACAATACCAACAAATCTACAAACCAGTCCGGTGGCTCCAACATCGGTTTTAACGATGCAGCATACAATCAACGCATTAATAGGATGAAAACAGATGCGTTTGGTTTGTGCACAGATTGCCAAACAGCAACTACTGGCGGCGCTCTAAAAACAGCTGTTAACGCTAGTGGCTATCCCAGCGTGGTTAAAACTAACGTTACAACCAAAGTCAATGATGCTGATGATGGCACAACGGCACAAAATATCCTGCTAGATGAAATAGAAATTTATCTACGAAACCGCACCCGTAGAGTGCCCTTTGCAGAAGTATCAGACCCAACGGGAGCAGGAGCGCTAACTGGATATACTACCACCATTACTGCCAACCTAGAACCTCAACAAGATTGGAGAGAGCCAATAAACTCCAGTAACCAGTTTATTGGTGCGACAAGTGTCACTCTAAGTACTTCTCAGTTAGAAGCAACATATCCAGTTACACAAAAGCAAGAAGGCGTTCAAACTAAAATAGGCGATCGCGTTTTTGTTGGTAACAATCTCCCTGCTTTATGGTTGCAAAATGGACAATATGTTGGCTCAGAAGCTAATCAATTAATTGTCGATAGTTCTAGTAATGCGGTTAACTGGACAAGACCAACTGGTTCGGATGCTAAACAAAGATGGCGTAACACTCAAATACAAGCTGTTACAGATTTGGGTATATCCAACCGTAATGGCTTTTGGGAAGAAAAGGCCGCAACAAATCCTATTAACGATTTAGACAGCGTAGGTGGTGTACGGATTGTTACAGGTGCAGGTATCTATGTTGATGGTTCTGGTAGTACCGTTGATACAACGAGTGGCCCATTTTACCCTCGCAATCCTAATTCTTTTTTACCTGCTCCTTCCACTACTGATAGCACCATTGTCTGGTCTGATACCATGCCAATGTCAAGCCCAGGAGATAATCGCAAAGGCGACCTGCTGATGCGTGCTACAGCTGTTTATCATTACAAAGTAGACTATGGCACTGACCAAGATCCAATCGCTTGTGTAAGTAGTTACTATAACCCTTCAACTTCAACTACAGCTAGAAACAAAGTCAACATTGATGGTGGGTATGGAATAGATACTACCAATGGTCGGTCAAATAATGGAGTTGTTTACGCTTACCCCGGAAGAGGTACATTTACAGCTAACAAAACTCTTCTGCAAAGACAAGCCAACTTGAAATTTCCTAACGGAGGTTGGGTGAATCAACCTCTCAAAGATGCCTTAGCCAAAATCAGTGGTACTACAGTACCTAGTACTGGTTTACAGCTAGTCGATTATTCAGCAATTGATACAGCACTTTGTGCAATTTCGATTTTGAATAATGAAACGACTTTCGCCACCACCCTTACTAACCTGCCTCCTCATAGCGCAATCAAAGAAGCAACTTTCCTAGATGGTAGAGAAGTCAGACAAATTAGTGTGCCAAGCACACCAACCAACTACGACCTAGATTTGGAACAACGGCAACCTTCAGAAATTCGGGTAACTGACATTGATTTGGGTCAGCTGGCCACTACCACAATCGCATCTAACGAATATTTATTGCCTTACAGTGGCATTATTTATGCCACTAGAGACGATGCATTGCGAGATGCAAGTGAAACATACACTGATGGAGACATTAGTAGCACAGCTAGATCAGAGCTACTCAGTCCAACTGATTTTAAACTAGATCCCACTCGTCGCCCAAATGGTATTCGTCTCATCAATGGAGCAACTTTAGCCAGAACAAGTACTAATACGTACAATGCCAAAGAAAAGGGGTTAATTCTAGTAACAAACTTGCCTGCTTACATCAAGGGTACATTCAATTTGCACCGCACTAGTACAACCAGTACCGCGGAAATTGAAGAATTTACAGAAACAGAACCAACGACTAACTTCTACAATCGCAGCACTGCTAATACCAACTTCGCCTGTCGTGCAGGAAGAACTGGCTGTCCTGCTACTGGAGGTGACTATTGGCGACCAGCAACAATTATTGCTGATTCCATGACTCTTTTGTCTGGCAATTTTAGAGAGGGTTTTCGTAATGAAGGCGACTACGACTTGAATAATAACACTGGCATTGCAGTTGAGCGTAACTTCAATCCTGGTAGTTTAACCTCCTCAATATTATCTACCCTAGATGCTAGAAGATTCAATCGTCTGAAAAATGGCTTCTGGGAAAACAACTTTGCTAATAGCACCAATTTGGCAATAGGCTCTTACACTCTAAACGGAGTGACACCCATTCAACGCAGGGTTAATGTTGCTGGGGAGTATTTAATGGAGGTGTGTGCAAAGTTGCCTGTCTCTTCTTGTGAGCCTGGTGACTGGTATGTCGACCCGTCAACCAATCTTAAAGCATCTGCTGCTATCAGTCAGACCTTCAATATTAGTACACATAAGGCGGGTACGACTGCTGTACTTGCTGCTCCAGAATATCGGAACTATGCCCGTCGGGTTGCCTTTAAACGTAATGCTTCTAACGAATTGGAGGAGCATGGAAGTAACAAATATGTTCCAATAGGAATAGATTCATCTGGAGTCATCCAAGAGTTTCGTTACGCTTCATCAGATTTACCCAGATCAGCAAACAATGCCCTCTGGTTTAGAACGTCGAATGACGCATCTGTAGCAAACTTAGGACAAGTAAGTTACGCAACTAACAACCGACTGTACTATTATCTTCCTATTGATGCTGATGGCAATGGAAGTCCAGATTTAGATGGTCAGCCGCTCTTAGTACCAGTCTTGCAGATTCATGACGCAAACAATAGTCCTCCAAACTTAAGGACGGACGCAGCAACAGTAGCAGCAGCAAATGATTTTAGAGGTATTTGGCTACAACAACCGAGCAATACTACATTTAATGCAACCTTTGTATTAGCGAATAGCCCCAGTAGAGCAACAGAAGTATCAGCAGGTTTGCAGAACTTTGTGCGATTCCTGGAAAACTGGAACAATGTAACAGCCAAAATCAAAGGTAGCTTTATTCAAATCAAGCGGAGCGCATTCTCCACAGCACCACTTGCACCCATTCTCACAGCCAGACAATCAATCACTGCCACTACTAGTGATAATCTCAGTCTTTTTGACTACTCACTGGACAATTACCCAACTCAAAATAGCAACGGTCTGTTACCTTACTACTCACCACCAAACAGAAACTGGGGTTTTGATGTTGGTTTGTTGTCAGAGCAACCTGATCTGTTTGCCCAAAGATTTACTGCACCGCCAACAGGTCGCCCGAATGAGTACTTTAGGGAAGTTGGTCGAGATGAAGCTTGGATAAAAACACTACTCTGTGCCGGACAACCATCAACAGGCACCAGTTACACAGATGCAGTTCCTAGTGAATACCGTCCAAGTAACTGTCCATCCATACCAAATGATTAAAAATTGAGTAAGTTGTCATGATTATGAAACAATTTAGCAACCAAAAGTTATGCGCTGCTAAAGCAGGTAAGAACATGGCGTCTTACCTACTAGCTAAGGAAGAAGGTTTCACAATCATTGAATCTTTAGTAGCGATAGTTGTACTTAGTATTTTGCTAGCAGCGATCGCCCCGGTTTTTGCCCTATCAGTAGCAACCCGTGTTCAAGCCAGGCGGGTGGAACTAGCAAGTCAAGCTGCAAGGTCATATATTGATGGAGTGCGGAGCCAGAAAATTTTACCTCCAGCAACCCCTGCTACTAGTACCGCGCTCACAGCAGTTGATGCTCCCATACCTACAGGTAGCTTCACCTGTACAGCAAATTCCTACTGCACAGCTTCATCTACCTCAACCACAGCAACAAATTTGTACTGCATAGATTTTGATGGTAGTGGTAGCTGTGAAATTACCAGTGTGACAGACATGGTTTTGCAGGTATTTCGATACCACCCAAGTAGCAATGTTGCTAATCAAGGGTATGCTCTGGGAGTAAGGGCTTACAGAGCTGATGCTTTTAAGGAAACTACAACTCTACTTAAAAGTAGTTCTTTACCCAATAACAAACAAGCTACTTTCACTGGAGGTATGGGTCAACGCAAAGCACCTTTAGTAGAAATGACAGCAGACATCAATGACATCGTACCTAAATATACTGACCTTTGTGCTCGTTTCCCTGGTGGTTGTAATTGAAGGTAGAGCATTATGCATTTATCAACAAAAGGAAAACCGCAGTTATGATTAACTTGCTGAAATTTATCCTGAGTACTCAATTCAAACGCTCCGGAATAAATAAGACAATTAGCGGCTTTACCTTAATTGAACTCCTGGTAGCAATGGTGCTAGCGGTACTGGTGATTACACCTTTAATGACATTCATGATTAATGTTCTAGACAGCGATCGTAAAGAACAAGCAAAAGCAAATTCTGCGCTAGAACTTCAAGCAGCACTAGATTATATTACTCGTGACTTACAACAGGCAATCTACATATACGACGCTGATGGATTAACCAGAAACCGAAATACTACGACCATTACTCTATCAGGAATTCAAGACCAAATACCACCAGTCAAATCTGCTCCTAACTGTAGTCCCATTAGCGTTAGCAATACGAGCGTTTGTACACCAGTGCTTGTTTTTTGGAAACGCGAGTTTATCGCTAATAGCGTGGGGATTAGCTCTAGTAGTCAAACAAGTACATCTCAAACAGATGATGGCTTTGCCTATTCGTTAGTGGCATACTATCTTATCACCAATCCCAATCAATCAAACTCCACCTGGTCTAGAGAAGCACGAATTGGCAGATTTCAGATTCGAGGTCAAGTAATCGCAGCCAACGCAAATACTGTAGGAACTACAAGTGATACTGGGTTTAATCCGCCACCACTAGATAAAAGTGGTGCTGCACTTAAAGAAAAGATGAATCAATGGCAAACTTCATTAACTGCATCAGACAGTTATACCCAACGAGTAGAAACTTTAGTTGATTATATTAGTACCACTGGCCCTGGGGTAACTTGTCCTACAGGAGCGCAAGGTATAGGTACTAATGGTTTTTATGCATGTGTCAATGCCACAAACATATTGGCACAAGTCTATATCAGAGGCAATGCATTAGCTCGGTTGCAAAATAATAACCTAGTATATGCTAATGACAGAAAAAATTATTTTCCAAGTGTGAACGCTCAGATTCAAGGACGTGGATTCTTATTTACTAAGTAAGCTCTACAAATCCTTTAGCTCATCAATCAAAAATTAGTATGTACAGAGCAGTTTTATTAATTTCAAAAAACGTTAATAATCAAAAAGTTGTACAAATATCAAAGCAGCGCAATCCAGTAATAAATCGCTATTTATCTAATTATGCTCAAAATGATGCTGGTTTTAGCATGATAGAAGTAGTGGTAGTATTCTTAATTATAGGGATATTATCAGCAATTATTGCTCCCAGCTGGCTTGCTTTTGTTAACCGACAGAAATTAAATAAAGCTAACGATGCCGCTTTAGCCGCACTACAACAAGCGCAAACAGAAGCTAAAAAGAAAAAACTCAGCTACAGTGTCAGCTTTCAAAAAAATACTACAACTCAATCTGTTGAGGTTGCTATCTATCCCACTAAAAGAGGTGATGGTTCTAATTTACCTACTAATCAAATCAATACATGGCAACCATTAGGAACAGGTTTGGGAATCGATTCAAAGCAACTGCTATTGGGTACAAATCTCAATGGTGAAAATACAGCTGGTTCTTCTGTGTCTTACACAAGCACACCTAAAATTACCTTTGACTATATGGGAAGCATACCAAATGCCAATTTTGGTTCTATACCCACAGGTGCAACAGAACCACCCGGTTTAAAAATTTTGTTTACTTCCCCTATAGGAAACTCTACATCTCCTAATAATGTGAAAAGATGCGTTATTATAAAAACACTGTTAGGAACAATGATAACAGCAAAAGATGGGCAATGTAATTAAAATAATTGTTGTAAATTATTTCAAAAATCCATAAAAATACGGTACATGAGATTGTACAAAAAGTAGCAAAATAGAGATATTAGAAACAGTTGTTTATTTACTTTGTTCTAACAACTAATGTAATAACTAGCAATAGCTTGCTAGTTATATTATTTTCATTGGCCCTAAATCAAATAATCTCAGATAGAGTAATGATAAATAACCTTGATTTTACTGTAGCTATTCCTACCTATAACGGTGAGCATCGATTACCAGAATTACTAGAAAAGCTAAGGCAGCAAATCAACATCGAAAACTTAAATTGGGAAATTATTGTTGTTGACAATAACAGCACAGATAATACAGCAAAAGTTATTCAATCATATCAACAAAATTGGCAATTTTCTCATTCATTAAAATACTGTTTTGAAGCAAAACAGGGAGCTGGATACGCGAGGAAAAAGGCAGTTGCAGAAGCTAAAGGTAAGTTAATAGGTTTTTTGGATGATGATAATTATCCGAATGAAAACTGGGTAGCTGCTGCTTATAGTTTTGCTCAACAACATCCCCAAGCAGGGGCTTATGGTAGCCAGATTCATCCTGATTGGGAAGTAGAACCACCAGAAAACTTTCAAAGAATTGCCTCCTTCTTGGCAATAACAGAACGAGGGGACTTACCTCTTCTATATGAAGCCAAGAAAAAATTGCTACCTCCTTCTGCTGGATTAGTTGTCCGCAAACAAGCTTGGTTGGACAATGTACCAAACAAACCTATATTAACCGGTAGAGTGATTGGCAATATGCTGACGAGTGAAGACTTGGAAGTTTTGTCTTACATTCAAAAAGCTGGTTGGGAAATTTGGTATAACCCAGATATGGAAATTTATCATAAAATACCTAGTTTTCGTTTAAAAAAAGAATATTTATTACCTTTTTTTAAAGGAATAGGACTTAGTCGGTATGTTACTCGAATGGTTAATGTCAAAGATTGGAATAAACCATTGATATTTTTAATTTATATATTGAATGATTTGCGTAAAATTATTTTACATTTCCTTAAATATCGCACAAAATTGCAAAGCGATTTAGTAGTTGCTTGTGAAATGCAACTTTTTATAAGTAGTTTTATTAGTCCATTTCATCTTTGGAAAAATGGATATTTAAAAATTAAAAGATAGATTAAATACTATGTATTAATATATATTTGTATTTATGGAATCATGAATAAATTAACAATAAATAATTTACATTTTTTAGACTTTACTGTTGCTATCCCTACCTTTAATGGTGCAAACAGGTTGCCAGCAGTTTTAGATAAATTATTAGAACAAACAAACTTGGAAGAAATTAATTGGGAAATTATCATTATTGATAATAATAGTTCAGATAACACAGTTGAGTTAATAAAAAACTACCAAACAAACTTCATTAATATTTGTCCCTTAAAGTACTACCATGAAAAACAGCAGGGAATAGCTTTTGCAAGAATGCGAGCTGTAAGTGAAGCCAAAGGTGAGTTTATTGCATTTTTAGATGATGATAACCTACCAAAGCATGATTGGATTTGGCAATCTTACATGTTTGGTAAAAAGCATTCTAAAGCTGGTGCATGGAGTGGTCAAATTCACGGTAATTTTGAAGTAAATCCTCCAGAAAATTTTCAAAGTATTCAAGCTTTTCTAGCTATTAGAGAACATGGTTCGCAACCATATTTGTTTGATGCTGGTAATTTAAGACTTCCTCCTGGCGCAGCCCTAGTTGTCCGTAAACAAGTTTGGTGTGCAAGCATGCCAAAGCAATTAGCTTTTAAGGGTAGATTAGGTAAATTTATGCTTGCTGGTGATGATACAGAAGCACTTTTGTATATATATAAAGCTGGTTGGGAAATTTGGTATAACCCTGCAATGCATGTTTATCATCAAATTCCCCAGTGGCGGCTAGAAAAAGATTATTTAATAAGATTGGCCCGTGGCTGTGGTTTGTGTATTTTTCAGCTACGCTTAATTAATGCCAAAAAATGGCAAATACCAATTATTTTAGTGAAAACTGTTTTAGGTAATCTAAGCCGACTATTACATCATTTGTTTAAATATAAGGGTCAATTAAAATTTAATTTAGTAAGACTTTTTGAAATGGAGTTTTACTTGGCGAGTATGATGAGTCCTTTGTTAGGATTAAAGATATTCTTTAAAAATAAAATTCAAGCTTTCAAAGTTTTTAATTATGAATAAAATTTCTCAATCTATGCCTATTATTTCTGTTATTATACCAACCTATAATAGTGAAAAAACTATTAAATATACTATTGAGTCTGTTTTACATCAAACTTTTACTAATTTTGAGATAATCATAATTAATGATGGGTCTCAAGATTCAACACTAGATATTATTTCACAAATTAATGATGCACGAATTAAAGTTTTTTCTTTTGATAATGCTGGTGCCAATGTTAGTCGTAATCGTGGTTTAAAACTCGCATGTGGAGAATTTGTAAGTTTTTTAGATTCTGATGATTTGTGGACATCTAATAAGCTTGAACAGCAGTTAGAAGCTTTACAACAAAACTATGGAGCAGTAGTTGCTTATAGCTGGACTGATTATATTAATGAAAAAGGAGAATTTTTACTTTCAGGCACTCATATTGCTGTCAATGGAGATGTATATGAACAGTTACTAGTAACTAATTTTTTTGAAAATGGCTCTAATCCTCTAATTAAAAAATACGCTTTGATTGAATTAGGTGGCTTTGATGAATGCCTAGAAGCTGGACAAGATTGGGATATGTGGCTGCGTTTAGCAGCTAAATATCATTTTGTAGCTGTACCATCCGTACAAATTTTATATAGAATAAGTCCTAATTCACTTTCTTCCAATCTGATAAGACAAGAAAAAGTGAGCTTGCAAGTACTTGAAAAATCGTATAAACAAAGACCAGCAACCTTTCAAGATACTTGGAACAAGAGCCTTGCAAATATCTATAAATATCTACTCTGCAAATCTCTACAACCACCTTTGAATCGACAAAAAGCTTTTTTAGGTGCTAAATTTCTATGGAAGTTTTTTATAAACGATCAATATCGTTTCCAACGTAATAGCTTCAATTTAAGAATATTAATGAAAATTGTGATGATTATTCTCCTTCCTCCTAATTTTATAGAAGCATTTTTAACAAGTATAAATAATAATAGATAATCAACTTTAATCTATATATTAAATATTAAGGAGTTTGAAAAAGATTAAGACAATAAATATTTAGGCATATTTATCGTGTATAAGAAACAGGTGAACCAACATTTAGTTAAGATTTCATCTAGCAGTGGCTTTACATTGTTAGAAATGCTGGTAGTAACCGTTGTAATTAGTATATTATGTGTGATCGCTACACCCAGTTGGCTGAGTTTCATGCACACTCGCCGTCTCAATGTTGCTCAAAACGAAGTTTACCGCGCCATGCGCCAAGCCCAAAGCGAAGCCAAAAAGGAAAAATTGACTTGGCAAGCTAGTTTTCGCAACAATAACGGTATTGTTCAATGGGCTGTTCATCCTGCAAGCGTCAGCCCAGCCAATGCTAACTGGAATAATTTAGATTCTAATATTCGCTTAGATGGAGAAACGACATTACAACAGTCTGGTGGGGTGAGGCGAATTCGATTTGACTATATGGGTAGTGTTGATCAACCACCTCTGGGTAGGATAACTCTGTCTAGTCAACATGGTGGCAAAGCTAAACGCTGTGTTTTTGTCTCTACAATTTTAGGAGCAATGCGAACTGCTAAGGAACAAGCTCAACCCGATCAAAATGGCAAATATTGCTATTAAGATATTGTTGGCTAATTCAAACAAGGTATTGCGTGCTGCATCTACCAGAAATCGCTAAACAGCATTTGATTATTTTTACTCGCTATCCAGAGCCAGGTAAAACCAAAACTCGATTAATACCTGCTTTAGGAAATGAAGGCGCTGCCCATCTTCACCGCCAGATGACAGAATATACCTTGTTGCAGGTTAAAGAATTACAAAAGGTGATTCCTATGTCGTTAGAAGTACGATTTGCAGGGGGGAATTCCGAATTAATGCAAGATTGGTTAGGAAGTGGTTTGGTTTATCAATCTCAAGGTGAAGGAGATTTAGGGAAACGGATGGAGCGATCGCTTGTCAATGCTTTTCAAACAGGAGCAGAATCAGTCGTGATCATAGGCACGGATTGTCCCAGTGCTAATACTAATATTCTTGCACAAGCTTTTGCAGAACTACAGCAACATAATCTCGTACTTGGCCCAGCAATAGATGGTGGCTATTATTTAATTGGTTTGCAGTATCCAATTCCAGAATTGTTTACCGACACAGACTGGGGAACAGATAGAGTATTCCAGCAAACCGTGGATATTGCTCACCAACTAAATTTATCAGTATTCTACTTACCTACCTTAGCTGATGTTGACCGCCCAGAGGATATATCGATTTGGGAAAATATCTTGCAAACTAGTAAAGATAAAAAAATTAAGTAAAAGACAGAGGCAATCTCTATAGAACAAGTTTGATAGCCAGGTATGAAAAACCTTGCCCCGGCTACGCTACCCCTCTGTTTCCCAAGCACAGAGGCAAGGGATAAAGTGACTTTCACATCAGAGGGCGCGAGGGAAATACACCCTTCTCCTTGTATATTTACCACTGTCATTGCTTACAAGTTCTAACATGAGGATTCTCCGGAAGACACTAGAAAATGTAAATGCTACGGTGGTGTATTGACAAAGTAAGGAAAAATTTTTTACTTGCTACTATCAAGGAATACTCCGTTTTTTCAACAATTAGGTTCGTTACAGGGAACAATATTGCATTGAATTTGACATAGAATATTCAATCACTCTTATCAACTGCGAGATGATGATTATGAATAACCGTTTAGCTGCCATCATCGCTGCCCGTACGTTAAAGGTAGCCGGAATAATCTTAATTTTGTCCTTTTTACTTGATGTTTTAATTCTGTTGTTTCCCTTTCAACCAACCGATCGCACTTGGCAAATCGATTTGGCAACAGCGTTAGTAGATCGGGGCATTGTACCAATGGTAGGCTTGGGTTTGCTATTTGCTGGCTATTGGGCTGATAGTACTGATGATGGACGTTCGTCGGGTGTAGACTTGAGATTTCCAGCGTTAATATTATCAAGTATCTTAGGCTTGATATTTTTGCTAATTTTTCCCTTGCATTTAAATAATGTACGTCAAGTTAGCGATCAAAGAGTTGAACAAATCAATCAAGAAGCAGAACAAGCAGAAACTCAACTGAAAAATCAGCTATCACAGGTGCAAGCTCAATTAAGTAATGAACAAGTAAAAGCTGAGTTAGAAAAACAAAAAAATCAAGTTAGAACTCAATTTGCCGAACTGCTGAAAGATGAACAAAAATATCAACAAGCACTTAATAATCCCAATCTTCCCGCAGCTCAAAAAGAATTACTCAAGAAGTTTAAAGCCAATCCCCAAGAGCTAGACAAGTTTCTTGCTCAACAAAGCGATCCGCAGCAAGCTGCAACTCAACAACTCAATCGAATTCGTCAAAGTAAAGAAGAAGCCGAAAAACAAGCCAAACAGAGAGCTTGGAAGTCTGGATTGCGAATTGGGATGAATAGTTTATTACTGTCTATCGGATACATTATTCTTGGCTGGACAGGATTAAGAAGTATGAATACTGGCAAAGCTGGTGTACCTAAAACTAGCATACGCTAATTCATTAACTACTTTAGGGCAGTAAGAGATTTCTTTACTGCCACAAGATTAATAATAAAACTAAGAATTTTAAGATGTTATCAATTTATATATTGACCTACAACGAAGAGATAGATGTTGCTGCTTGTATTGAGTCGGCGATGCAATCGGACGATATTATTGTTGTGGATTCATGCAGTAGCGATCGCACTGTGGAAATTGCCCGTCGCTATCCTGTACGTATAGTTGAACATGAATTTGAAAGTCATGGACGTCAGCGAACTTGGATGTTAGAAAACATACCTCCTAAACACGAGTGGGTATACATTCTCGAAGCTGACGAACGCATGACAACAGAATTATTTGCTGAATGCGAACAAGCAATTCAAAATCCAAACTGTATTGGCTACTATGTTGCCGAACGTGTAATTTTCTTGAATAGGTGGATTCGTCACAGTACACAATATCCCCGCTACCAACTACGTCTTTTTCAGCATGGCAAAGTTTGGTTTACAGATTATGGACATACAGAGAGAGAAGTATGTGACGGGGCAACAAGCTTTTTAAAAGAAACTTATCCTCATTACACTTGTAGCAAAGGCTTAAGCCGTTGGATTGAGAAGCACAATCGTTACTCCACAGATGAAGCCAAAGAAACGCTGTATCAACTAGAAAATGGGACAATTAACTGGCAAAGCTTGTTTTTTGGTAACTCGGAGGTTGAACGTCGTCGTGCTTTGAAAGATTTATCTTTACGGCTACCTGCTAGACCTCTACTACGTTTTTTGTATATGTATTTTATCCTGGGTGGCTGCTGGGATGGACAAGCAGGATTGGCTTGGTGTGTATTGCAGATGTTTTATGAATATCTAATTTTGCTCAAAGCCTGGGAGATTAAGGATATTACTAGACCGAACCTAGAGACAAAAGCTTTAGAAAGTAAAGTTATATAATTTAATATTTTTTTATCTTTTTCACATAAAAGTTTTCACAATAGTTAGAAGTTACGGCTCTATAGTAAATCGACCAGATAAAGTAGATTCTTTTGCTGGCTAACCTTGCTTGCAAAATGACAAGCAGCTTTTGATAGGGCGCGGTAATATTAGAAAGACCATCAGTGCTTGCAACAATCGTTTACAAGTCGTAAAAAGAAAAATAATGCTTTATTAGGCCAACAGCCAAAATTTAGGTTGATATTAGGTCTATATTCACTAAGTAGGAAAAAATAGCTGGTTTTGCAGCCAAGCCATGTTGTTGTATTGGGCAACAACTGGCGGTGCTTTTATAGATAAAGAACTGTCTTGGACAATTCAGAAAACTGCTGTTATGAGTGCCAATAACAGACATTCCACTAGCCTAAACAAGGAGAACCGGGATTTGGTAATTGATCGTTGGAAGCAAGACTTAAAAAATGACCTGATTGCTGGTTTATTGGTGGTAATTCCCTTAGCAACAACAATTTGGCTAACAATTACCATTGCCACTTGGGTTGTTAACTTCCTCACCCGTATTCCTAAACAGTTGAATCCCTTTCAGGGGATGCATCCGATTTTGGTCAATTTACTGGATCTCTTAGTAGGACTGATGGTACCTCTTTTGAGTATTTTAGTCATCGGACTGATGGCTAGGAATATTGCTGGGCGATGGTTACTGGATTTGGGTGAGCGAGTTCTACAAGCGATTCCTTTAGCTGGGCAGGTTTACAAAACCCTCAAGCAACTTCTGGAAACCTTGCTTAAAGATACCAATGGCAAATTTCGCCGGGTAATTTTAGTAGAGTATCCCAGACGCGGAATGTGGGCGATCGCTTTTGTGACTGGTGCTGTCAGCAGCGATATCCAAACTAATATGTCTCGCCCCGTATTAAGCATTTTTATTCCTACCACCCCCAATCCGACAACCGGATGGTATGCGGTGGTTCCGGAAGATGAAGTTGTCAACCTGTCAATGTCGATCGAAGATGCCTTTAAAATCATAGTTTCTGGTGGTATTGTTGCCCCGAACACACCGCTACCACCTTTAGTGATTGCTAAAGACTGTAAGTTAGAAGTATCATCTCTGGATCCAAAGCGGCAGGCTTTTCCGATTGAAGATGCCTAAAATCAATATTGTAATGTTACAGACAAATTCATATGCTTAGTTATCTAACTAAACCGATTACATCCTAATTCTGTTTTAATCGGTAAATCACTTCTTATAAACTCTTACTTAATTTATATGCGACCCAGGAAACCTCGTCAAATCGCTAGAGAATTAGCGCTTCTGAGCCTCTCCCAACTGCCAGCAAACCCCAAAAAATTGACTGAGGAACAACTACCCAAGTTAGTGCTGGCGGCTGTACGCACTTTGAGATCAGAAGTACAGGATACTCTAGATAATGCAGCAGCAGAACTCCAGCGCAGTAACGATCGCCTCTTAAGTAGCGAAGTTCGTGCTGCTGATCTCAACTCTGCCAGAGTCATGGTAAAAGAAGCGATCACTGCCACTCAAACGGCTATCAACCAATTAGGTGCAGCAATTGAGTTTCCAGAATTAATTCAACTAGCCAATCAGGATAGGGAAGTCAGCAGATACGCCGTTGAAATTGTCAGAACTATTGATGAAGAGCGAAACAATATAGATCAACAAATATCTACAGCCCTAGTAGACTGGCAAGTGGCTCGTCTCGCCCAAATTGATCGCGATATTTTGCGTATCGCTGTGGCAGAAATGATGTACTTAGAAGTGCCTAACAAGGTAGCCATTGATGAAGCAGTCGAACTAGCTAAACGCTACAGTGGAGAAGAAGGGCATCGGTTTATCAATGGTGTTTTACGTCGAGTTACGGAGCAAAAACAGACTGTGTGAAGTGGCAAAGCGGGGGAGATGGGGAGAGAGAAAGACAAGGGGACAAGGGGAGTATTGAAGAAGAATACAGAATATTCTGGCTTCTGAATACCACTAACTACTAACCACTAACTACTAAACTACTAACTAATAACTGTAGTGTGAAAATAGCTCACAAATAACACAACCAGCTGCAAATGGTTTTTAATTGGTTCCGTCGTCAACATAACGATTCCTCTGAAACAACCTCTCAAGAAACACAGAGAGAAACTTCGTCTGCAAAACCATCTCCCCCAGAAACAGCCGCAACTGAAACTCCAACTCCGGAAGCAGAACAACCAGCGGCAGCAGATTTACTGGCATATGCTAAAGCTGCCTACAAAAATATTCAACAAAAGCAACAAACTCAACCAGAAGAAACTCCTTCTAGTGAGGTAATCACCGAAACACCACTAGAAACATTAGCACCGGAAACTACTGAAACAACAGTAGAATCCGAACAAGCTGTTGAAATTGTTACCGAAGTTATTGAAGAAACAGCATTACCACAAGAAGAATCAACACTAACTGTTGCACAAACAACCATCACAGAGCCTGCTTCCTCAGAAGAAGCAACAGTGTCTGATTCAATAATTCCTGTTACGGCAGACACTGAGAGTCAAGAAGTCATACCCAGTGTGACTGAAGGAGTCACATTTGAGGCACCTGCTTCGGAACAAGAAACAGCAGCGCCTAGCACTTTATCTTTTCTAGAACGGGCAGCAGCGGAACGGCAAGCGAAGCAGGAACGACTGATTGCCACTGCTATCGAAGTCACAGAACCGGAAGAGTTACAATCAAATACTACCACTGCTACATCAGAAGTAGAAGCAATACCCGAACTGGCTTTTGATGAAGGATTTTTATGGTCAACAGAAGTCTTAGCAGCACAAGGGCGGCGTGCGGAAGACGTTTCGATTGAAGAAATCACCTGGCTCAAAAGGCTGCGTCAGGGCTTAGACAAAACCCGTCGCAATATTGTAAATCAACTTAAGGCTATTGTCGGTCAAGGGCCACTCAACCAAGCCGCAGTCTCAGAAATAGAAGCCCTGCTGCTCCAAGCTGATGTGGGTGTAGAGGCTACAGACTATATCATTGAAGCTTTACAGAAAAAACTGCGCGAAGAAGTCTTGCCGCCAGAAGAGGCGATCGCTTATCTCAAAAAAATCCTCCGAGATATGCTGGATCTGCCGATTCAAAAATCTCAAAAGTTTTCCTTTGCTCCAGAAAAAGACACTTTGAACATTTGGTTAATCACTGGAGTTAATGGGGCTGGTAAAACTACAACCATCGGTAAACTAGCTCACTTGGCACAAAAATCCGGCTATCAATGCTTAATTGGCGCAGCAGATACCTTCCGAGCTGCGGCTGTTGAACAAGTAAAAATTTGGGGCAAACGCAGTGGTGTGGAGGTTGTTGCCAATCCCGGCAAGAACACCGATCCGGCTGCTGTAGTGTTCGATGCGATCGCAGCAGCAACAGCACGAGAAACGGAATTATTGCTGGTAGATACCGCAGGAAGGCTGCAAAATAAGAAAAATTTAATGGAAGAACTCAGTAAAATCCGCCGCATTATCGACAAAAAAGCCCCTAATGCCAAAGTAGAATCACTGTTGGTTCTTGACGCCACATTAGGTCAAAATGGATTGCGGCAAGCGGAAGTTTTTTGCCAAGCTGCCAATCTTACGGGCGTGGTTTTAACCAAGCTCGATAGCACTGCTAAAGGAGGTGTCGCCCTGGCAGTGGTTCAGCAGCTGGGCTTGCCTATTCGCTTTATTGGTGCTGGTGAAGGTATTGAAGATCTGCGTCCCTTTTCTAGCTACGAGTTTGTCGAAGCACTTTTAAGTGGCTAGTTAGGTTGTTTGGATTTTATTTGTCTTTAAAAACTAATAAATTTAGGACTTACTATTCTGGTATCATTCGGTTGAATTACTTTACAATCTGGTACTAAAAAAAGTGTAAGTCCTAAAAGCACGAATCCAAGCAGTATGTAAGTTTGTCGTCAACATGGGTAATCTTTGCTAGAGTACATCAAACCTTTTCTTTGACCCCTATCTAGCAAGAGATTGTAAAATGTTCCAGCAAAACAGTTAATTGGTCTGTATCAGTAGAGATGTGCTATTGGTTGTCTTTTCGACAATCGTCATTAGCTTAAATAATATTCTCTGGAGGAAACTTAAAGCACATTACAAGGAAAATAATGAAACTAAAACACTATAGTTTTAATGCTGAAGTTCAAAGTATGGAATTATGCTTTCTCGATAGTCTTTTTCAATAACTTCTGTTTTTTGTAGATAGAGTTAAAAATTAAGTTCAATTCGTGATCGCATCATCGTAATTTGACAAAAATTTTATGCTTTTTACCTTCTAGTACCTTTTAACTTCATTGACTGTAGGGCGTAAATAGGATATCCTCCTACAAGTTTTTCTATCTCAAGGCATATTACATAACGATTCAGTTATGAAAGAATGAAAAGCTTTATGGTACCTAGTAAAAGTTACTGCTATCGATGGAGTAATTTAACATTAAAAACACATGACTTAAAAATCTTACCTCGATGAAGAGAATAAATAAAATTATGAAATGCTTCTAAAATTTACACAATACGTCATTCTACTCTTGCTAAACTGACTAATCTTGTCTAAATATGGTTTAGCTCTTTCAATACAACTGTATTTATTCAATCATTACCAATCTGCTTAGTGAAGTGCAATAATGCCCGTGCCTGTGCCTCATCTGCCTTCTGAACCTACCGACAGTAATAGTAGTGCCGCAACCGATGTGACTCCAGTTGTGGCACTCAAAGAACTTGTGGCAAGGTTGCATCGTGAGCAGAACAAAATCCAAGATTTGTTAAGTTCTTTAGGATTTGCCCTCAGAAGCTTCAACAACTTGAATCAGTTTTTGGAACTGATTCCTTTGATGGCAACAAGAGTAACAGACGCAGACGGTAGCGCATTGTTTCTCTATAAACCCAATGGTCAAGTCAGGTTAGAACAGCTACACTGGCAGGATAGCCGCCAAAGAAAGAATATCCGTAAAGCCCTAGAAACTGCTAGCAGCCAAATAATTCATGTACCAAACACTCCCCCACTAGCAACCAGTACAAATATCTTAGATGACCACATGCATCGCTATTTGGGGCCAGATATGCAAATCTTTGGTACAGCAATACTGGTAAAGCATGTGGAACGAGGTTGGCTCTATGTTTTAAGCCGCGATCCAGAATATAGCTGGACAGAAACTAGACAAAAGTTAGTCCGCTTAGTAGCAGATCAAACCGCAGTAGCAATTGAAAACGATGAACTTGCTGTAGAGCTACGGAAAAAAGAACGCCTCGATCAGGAATTAGAAATTGGCGCAGAAATTCAAAGGCGCTTACTGCCACGTCAATGTCCTACCATTCCTGGTGTTACTCTTGCTGCACGTTGTAAACCAGCTAATCGTGTTGGTGGAGACTACTACGATTTTATTCCTACTAATCAAAATTTAATTTTTCAGCCCAATTATAATCCTGAACGAGAAGTGAGTAGTTGGGCTTTGGTGATTGGTGATGTGATGGGCAAAGGAGTTCCCGCAGGGTTAATCATGACTATGATGCGAGGAATGCTACGAGGAGAAGTTTTGCACAGTAATTCGCCAGCACAAATTCTGCAAAACTTGAATCGAGTTATGTATGCAGACTTAGAAAATTCTAACCGCTTCGTGACTTTGTTTTACTCGCAATACGATCCTCCGACTCGGACTTTGTCTTACAGTAATGCAGCACACAATCCTCCCTTATGGTGGCATGCGACAACAAAAACAATCACACGCTTGGACACTCTGGGAATGTTGATCGGCTTAGATGCTAACAGTCAATATGAGGACGCTAAGGCTCGGCTAGAACCCGGAGATACTATTATTTACTATACAGATGGCTTGACTGATGCAGCTAGTTCTAGTGGCGATCGCTATGACGAAGAAAACCTTGTAAATGAATTCAGTGCTGCTTGTAGATATTGTCACGGCCCACAGGAAATTCTAGATTATCTGTTTGAACGAGTACAGCATTTTATTGGTGCTGATAAACAAAATACCGATGATATGACATTAGTTGTCCTGCAAGTTGATTAGTGAACTAGGGACAGGGGACAGGGGGAAGAGCTACGCGTCTACTGCCATCTGCCCCTGTCTTCTACTTAGTCGATTGCATTCTGTTGAACTGCTTACTCTTGCACCACCTCAACCAATTCCTCAATCATGACATCAAAAGCCCGCGCTAATTTCTGAATTGCCGTAAAATCTACAGTTGCCAATCCAGGCGATCGGGCATAGGTTCTGAGAGTGCTGTATACTACACCAGAGCGGTCTGACACTTCCTTTAACGTCCAACCTTTCTGATCAGCAAATTCTCTAATCTTTAGCCTCACCAACCCCATAATTTACTTGACAAGTGACTTGTATTAGTCATTTAATAATTTTATTCCAAAAAACGAGCTCTTTCTAGTTTTGGCAATTTGAAGGGCAATGGCGCTCATGTTGCCCAGCCTGGTGTGTAAGACTAGGTTACCCAAATTTTGTTCGGGTGTGAAAATGCTTCTCATTTTCCGGCAACAGCGCCCGCATAGCGATCGCACTTACATTTAATAAAATCCTAAAAACAAATTTTTCTGTCGGTAAAAGGTTATTTGCCAGAGAAACCTATTCGCGAAAGGCTATCCGCTAAAGGATTTGTCTATTATGTTATCATCACCTACATTAAAAAAGCTTGTTATTCGTGAGTCAAAAATTGTCCACAAATCCCCTATTATTCATTCCCTAGCACGATTTGTGACAGAAGAAGCTGTAGCCTTAATGTTCAAGATTAAGTTTGAGGATATTTACTTTGTAGAGTGCTGGCGTTATATAGTTTATGTTCATGCTAAAGGCGTAAGTAAGTTTGTTAGCTATGCAGACTTTCCGCCAATTGTAGGAGTAAAGCCACCCACATCAGCAGAAATAGCAAAATGGCGCAGACGCTGGCGAAAGCATCCAGATGCAGCACGCAAAAGGCAAGCTCCTAATTGGTGGCTGGATTTCTTTGTCTACGAGTTTTGGCAAGCTCTATCGGAGACTAGATTATCTAACTGGAGTGAATTAGTAGGATTAATGAAATTTGCATTCAACGAAGAAACTTTGCAAGAACTTCAACAGAGCTATTGTCAGGGTTGGTTAGTGGGTAGTGGATAGTGGTTAATAGATAATGGATAGTGGTTAAAAACTACTACCTACTAACTACTACCTACTAACTACTAACAAAATTTATTCTAAAAGTTTAGCTCTAGCCCGTTCTGCCCTTGCTGGAGCTGAAGTCATCACTTCATCAAAATTCTCTAGTACTTCGCCAGGAAAATTTTCTAATACTCTGGTAGAAAGAGCAACTCGACCTTTACCTTCATCTAAATCAATAATTACAGCTTTTATTGGCTGATTAATTTGAAATACCTTTTCTAGATTCTCGATAAATTTCTGACTTACTTGCTTGATGTGGAGCAAGGCACTAACGCCATCTAAATCAACAAATACACCAAAAGGTCTGATCCCAGTTACTTTCCCTTCTACCAATTGACCTATTTCCAACATACTAAAATTGGCAGAACGAGTTGCTAAACGTTGGGAAAGTATTAATTTGTTGTTGCTGCGATCTACTTCTAAAAAGCTAGCGGTGAGAATTTGCCCTTTGAGTGCTTCCAGATTGTCACGTTCGATCAGGTGCGATCGCGGAATAAATCCTCGCAAACCCTGAATATCGACAGTCACACCACCTTTGTTGACATTACTTACCCGCACCTCTGCTGTTTGGGAATTTTCCTGCATTTGCGCTAGTCGTTCCCAGAGGTGCCTAATTTCTAACTGTCGCCGTGAAAGAGTGACTTGCCCTTCTGCATCCTGATCCCGGATCACCAAAAATTCTAGTTCTTCATTCAATGGCAAGATATCTGATAAGTTGGCTACTGTTCTCAAAGAAGCTTCTTCACGAGGAAGAAAAGCTGAGGATTTGCCACCAATATCTACATAAGCTCCCTCAGTTTCTAACTGGAACACTTTTCCGTGTACTATTTGTCCCTTTTGAAACTGGTAGTCGTGTTGTTCTAGTGCTCTGGCAAAATCATCGAGCGAAAACGACGAATCGGCTTTTTGAGAAGGTTTGGCTTCGGAATTCATAACTTGTAAAGATATATTGCTATTTGTTAATAGCTAATGGTTAACCATTAACTGTTTAGATGTTCTTTAAACAGTTGTTTGACTTGCTCCCAAGCATCAGCAGCAGCTTTAGGATTATAACTGGCACGCTGGTCGCAGAAAAATCCGTGGTCAGCTCCATCGTAGCGAAACACACGATGAGGAATGTTGTATTTTTCTAACTCTGCTTCAATCTGATCTACTTGTGCAGTAGGAATGCTGGCATCTTCCATACCAAAAAAGGTATAGAGAGCGCCTGTAATTTCTGGTGTACGAGTGATAGTAGGTGCGCCACCTCCGGGTGTAGCGGTAGTGATACGTGCGCCATAAAATGAGGCAGTGACCTTAATGTCTGGTAGAGTTGCAGCAAGATACGCTATGTGTCCACCAAAGCAAAAACCAATGCAACCAAACTTATTTTGTTTGACTTGGGGTAAGGTTTTGAGATAATCGATAGCTGTTTGAATATCCCTTAACAATTCAGATGCTTTGGTTTGCCCCCAAGCATAGTTTCTACCAACTTCTATATCTTCCTGTGTGTATCCAGTTTCAAATCCCGGAGCAGTGCGCTGAAACAATGCGGGTGCGATCGCTACATAGCCTTCGCGGGCAATACGTTCTGTCACATCGCGGATGTGAGAGTTAACTCCAAAAATTTCCTGCAATACCACAATGCCTGGATAAGAGCCTGGTTCAGTTGGCTTTGCTAGGTAAGCGGCAATGTGTAAATTAGCTTGCGAAAGGTTAACTGTTGCAGTATCGATTGTTCGCTCTGCCATAATAGTTTTTACGATTGTTCGCTCTGCCATAATAGTTTTTACGAATGATCCGTAATAGCTTAGATATACCCATGTAAATATTTCTAGACTACCTCAAAGTCAAACTGTCAGTTACTTTTGGTGAATTCATGAAAAATTTTGCCCAGATAAATTGAATGTATAAATAAAATATTTGACAAGTAGCATTTGCAGCTAGTCACAAATTGCTACTGCTACCTTTGGAGGTTTGGTAATGATTCAGTTCCGCATTCAGCCAGACAGTGAAATACCCGCATCTTCTCAGTTATTTAATCAAATCAGGTTTGCGATCGCTTCTCGTCAATATCCTCCTGGTTACAAATTACCGAGTACACGGGCATTGGCAATGCAAACAGGATTACACCGCAATACTATTAGCAAAGTTTACCGTCAGTTAGAAGACGATGGATTAGTAGAAAGTCTTGCAGGTTCGGGAATTTATGTCCGCGCCCAAGGGCATGAAGGTGGTAGCAGGCTGCAATCACCAATTCTCAATGAAAATCCCCAAGCATACAAAGTTGTTCAGCAAGCACTGGATGAACTTCTTTTCCAAGGCTGTTCTCTCAACCAAGCTAGAGAAATCTTTCTTGCAGAAGTAGACTGGCGTTTGCGTTGTAGTGCGCGAGTATTGGTGACAGTACCTGCTAGCGATATAGGTGCTGGAGAACTGATGGTGCAGGAATTAGAACAGTCTCTCAAGATACCAGTACAACTAGTAGCTATGGAAGAATTAGCTGCTGTGCTTGAGAAAACCACCTCTGCTACAGTTGTCACCAGTCGGTATTTTATTGGTGATGTAGAGATAATTGCCGCACCGAAAGCAGTGCGTGTGATTCCCCTTGATATCTATGACTATGCTAAGGAATTCGAGCTTTTGAAAAATCTCCCAAAAGAGAGCTGTGTTGGTATCATCAGCCTCAGTTCTGGGATTGTACGCGCCGCAGAAGTAATCCTCCACGGTTTGCGCGGAGACGAACTACTCGTGATGACAGCACAGCCCAAGGATATTTACAAGCTTCATGCGATCGTTAAGCGGGCGCAGCTAATTATCAGCGATCAAGCTAGTTTTGCGTCAGTGCAAGCAGCAGTACAAATGCTACAAGAAGATATTATTCGTCCACCCAAGTTGTTGCGCTGCGATAATTACATCGGCACCACATCTATTAACCTGCTTAAAAGAGAACTGGGTTTGGCTTAAGTGGGGGAGTTAGTGGTTAGTGGTTAGTAGTTCTGCCACTCTCCTTGTCCCCTTCCTGCTTGTAATAACTAAACACTAATAATTGTGGTTCAACAGTGTCACTCTCAAACAAAAACTGAGCCTAACCAAAGCTGGCATGGCAAGCTCAATTTAGTATATGCTCGCGCTCAAGGTGAAACCCAACTAATTCATAGTCAATCTCAAGCGCCATTAAAAGTGCAACGTCCGTTTTATCCAGAGGGGAAAAATGTTTGTCATAGCGTGATTTTACATACAGCTGGTGGAATTGTGGGAGGCGATCGCCTATCGTGTAATTTTCACCTCGAACCTGATGCCCAAGCATTAATTACAACTGCAACTGCTAGTAAGATTTATCGTACTAATGGGTTGCAAGCCAAACAAACCATCAATATTCAAATTGATGCAAATGCTTGTTTGGAGTGGTTACCCCAAGAAACAATTGTGTTCAATAGTGCGTTGTATAGGCAAGATTTACGAGTAGAATTAGCTACGGGAGCAAGTTATTTAGGCTGGGAAATAACTAGATTTGGTCGCACTGCCAGAGGAGAAAAGTTTGTACAAGGAGAGTGGCGATCGCACACCGAAATTTGGCAGCAAGACAAACCCTTATGGATAGATAGACAATGGTTACCCGGTAGCGACAAAATTTTTCACAGCCCTCATGGATTAAATGGACAAGCGATCGCAGGCAGTTTAGTCTGGGTTAAAGGTGCTGTTTCACATGACATTATTGAAAAAGCACGTGAATTATGGCACGGAGAAGGTGAAGTTGGTGTGACTCGTCTAGAACATGGATTTTTGTGTCGATACCGTGGTTCATCTACTACTGAGGTGAGAAACTGGTTTATCAGTGTTTGGCAGCTAGTACGTGTATCTTTTTTGAGCCGGGTTAGCTGTTTGCCAAGAGTTTGGCAGATGTAAACAAACAGTCAAGACGCTATAGACGCGTCAGCAGCTTCTCGTAGAGTAGGATGCCAAGGAGGTTAAAATGCAACTGACGCCTCAGGAAAAGGATAAGCTGCTTATTTTTACTGCTGCTTTATTAGCAGAAAGACGTAAGGCAAGAGGTTTGAAATTAAATTATCCAGAAGCTGTTGCTTATATTTCTGCTGCCATTTTAGAAGGTGCAAGAGACGGCAGAACAGTTGCAGAGTTAATGAGTTATGGCACCACTCTTCTAACGCGAGATGATGTGATGGAAGGAGTGCCAGAAATGATTCATGAAGTGCAGGTGGAAGCAACTTTCCCAGATGGAACTAAGCTTGTGACGGTGCATAATCCAATTCATTAGTTTGACACAAAAACCTAAAAATTATGATTCCAGGAGAAATTATTACACCAAAAGGAGAAATCGAACTCAACGCGGGGCGTTCGACGGTAAAATTGCGAGTATCAAATACAGGCGATCGCCCAATTCAAGTCGGTTCTCACTTTCATTTTTTTGAAGTTAACACTGCCTTAAATTTTGATAGACAACAAGCGCGGGGAATGCGCCTCGATATTCCCGCCGGCACGGCAGTTCGGTTTGAACCAGGCGATGAAAAAGAAGTAACTCTTGTCCCGTTAGTTGGTAGTCGTCAAGTTTATGGTTTCAACGGCAGAATTGACGGCAACCTCTAAGTATATTTATTTTTTTAACGCAGAGGGACGCTAAGGTAAACGCAAAGGAACGCGGAGTTAGAGTTTATTGGCTACACGTTAGTTTCAAGGAGTGTATTATGCCTTACAGAATGGATCGCCGCGCTTACGCAGAAACTTATGGCCCCACAACAGGCGATCGCATCCGCCTTGCCGATACAGAATTATTTATTGAAGTTGAACAAGATTTAACAACCTACGGCGATGAAGTAAAATTTGGCGGCGGAAAAGTTATTAGAGACGGAATGGGACAATCCCCTATTTCTAATGCTGATGGTGCTGTTGATCTGGTAATTACTAACGCTTTGATTCTCGATTGGTGGGGCGTAGTCAAAGCAGATATTGGCATTAAAGATGGCAAAATCTTAAAAGTTGGTAAAGCCGGAAATCCCTATATTCAAGACAATGTAGATGTTATTATTGGCCCTGGTACTGAAGCCGTCGCCGGAGAAGGAATGATTCTCACTGCTGGTGGGATCGATGCCCACATTCATTTTATCTGTCCCCAGCAAATTGAAGTTGCGATCGCTTCCGGCATTACGACTATGATAGGCGGTGGTACAGGCCCGGCTACTGGCACAAACGCTACTACTTGCACACCCGGCCCCTGGAATATTTACCGAATGCTACAAGCAGCTGATGCTTTTCCTGTGAACTTAGGATTTTTGGGTAAAGGCAATGCCAGCAAAGCTCAAGGGCTTGTAGAACAAGTGTTAGCTGGTGCAATGGGATTGAAGTTGCACGAAGATTGGGGAACGACGCCAGCAGCAATTGATACTTGTCTTAGTGTTGCTGATCAATATGATGTGCAGGTTGCGATTCACACCGATACGTTAAACGAAGCAGGGTTTGTGGAAAATACTATCGCTGCTTTTAAAAATCGTGTTATTCATACCTACCATACAGAAGGCGCAGGTGGCGGACACGCACCAGATATCATTAAAGTTTGCGGTGAGGCAAATGTTCTGCCATCTTCCACTAACCCTACACGTCCTTACACTCTCAATACCTTAGACGAACATCTAGATATGTTGATGGTGTGCCATCATCTCGCTCCGAGTATTCCTGAGGATGTCGCATTTGCGGAGTCACGCATTCGCCGCGAAACCATCGCTGCTGAAGACATTTTGCACGATTTAGGCGCGTTTAGTATGATTTCTTCTGACTCGCAGGCCATGGGAAGGGTAGGTGAAGTAATAATTCGCACCTGGCAGACAGCACACAAGATGAAAGTGCAACGTGGAACTCTCACTTCAACCCCTGTCATAGTCGGAGAGGGGCAAAGAGCAGATAACTTGCGAGCAAAAAGGTATGTTGCCAAGTACACAATTAATCCAGCAATTACTCACGGAATTTCTCAGTATGTGGGTTCAGTTGAAGAGGGTAAACTGGCAGATTTGTGTTTGTGGCGTCCAGCATTTTTTGGTGTCAAACCGGAGATTGTGATTAAAGGTGGCGCGATCGCATGGGCGCAAATGGGCGATGCCAATGCTAGCATTCCCACGCCGCAACCAGTACATATGCGTCCGATGTTTGGTAGTTTTGCAGGCGCATGTCATGCCACATCGTTCACTTTTATTTCCCAAGCAGCTTTAGAAAAGGGAATTCCTAGTCAATTGAGGCTGCAAAAGCAAGCAGTGGCTGTTTCTGGAACAAGACAGTTGAGTAAGCGGGATATGAAGCTAAATGATGCATTACCCCATATGGAAGTAGATCCGGAAACTTATGAAGTCAGGGCAGATGGCGAGTTGCTAACTTGTGAACCAGCGACAGTTTTGCCGATGGCACAGCGTTACTTTTTGTTTTAGCAAAATCGCAATCGTCTGCTTTGTCGTAATATGAGAATGTGATTACCTTGATGATCTGTACTCGTAAAAATCTCTTTTTGG
>NZ_JAYKTT020000051.1:0-27940 GCF_038404745.2 Chlorogloeopsis sp. ULAP02 | reverse complement strand
GATGCATTCTTGTAACCAACTAGAGCAAGCATGGCAGGATAGCGCACTTGAGAGCATTATAAATATTGTCAAAGCACCTGATGGGGATTTTGAGAGTATTGGCAAACTCGCAAATTCCCTCAGTGATCAGCATGGCTTGCACAAAGTAATTGAATTTCTCTCTAGTATCCCACAAGGAAAACAAGCATTTCAAAAGCGTATTAGGCTGGGTGATGTCGATCTGCAAAAACTCTATCGTTTGCCTGCCAACACATTAGGATATGCCTATGCTAAACATATGCTTGAAAATAATTTGAAACCTTTACAGGCAGGGCAAGTAGAGAATGATTACCAATTTTTAGGAGTGCATATTACCGAAACCCATGACATTTGGCACATCGTCACCGGGTGCAATACGGATATTTTGGGAGAAATCCAATTAGAAGCTTTCTATGTTGCCCAGCTATACTTTACGCGTTTTTGGTTGGCACTATTAGCTAAAAATCTTGTCAAAGCTGTTATTTATGATATTGAAGTTTCGACAAAATACATGGATGCGATCGCCAAGGGATGGCTGATGGGAAAACAGGCTAAACCTCTGTTTGGCATTGAATGGAATTTGTTGTGGGAACAGCCACTAGAAAATGTTCGTACCTCATTAAACATCATTCTTCCTGAAACTTAAAAGCTCATACCAATGCGTGGATTTTGGATTAAAACTATTAATTAGTAGGCTAGTCCAGAGTTTTGAAACAAGACTCCCACTCGCCAATTTGGTGTTAGTAGTTATTCTCCCCCTCTTTGTGTCTCCTCTCTACCTCCTAGCTTCTACTCACATATTCAGCTTATTCACCAAAAACAGATGAGATAAGCGCCATTACAGCATAAACTTTTTGATGGTAAAGCTGACAAAAGAGGTTGCTGTGACTAAATTTCTATTTGTAACAGATTTAGATAATACTCTCGTAGGCGATGACAAGGCTTTGTTGGAATTGAACGATCGCTTACAAAGGCATCGTCAAGAACACGGTACCAAAATTGTGTATGCGACTGGGCGATCGCCAATTTTGTATCAACAATTGCAAGAAGAAAAAAATCTTTTAGAGCCAGATGCCCTGATTTTGGCTGTAGGAACAGAAATATATATCAACGGCAGCAATACTTTTGATTCAACCTGGGCAGAAAAACTTTCACAAGGATGGGACAGAGAATTGGTATTATCTATTACTGATAATTTTCCGGATTTACAACGTCAACCAGATTCAGAACAGCGTCCATATAAGGTGAGTTTCTTCCTAAATCAAGATGCTGCTGTAACCGTTTTATCCCAGTTAGAATCAGAATTACGGAGCAGTGGACTAAATATAAAGTTAATCTATAGTAGCGGTATAGACCTTGACATTGTGCCTCACAGGAGCGATAAAGGTCAGGCAGTACAATTTCTCCGTCAAGAATGGAAATTTTTAGCAGAGCAAACTGTCGTCTGTGGTGACTCTGGCAATGATATTGCTTTATTCGCCGCAGGCAACGAACGAGGAATCATTGTCGGGAATGCTCGCCCAGAGCTACTCGAATGGCACAATGAGAATCCTGGCGATCGCCGCTACCTGGCAAAGAATTTCTGTGCGGGCGGAATTATTGAAGGTTTACGATATTTTGGACTCATAGAATGATTAGCTATCTTAAAGGTATCGTCGCAGGCATCCAGAAACATGGCGGTAATCGCTATATTCTCACTCTCGAAGTCAATGGTATCGGGTATGACTTACAAATTCCGGCACGAATGGCACAGCAGTTGCCAGAGTCGGGAGGCGAAGTACAAGTATTTACCCATTACCAAATTCGAGAGGAGATGCCATTTTTATATGGCTTTGCGTCGCCTGGAGAACGTGATGTGTTTCGCCACTTGTTGAGTGTGAGTGGCATTGGTGCAGCTTTGGCGATCGCCTTATTAGACACTCTAGAATTACCAGAATTAGTTCAAACAATTATTACTGGCAACATTCAATTATTAATTCAAGCTCCTGGCGTCGGCAAAAAAACTGCCGAGCGCATCTGCTTGGAGTTGAAAAGTAAGTTGATTGAATGGCGCAAAACAGCAGGATTTTTCGTCGCTACGGGTGGCCCTGCACCAGGTATTCTTGAGGAAGTACAAATGACTCTGTTGGCATTGGGTTACACTCCCAGTGAAGTCAGCCATGCCTTACACGTAGTGGGCGAAGATATTGGATTACCTAAAGATGCCTATGTAGAAGACTGGATTAAACAAGCGATCGCTCATCTTAGTAGTAGCGAATGTAGTCATTAGTAGGGGCGAGTTTATTTAGATATTTCATGATCCTAGAGAGATTGTTGTTAAAACCCGCTCGTACAGTGGTTAGTAGTTAGTGGTACTTCTCCTCTGCCTCTGGTGCTCCCTTGTCCCCTTGTCTCCCCCCTCGTACTCTCTCCTGCTAAAACATGGCTGCTGATCCTTACGCTTGGATAGAACAATCTCTAGCAACCATTCACCGTGCGGATTGGTATCGTTCTGTACAAACGATTGACGGGCATCCAGGTGCCACAGTGCTTTTAGAAGGACGAGAGGTAATTAATTTTGCCAGTAATGATTATTTGGGTTTAGCAGGCGATCAGCGTTTAATAGCTGCCGCAACTGCTGCTATTCAGGCATTTGGAACTGGTAGTACTGGTTCTCGATTACTCAGTGGACACAGAAAATTACACAGAGAATTAGAGGAGGCGATCGCATCCCTTAAGCAAACAGAAGATGCGCTGGTTTTTAGTTCGGGTTATTTGGCAAATTTAGGGACAATAACTGCTTTAGTTGGAAAGCGAGATTTAATTTTAGCTGATCAGTACAATCATTCCAGTTTAAAGAATGGGGCAATTCTCAGTGGTGCAACCATAATTGAATTTCCTCATTGTGAGATTTCAACTTTAAAAAATGAGTTACAACGAGTGCGGCAAGACTACCGACGCTGCTTGATTGTTACCGATAGCGTCTTCAGCATGGATGGGGATTTATGCCCTCTACCTGAACTGTTGGAGCTAGCTGAGGAATTTAGCTGTATGTTGCTAGTTGATGAGGCTCATGCTACTGGAGTTTTGGGAAAAACTGGTGCAGGATGTGTAGAACATTTTGGCTGTACTGGCAAACAACTCATCCAAATTGGAACTCTGAGTAAAGCTTTGGGTAGTTTAGGCGGATATGTAGCCGGAAACGCCACCCTGATTGATTTTTTGCGAAATCGCGCCCCAACTTGGATTTATACCACTGCTCTTTCACCTGCTGATGCAGCGGCAGCATTAGCAGCAATTCATATAGTACAAAAAGAGCCACAACGCCATGCCCAACTCTGGCACAATGTAGCCCAATTAAAAGAGTTGATGCAAAAACACTTACCAAACCAAAAATTGCTACCTTCAGAATCACCCATTCTTTGCTTGCAATTACTGAGTGCTGCCGATGCACTTCAAGCATCACAATATCTCAAATCTGCTGGTATTTTTGCCCCTGCAATTCGTCCCCCCACCGTTCCCACAAGTCGGATACGTATTTCTGTAATGGCAACTCACGAAGCAGCCCAGATCGAGAAATTAATACAATCCCTTCACAACTGGCTTGAAAATAGGGGCTAGGTGCTAGCCCCTAGTTCCTTTACCCTACTGCTTTTTCACAGGTTCAACTTTTACTTCCACCTTCACAGTCTTGATACCTTGAACTTCCTTTGTCAAAGGTTCAACTTTTTTGAGATCTGCTTGTGAAGGAACTGTTCCTTTAACAGTGACAGCACCATTTTTATTATCTACAGCTTCTAACTTACTACCTGGCAATTTCTCTTTCAAATGTTTATTTACCGTAGATGTGAGATTGCCTGTAGGTGCTTTAGAAGTAGTCGTTGTTTTCTTTGCAGTTTGACTAGTCTGACTAGCATTTTTTGCTGGCGCTTGTGTAGTTTTAGGAGTCTCTGAACCTGTTTTATTAGCTTCTTGTTGACAACCAAGTGTACCAACTAACATAATAGCAGTCATCAAAAACGGGATTAGCCCTTTCATTTTTTTACTCCTGATTAGATATTTGAGGCGATGAAATTTATTTGGTTTTGAATTTGACGTTGAGGAGCAAATCTAAAAATGTCAAAACAAACATGACATAAGTAATGAACAATACACTTATGTAGCTCAAAATCTCAGCTAAAATAACTTCTTGCTACCGAAAATATTTCATTCAGTTTACAGAAGTTCTGCTTTAACTGTAGTTAGACTACCAATGAGTACAGATGTGCAGAGATTAACTATTTTTAACTTGACTTAGACTCAAGTGCCTCAAAGCTACATCATGTCATCTCATGAAGGTGATTTTGATGTTATCAAATTTAAATCTGTTTCGCACATCTTTTTCAATACAAATTACACTCTCAATAATAAATTAAAGATAAAATTTTTAATTCTAAAGAATAATTCTTTGATGCTTGTAAATTAGTGACTTAGCTTTTAGTTTTCTTAAGATTTTGGTGTAATTTAGATAGACATACCTGCGTAGTGTCTAGAAAATTACAAAGTATAATTTCCTTAGCTTTTCTATAAATAATAAATTCACATCTTTTGTAGGCGTCAAATCCTCGTTACCAGATAGAACCTGGTAACGATAATTAATGTGGGAGTAATTTTAACTATGCATTAGTATCTAAAAGTTAAAGGCTAATTGCATTACTTCAATAAGTGTAGCAATTAGCCCTTGCTCAATTATAATTACTTGGAAGGAACAAAACTTACTCAGTCCTTGTTATGGTTAATTTGGTGCAGGTGTGGCTGGAGCAACCTTAACATTTTTAACATCTACATTTTTGACACCCTTAATTTCTTGTGCCAAGGTAGGAACTCTATTTAGTTGCTCTTGAGTGGGAACTGTTCCAGCAATAGTGACAACACCCTCTTCTGCATCAACTGTTAGCTGACTAGCTGGTAAATTTGCCTCTAATTTACCGCGAACCTCACTTTCAAGATCTGCATCGGCTCTGTCTGCATCGCCACCAGTAATGTTGTTACGTTGCTCTCTTGCCCGAATATCAGATTCAATTTGATCTTTACGAGTGTCGCTAACAGCGTCTTGTTGGGTTTGTTGAGCTGTGTCTTTGGTTGGGGCGTTGACGTTTTCATTAACGTTGCTGGGAGCTTCGGTACTAGTTCTAGAGTTAGTTTCGCAAGCTGCCACACCCACAACCAGTACACTACTAATTAGTAACGGAATGAGTTTCTTCATTTCTTTTTGTTAGTTCAAAGTTTTAGCGATTAATTAACTTATGTGCAAGTTTGAGGAGCAAATATTGACAAATCAATCATTCAGTCATGATTTAGAGTTATGAGTTATTGTCAAGAACTCTATATTTTTACTAAATAGTTTCATCTCGACGATCAACAATGATTACCTTGGGATCGTTAGTAGTAACGCTGCGAGTGGTATCTACTGTGGAAGTTGCAGGATTCATGTAGTCACTGCGGCTAGTAGCATCGGTAGCATTAACGGTAGGAGTATTATAAATACCAAACTCCTCAATACCCCGATTTCTGAGAATAGTTTCAGCACGTTGAATTTCTAAGTCTGTACCTTCTACTATGACTAGATAATCTCCACGGGAAATGCGATCATTGTAAACTCTAGCTCTTTCTTCAGGAATTCCCAAGCCAATCAGCGCTCCGACTAATCCACCAGCCGCCGCACCAATACCAGCACCGGCAGCAGTAGTAGCCAAAGCTGTAGCTATTTCTCCTGCAAGTAAAATCGGGCCAACACCAGGAATTGCTAAAGTACCTAAACCAACGAGCAGACCAGTCAGTCCTCCTAATATACCACCTGTAACTGCTCCAGCAGCGGCTCCTTCATCTGCTTTATTGCCAATATTTTCTTGAGTGTCAACACCACCAATGCTACCGGTGCGATCTGCGTCTTTGGCAATTACAGCAACCTTATTCATGTTAAAGCCAGCATCTCTAAGTTCAGTAAGCGCATGTTCGGCGTCACGTCGGTTAGAAAATACCCCAACTGCACGCTGATGCTGGTGTTGTGCTACAACCATTTGACTTCTCCATCAATTGTTTTTGTGCTTACATTATTGTTTTCCCTTTTTTGGAATCGAATTTCATCGTTCGCAAGGATAAACAGCTGCTCTATCAATCGATGGGTTATTGTCTGTGAAAATGGGGCATAGACGACAGAGGTAGTACAACTGGAGAGATGGTATATGGCAATAAGTGGGGTGAAAATTATTTTAGTAGAGCCAGCAGGTCCTTTAAATGTAGGATCTGTTGTACGGGTAATGAAAAATTTTGGATTCAATCAGTTGGTGTTAGTTAATCCTCAATGCGATTTTTTAGGGATTGAAGCAAAAAAAATGGCAGTGCATGCCTGGGATATTTTAGAATCAGCCGTATTAGTAGCAACATTGCCAGAAGCATTGCAAGGATGCAGGCGAGCGATCGCTACAACTGGTATCACCCATCATTGGGAAGCACCATTGGAAAACCCCTGTACCGCACTCCCCTGGTTATTAGAAGAAATAGGGCAACCCGCAGCTCTGATTTTTGGTAGAGAAGACAGCGGATTAACTAATCAAGAATTAAATTATGCCCAACGCTTTGTTCGCATTCCCACTAGTTCCAGCTATTCATCACTAAATTTGGCTACTGCTGTTGCTATTTGCTGCTATGAACTAGCAAAAGGAGACATGGGGAATGAAGAGGACGCGGGGACGCGGGGAGGTGGGGACACGGGGAATATTTTTGATAATTTCTTCGCGTCTGTTCGCACTGCGTCTGATTCCGATCTCGCACCTTTGGATGTTGTGGAGGCATACTACCAGCAATTAGAATCTCTACTGCTAAAGATTGGATATCTTTATCCCCATACAGCAGCTAGCCGTATGGAAAAATTTCGCCAACTTTATAATCGTGCTCAATTACAAACTAGAGAAATTTCTATGTTACGAGGAATTTTGCGACAGGTAGAATGGGCATTAAAGAACAAAAGCGATCATGAAAATTCATAATTAATCGCTTACCATGTACGCACCTACCCTCCCAAATCTTTTTAGTATGGCTTAAACTAAACACAAAATCTAAACCAAAAGCACAAAAGGATACACAATAAAAATGTAGTCAGAACAAAGAATACAGAACACGGAATTCAGAATCTAGAATATTCTGAGTTGTAACTTCCTTTTCCGAAATCCTGATAGCTAAGTTCTTTTTTAGTAATTCAAGCTCAAGTCTTACCAAATTAAGTGTGTTTGTATATACTTTATTAGCAGCATATTTAAGGAGAAATTATAGTGAAAAAATATAGAAATACAAGTTGGCTTTTGCTTTCAAAAACCTTTAGAAATTAACAAAAATATATTTTCACCCACCTGAATAAAGCCTCAAAAGTAATTGCTATATTGTGTAGTTTATATCACCTCTATAAAATTGTATGCAAACCAAAACCTTCATAACAGGTTTATCGCGGCGTCAACCCGCCAAAGAACAGCGCCAACGTCCCCGTAAAGGGCAAAAGTCGGGGCGTCAACAAGTAAAAGTATCTAGTCAGCAGCAGTCTACCTCTCAAGGTAAAGCCGTACAAATGCGCCCAGAAGCTAATCGTCCCCTTACTAATGCTAATGCCGCAAAAGCACGACCGGGGGTAATAGTGCCAGCAACAATCAAACCCAGCCCAAAGGCACACAAGCAAATACCTCCCTTAAAACCTAGTAACGTAAAAGTAAAAACTTTAGGGATGCGCAAGCAAGCACCGCTCAAAAAAATCGGCTCATCCCGAAAAACACGGCTAAAGCCTATGGCAAGAACTATTCTGTATGCTTTACGGTTATTAATTGTGGGAGTTGGTATCGGCGCGATCGTGGGAACAGTCTTGTCAATTTTAGATCCTGCTACCCGTACTTCGACACAGGGAACATCAAATAATCCCAGGCAAATGCAAACACAGCCAAATCCAACTCCTACAGCAGCAGTTTCTGGCTTATCGTTATCACAGGAAATTACTCCATTAAAAACAGCGATCCAAAGTTTAGTAGCTAGCAATCCAAATCTGACGCCAGGGGTTTTTGTAGTGGATTTGGATAATGGTGGTTATGTAGATGTGAGCGCCTCCTCAAGTTTTCCCGCCGCCAGCACTATTAAAATTCCAATTCTTGTTGCTTTTTTCCAAGATGTGGATAGTGGCAAAATTCGCCTAGATGAATCACTAACAATGCAAAAGGAAATGGTTGTAGGTGGCTCTGGAGATATGCAATTCAAACCAGCGGGAACTCAGTTCACAGCGCTGGAAGTTGCAACGAAGATGATGACAATTAGCGACAATACGGCAACAAATATGCTAATAACCCGTATGGGTGGTATTGAAGCTTTAAATCAGCGTTTTCGTAGTTGGGGTTTGACAACCACAACCATTCGCAACCCACTTCCCGATTTGCAAGGTACTAACACGACTAGCCCCAAAGAATTGGGAAATTTGATGGCGATGGTAAATCAAGGCAATTTAGTAGGCATGATTTCACGCGATCGCATCCTTGATATTATGCGCAAAACAGTCAGAAACCACCTTTTGCCAACTGGTTTGGGACAAGGCGCAACAATTGCCCACAAAACTGGGGATATTGGTACTATGCTTGCAGATGCGGGTTTAGTTGATTTGCCTACGAACAAGCGCTACATAGTTGCAGTCATGGTGAAGCGCCCTAACAACGATCCGCGTGCTGAGAAATTAATTAGCTCTATTTCTCGTACTGCTTACCAACAATTAACTCAAGTTGCTCCCATGCCTACAACTGGTTATCAATCTCCTGTCATGGCACCTACAGTCACACCAACAAGCACGCTGCCACCAAATACGTATCAGTCTCCAGTTCTAAATCCGTCTTTACCAAATAATATGGGCAGCACCATGCCTCCTCTTAACAATAATTATCAGTCTCCACCAATGATGACTCCTCAGCAGTATTATTATCCTTATCAAAGATAATAATACTGCTTGTTTTGGATGGGTCATAGCTAATAGCTAAATGGACAAGTGAAAATAAACATAACTATATTATGAAAAGTAAACGCGCCTAGAACCCTTACCAATGACTGATGACAAAGGACAAATGACGTTTTGAAATTTGAATTTGAAATCTTGAATTGCTGATGGCATCTATTACACCCTCGATCCAATTTTTTGCTGGCATTGACGAACAACTGAGCAATGTCAGCTTACGACGCGGTCGCACTTCTGGCAATCGTAGTGTCTTAATGATTTTTAATCAATTAAAAGCCATAGAAGGATTAAACAGCTTCACGAAACAATCCTTAAATTCTATGCGTTTAACTGATGAAGAAGGTGAAATTAACGTCACTCCTTCTTCTGTGCAATTTGTGTTTGGGGGTGCAGAAGGTGATGAATTACAGCGTGTCGAGTGCAAATTTGAAATAGAACAGGATGACTATTGGGACAGATTTATGCGATTTATGCATCGTTACGCCGAGGCAAATGATATGGCGTATGGAGAATCGCAACCATAAAATGCCCTTCAGATTTTGATTTGGATGTTTAGTCTGATTTGGCGATCACATTGGTCGTAGAGTTAAGCGTGGATTGTTCAGGACGGTAATGAACTGGTACGTTAATGCAGATTGCAATGGTGCTGCTAACATCATCCGTAAAGTAAGTATAACACTTGGACTAGATTTAAGTGGAGTGTCTAGGGGTGTTTTGACTCATCCCACCCGGATCTATATCTGGGTGACAGCTAAAAGAAAGGCGAGCTTCGTGGCTTCAGCCCGTTGCGTAGCATCCTTTTAGAATCCCCTCGGCTTTTAGCCAGGGGAGCAGTCAACTTTCGCTGTTGTCTCATCTATGTGAATTATCATCGCTTCACTCGACACATAGAAGTGCCACTTTTTCATTGTATGAAGAAAACAGGCGGTGAAAAATCAAGCGATCGCCTGCCATGCAATAAAGAAAGCCAGTGGTGATATACCACTGGCGAATAGTATCTTGGAACAACACAGGATCGCGCCGAGATCCTGTATTATTGAGAATTCCAGAAAAATAACTTATCGTAAAGTTATATACAACTTTTATGCAACGCTGTACTAAATATTTGCAGAGATTCTGTTGCACTAAGTTAGCGATCGCGAATTTTGGAATTAGACTTATTGATTAATATATCAATAGTTTTTTTGTGTTGTTTATTAAAGTTTAATAACTCCAAATAAGCAAAAGGAATTACTATAGGCCATAAAATACTACCTATTACCAAAATTGCACCGGAAAAAGAGCGTTGTACTAAGTTCATTTCTTCATCTTGTAAAAAGAAATCGAGCCACACAGTAAAGTAACAGTAAGCCATTACTAGATAAAATATGATAGCTAAGTAATAAAAAAAAGTTTGCAGCATAATTATAATTTAGATTATAATTCAAATTAATGCTAAGTTTAATTAGCCTCAATCAAGAAAGTAAAAAAACTGATTATTGGCAATTAAATAATTTAAATGTGCTGAAATCAGCAATAATAGCTTAGATTTGTTTATAGTTTGCTAATTATTCACTACGTATGAAACCCTCTATAGTTTTAGAAAATCCTGACATTATCTCTGATATTAATAATTCCAAATAATTATCTTATTGTAAATGCATATGCAACCTTTATACAACATAATTTTGAATGTCTAATTATTATAGATTTGAAGTAATTTTATGAGAAAAAACTTTCAACAAAGAGAAAAACAATTAGATAAATTACTAAAATTTATACATTAGTTACCGTGGTGAGTGATAATATAAAATCTAGTTTTTCAGAAAAGGATTATATTCTGAAGATCAATGTAATTTTCATAAGATTTTTAACTTAGAGATTAAAATTTGTAGTTAGTAAGTGAAATTAATAAAAACCTTGAGTAAAAAATTTAAGTTCCAGTCGCTTTTACATAAATAACTTTTAATAACAGAACTGCAACCTATTTAAAAAGTCAGGCATATTACATAGTTCATGAAAAAATATTATTGAAGGCTCTTGTATACAAATACTTTTCCTCACAAGTTCCTCAAATTTTTCTCTTAACCTCAAAGATGGAGCCAAATCAGTTATGGCACAGGAGGCAGGTAGAAGATGGATTTGACTGAGCTACAAGAGATAGCAGAGCAAGAACGCCAGTCTCAAAAACCAGTACAAATTCGCTGTTGTCTTGCTGCTAGTTGCCTGTCTGCTAATTCCGAAGCAGTGAACAAACGGCTTGAGGAAGCAGTCAAAGCATCTGGTTTAGAGAACCAGGTACAAGTTTGCGGTGTGGGTTGTATGCGCTTGTGTTGTCAAGGAGCTTTAGTTCATGTAGCAAAACAAAATGAACCAGAAAGTTTGGGCAAACTCTACCAAAAAGTTACCCCAGAGAATGCACCTGAAATCATCGCTGCTCTCAATGGGAAACAGACAAATGTTCAGCAAGGAGATTTAACACATCCATTTTTTGCGAAACAATTGCCAATAGTCTTAGAAAACAGCGGTAAAGTTAATCCCGATCGCATCGAATCTTATATTGCAGCTGGAGGCTATCAAGCACTTTACCATGTGCTGCGGGAGATGAGTCCGGTTGAGGTAGTGGATACCATTAACCGCAGTGGTTTGCGGGGAAGGGGTGGTGCTGGTTATCCCACTGGAGTGAAATGGGCGACGGTTGCGAAAGCCAAAGGAGAACGCAAGTTTGTGATCTGCAACGCCGACGAAGGCGATCCAGGAGCATTTATGGATCGCAGCGTTTTAGAAAGTGATCCTCATCGCGTACTGGAGGGAATGGCGATCGCTGCCTATGCGGTGGGTGCAACTCAAGGCTATATCTATGTCAGAGCAGAATACCCCATCGCTATCAGTCGCCTGCAAACTGCGATTCGTCAAGCGCAACGCTTAGGCTTATTGGGAAGTCAAATCTTTGAGTCTCCCTTCGATTTTAAAATTGATATCCGCATTGGTGCAGGGGCTTATGTTTGTGGTGAAGAAACCGCTCTGATGGCATCAATTGAAGGTAAACGCGGTACACCTCACCCCCGCCCACCTTATCCTGCCGAGTCTGGTTTATGGGCATATCCCACCCTAATTAACAATGTTGAAACCTTTGCCAATATCTCACCAATTATTCGTAAGGGTGCTGAGTGGTTTGCTAGTATCGGCACAGAAAAAAGCAAAGGTACAAAAGTTTTTGCACTTGCAGGTAAAATATACAACACAGGATTAATAGAAGTACCAATGGGAACTACACTACATCTAATAGTAGAAGAATTAGGTGGTGGTGTCCCTGATGGAGGAAAAGCCAAAGCTGTGCAAACTGGTGGCCCTTCAGGAGGATGTATCCCTGCCTCAGCTTTTGATACATCGGTAGACTACGAATCCTTAACTGCACTGGGTTCGATGATGGGTTCCGGCGGCATGATTGTCATGGATCAAAGTACCAACATGGTAGATGTTGCCAAGTTTTTCATGGAATTTTGTATGGATGAATCCTGCGGCAAGTGCATTCCTTGTCGAGTGGGTACAGTGCAACTATATCGGTTATTAACCAAAATTCGGGAAGGTAAGGCATCTGTTGCCGATTTAGAACTTTTGGAAGAACTGTGTGAAATGGTAAAAAACACTAGTTTGTGTGGATTAGGGCAATCTGCACCGAATCCAGTGTTTAGCACCTTGCGTTATTTCCGAGAAGAGTATTTGGCGTTGATTAAAAAAGCAAATTTTGTTTCTATTCCTACACGATCGCCTTGATTAGCTTTCAAATGTGATCGCATTCGATTGAGCAAGCAAATACTGAAACTATAACAGGGGTAAGGGCAATGTTTGCAAAAGTTTTTTTCAGTATCGGTTTATTGCTAGCGATCGCTTTACTCATTCTGGTAATTTTGCAACTCAGAAATGAACAAGAAGTTAACAGAATTTGGCGATTGCTCTTAACTGCACCCGCAGAAACTCGTTTTACTGAGGGCATGATTGCAGAATTACCTCCTCCCGCCAGGCGCTACTTTTTCCATGCCATTGCCCCAGGCACTCCCCTTGCCACTTCTGTAAGCTTGGAAATGAGCGGCAGTTTTAGGATGGAACGGGATAAACCCTGGATACCAATGCGAGCTCAAGAAATTATCTCAGCCAAAGGATTTGTTTGGAAAGCAGCGATCGGTCATGGTTTATTTCAATTTATCGGGGCAGATTATTATGCCAACAAATCGGGACGAATGCAATTCTCCCTTGGGGGGCTAATTCCGTTAGTCAATGCCCACAATCCTGATGTTAAGCGCTCCAGTATTGGACGATTCGCTGGAGAATTACTCTGGCTGCCCTCTGTCTTATTGCCTCAACACGGTGTCAGTTGGCAAGCAATTGATGAGAGGACAATCCAAGCTAGTCTGAAAATTGATGGTGAACCTGTAACACTCACATTAGTTATAGATTCTGAAGGCAAAGTACAGAAGATTTCTTTCCCGCGTTGGGGAGAACACACAGATGATGGTAGTTTCACATACATCCCCTTTGGAGGAGAAGTACAGCAAGAACAAACATTCGCAGGATTTACAATACCTTCTCAAATAAGCTTAGGTTGGTGGTTTGGTACAGACAGTTACTTAGAATTCTTCCGTGGCAAGATTGAGCGGGCAGAGTTTTTTAAGGAGGCAGAAGACAGAGGGCAAGAGGTAGAAGGGAGCTCACCCTTAAAACAATAGGATTGCAACAGCGTTTTTCAGTTTGAGTAAATAGCAATGACAGTAAAAACTTTAACAATTGATGACCAATTAATCAGCGCTCGTGAGGATGAAACTCTACTTGAAGCAGCACAAAATTCAGGAATTCATATTCCTACACTGTGCTATTTAGAAGGAGTTACGGAAGTTGGAGCTTGTCGCCTTTGCTTAGTAGAAATTGCTGATAGCAGTAAATTACAACCTGCTTGTGTCACAAAAGTTGCTGAAGGCATGGAAGTCAAGACTAAAAGTGATCGGCTACAGAAATATCGCCGCACCATTGTAGAAATGCTGTTTGCAGAAGGTAATCACATTTGCTCGGTGTGCGTGGCAAATGGCAATTGCGAATTGCAAGACTTAGCGATTGAAATGGGTATGGATCATGTGCGCTTAGAATACCACTTCAGCGATCGCAAAGTTGATGTTTCCCACAATCGCTTTGGTGTTGATCATAACCGTTGTGTCCTTTGTACACGCTGTATCCGTGTTTGTGACGAAATCGAAGGCGCTCATACCTGGGATATGGCAGGTAGAGGTACAAATTCTCACGTAATTACCGACTTGAATCAACCTTGGGGAACCTCACAAACTTGTACTTCCTGCGGCAAATGCGTTAATGCTTGTCCTACAGGTGCAATTTTCTCCAAAGGTTCGAGTGTAGGCGAAATGAAACATGATCGCGCCAAACTCGACTTTCTTGTCACCGCAAGAGAAAAACAGCAATGGAACTTTTAAGTATAAGGCAGAAGGAAAGTTTTTTAAATTCTTAATCCAAAATCCTATGACTCGTTTGAAATTAGCAACAGTATGGCTCGGTGGTTGTTCTGGCTGTCATATGTCCTTTCTCGATTTAGACGAATGGCTATTTGAATTGGCAGCACAGGTAGATTTAGTTTACAGTCCGTTCATGGATATTAAAAAATATCCACAAGGAGTAGATGTGGTGTTAGTAGAGGGAGCGATCGCCAACGAAGAACATCTAGAAACGATCCAGACTGTAAGAGAGCGATCGCGCCTGCTTGTTTCCTTTGGCGATTGTGCTGTCACTGGCAATGTTACTGCTTTACGTAATCCTTTAGGCAGTGCCGAACCCGTTCTACAACGTTGTTACATTGAAACCGCAGATATCCACGGGCAGATTCCTCAAGAGCCTGGCATTGTGCCGCAGTTACTAGATCGAGTTACTCCAGTTCATGCAGCAGTACCAGTTGATATTTATCTACCAGGTTGCCCGCCCTCAGCCACTCGAATTCAAGCAGTATTAGAGTCACTCTTACGCGGAGAAATTCCACAATTAGAAGGACGTGAGTTCATTAAATTTGGTTAAATCTTTCTCTTTGAGGAGGAAGTTGAGAACCTGTCTTGAAAATAGGGGACAGGGGACAGGGTACAGGGAAAGAGATTTTCATCACCTTGTTGTGGGCTATTTTTCCGTGATTGACTGACTTGAAAATAGGGGATAGGGACGACTAGAGGCTAGGAACTAGAGAAAAGAGGTATTCACCGATTTGTTATGCGATCAAATCACATGGATGTCTGTCTTGAAAAAGGAATGGGAGAGCGATTATGACAATTAATTATCGAGAAAAAATTATTGCTCTTTGGGTAACTTTTTTGCTAGGAACACTGTTTCACACCCAACTGGGATTGATGCCACTTTTCCACGGTTTACCTATTGTTGAATCTCATAAATCCACAAATATTAATGATATTTCTGGAATTATGTGGTTAATGCTAGGCTTTTTTGTATTACCAATGCTAGCAATCACTACTGCTGCTTTTGCTGATTCAAAACGTTATCGAGTAATTCATTTTGGCTTAACAGTATTCTATAGCGCCATGAATTTATTGCACGTTATTTTGGATTTATTTGTTCAGCCAATTATCTGGTATCAAATTACCTTAATGTTACTTTTGTTTCTGCTTGGCTTGTTATTAAATCTAGTTGCCTTTCAATGGATGAAGCTGCCAAATAATTGCAATAAAGGGCAAGAAATATTTATTTAAACTCATTCTTAGTTTTCACGTAAATTTTCTACTTCAGCTTGCTTTCTGAATTGATAAATTTCTTCTAATTAAACTATCGCAAGTCTACATCACTTATCAACAAAAACATTTGTTACCTCATCGTTAATTGCTTTTAAACATTAGCTCAGTAGCCTTCACGAATTGCCTACACCAATACAAATAAAAAACTTTTGCCCTCCTTCTACTTATGAGCACCCTTTACTTCTCAAATTTACAAAGATAGGGAGATTGACTATGCTGAAAGCCGCAGACATTATGACTAAAGATGTTGCCACAATTCGCAGTGCAGCAACGGTTGCTGAAGCTGTTAGACTTATGAGGGCTAGAAACTGGAAAGCATTAATTGTGGATCGTCGCCACCAACAGGATGCTTATGGCATTGTTAGCGAGAGTGATATTGTCTATAAAGTAATTGCTTATGGCAAAGATCCAAATAGAGTGCGTGTTTACGAGATAATGACCAAACCTTGTATCGTTGTCAACCCCGATCTAGGTTTAGAATACGTAGCGCGCTTATTTGCTGATCATCATATCCAGAGAGCACCTGTAATTCAGAATGAACTACTAGGTATAGTTTCACTAGCTGATATTCTGGCAAATAGTACTTTTCTTGAGCAACCCCGAACAATTCTGCTTGAGCAACAACTCCAAGACGAAATTAGAAAAGCTCGCGAAGTTTGCACTCAAAAAGGTATTCGCTCGGAAGAATGTGCTGCGGCTTGGGATGTTATTGAGGAATTACAAGCCGAAATCGCTCATCAACGAGCAGAAAAACTAGATAGAACAGCTTTTGAAGAATATTGCGATGAATATCCAGAGGCAAAACAAATCTATGACTGCTGGTGCAGTGGGTAAGCTCCTCAATAAATTACATCAGTAGGAGTAATAAGAGGGAATATTCTAGCAAGCGATTTTGAGATTAAAACCTAATAAGTAGCCTGAGTTCGGGTTAAGCTCTTGGAGATAAAAGCCACTCCATCTGAAGGCTGGCTTTCTTAGGTTGAAAGCACCTTGGCTACTGTCAACTAAGTTGCTGTCTTGTCAAAGATGGAAATATTGTCTAGTGAATCACACATTAAATCCGAAACTGAAGATAGTTGGATTGTAGGTAACAACTACAAAGCAACACACACTTCTCTGAAGAGAGAATAAACAAGTATGATTCACCATATTTCAATTGCAGTTCAAAATCCTCAACACGTCGCTCATGTGTTAGCAGAAATTTTGCACGGTAAAGCCCTTCCTTTTCCTCCCGTTCTCGATAGTTACATGGTACTCGTAGGAGATGAATTCGGTTCATTAATTGAACTTTACCCCTTGGGTGCGGAACTCATCCCAGATGCATGGCAAGGACAAGCAGGATGCCAAATTAATGAGCATCCTTCTCATTACACACCCGTTCATGCAGCAATTTCTGTTCCTAGCAGCTTAGAGGAAATTGAACAAATTGGCGCGCGGGAAGGATGGCGAGTATTGCCGTGTAACCGTGAGGGCATATTCGATGTTATCGAATTTTGGGTTGAAAACCGCCTGATGCTGGAATTTCTGACTCCTGCGATCGCGCCTAAGTATCTCAATGCCTTCAGCCCAGAGCAATTAGAACTGTTTGCAGAGCAATTTGCTATGGCATATGTACGTAAATAATGCAGATCAATAACTTAGTTAAGCGGTAGATGCTTTATTTTGTGCCTACCGCTCTCAATCGTTCTTCTATACAAACTTTTTTAGTCTTGCCCTAATACATTCTTAGGATTTATGCAAAATCTCTCTCAAATCCTCTTGAATCTATGCCCTCAGCGTTGCGCCAGTTGCTACAAGTCTCTTAACCCGCAAGGGCGCACTGGCTTCTGTGCGGTTTATGATTCCATAACTTGTGCCTAAGTTCTGATTATAAAACTCTCCTGTTAGTTAAAATGAGATTATGATCTGTAGGGGCATCCAATCGCTAGAAATAGAGTCTGCTAAAAATTTCTTTTAGAAGCAGATCCAGTCAGCTTCCTGTGGTGTTTTCACTCCAATTAAGTCTTGAATGGAACTGATTGAGTTCATATGATCGGCTTCATCTGTATTGACTCACTGCCTAAAACTTGAGGAATCTAACTGCAAAAATCCGTGCTGACTCTGCATCAAACCTGCACGGCAGACTAGTCAAAATTTATTCTAAACAAGACTCTAATCTGGGTTGCTTTTTAGTAATCTCACTCATTGCCAGAGGAAACTTATACTACGGCTAATCGATTACTTTTTTGTCTTTTGCGAAGTATGAACTTTTTTCTGATTAGTAAATGTGATAGCATCCCACTAATCACCTAAAATCTATAAAACTATCGGTTTACCGTAGATTTATAAATAATTCCCTGTGAAGAAACGGGTTTAGGTTCCAAGATCTATATCCAAAAAATGGTATTTACCTGAATAGATCCGATTTCAACGTCATGGGGAACTTCCGAAAACTGTAGCCTTGCCAAAAATCATCATTTGAGTTGAGTATGCTGCTAACTGATTTGCGAACAATTTACGAGCGCGATCCTGCTGCCCGTAACTGGGTGGAAGTCTTATTCTGCTACCCTGGACTTCAAGCCCTGATGTTCCATCGAATAGCACATTGGCTGTACAAAAGGGAAATACCTTTTATCCCGCGCTTGATTTCTCAGATCAGTCGGTTTTTCACTGGCATCGAAATTCACCCAGGAGCAAAAATTGGCAAGGGTGTATTTATCGATCATGGGATGGGAGTGGTGATTGGGGAAACGGCGATTGTGGGCGATCGCGCTTTGATCTATCAAGGTGTCACCTTAGGCGGCACAGGAAAAGAAAACGGCAAACGTCACCCCACTCTAGGTAGCAACGTAGTTGTGGGAGCAGGTGCAAAGGTATTGGGCAATATTCAAATTGGGGATAACGTCCGTATCGGGGCGGGTTCTGTGGTGCTGCGCGATGTACCCAGCAATACTACTGTAGTTGGAATTCCCGGACGTATCACTCGTCAAGACAAATTAAAAGCCGATGTTTTGGCTCACAACCAGCTGCGTGATGTAGAAGCGGAAGCGATCCGAGCTTTATTTGAGCGGGTAAAGGAACTAGAAAAACAAATGGAGCAGTTGGAAACTAACTTACATCTGTCTACTACTGATGTATGTGTAGGCAACGAAGTTAAATCCGACAGTGATTTAGTAATTGAAGAGTTTCTAGATGGAGCAGGAATTTAGAGGGGATAGGGATTGAGTAATGGTGACTGGGGATCGGGAATTTATAGAATACTGAACAGCTGATTAATTTTCCTCTTAGGATGCCCAACAACTTTTTTCAGGAAAGTTTCTGTGTTGCCAATGTTGGTAAATTTTGGCTGAGGCTCTGACAAACAAAGCTGAAGAATTATTAGTTGGGGCTGGTTCTATTTCTTTAACTTCACCGCTAAGTTTATTCAATTCTAGACGACCAAGTTTTTCTTCACTAGATCCAAAGTAGTAAACTACTTTTTTATCATCTTCACTATCTTTCAAAAGAACCACATAAAAAGCCATACCTGATTGTATTCCCTGATAAGGTTTTTGTCGCCAATTTTACTGAAAATATAGCAACACCCGTTGGAGCGATCGCTACTCATGCCAGTAATTCTGCCTGAAATATGAGTATGTAAACACCTTAAGGAAGATGTGGGATATCCAGCAAATTTAGTATTTATTAACTCTGGAGGCAATAAACATCCTGCTTATAGAGAGGAAGTAATGAAATTGAAAGTGATTTGGGGGTTGTTCCAAGAAACATTTAGTGAATGGCAGAAAGATAAAGCGTCGCGGTTAGCCGCAGCGTTATCTTATTACACTATTTTTTCCATTGCCCCATTACTGATTATTGTCATTGCGGTAGCTGGTGCAGTATTTGGAGAAGCAGCAGCAACTAATGCAATTTTTAACCAACTTCAAGGTTTAATTGGGCCGGAAGGTGCTAAAGTTATCCAAAATGCAATTGATAATGCTAATCGACCTCAAGCAGGAACTATCGCCTCACTCATCAGTATTGTTGTTCTATTATTTGGTGCGACAGGTCTATTTACCGAGTTACAAGATGCCCTAAATACGATTTGGGAAGTGCAGCCAAAACCAGGAAAGGCGATGAAAAATATGGTTCGCCAGCGCTTTTTATCGTTCGCGATGGTATTGGCTATTGGCTTTTTACTCTTGGTATCCTTGGTAGTTAGTACGGTATTGGCAGCGATAATTGGTTACTTTCAAAACTTACTACCAGGTGTTGATTTCCTCTGGCAGATTGTCAACTTCATCATCAGTTTTGCTATTACCACAGTGCTATTCGGACTGATTTTCAAAGTCTTGCCAGATGTCAAAATTACTTGGAAAGATGTTTTAATAGGAGCTGCGATTACCTCACTATTGTTCTCCTTGGGCAGGTATGCACTGGGACATTATTTGGGTAATGCTACTTTTGGCTCTACCTATGGTGCTGCTGGTTCGATAGTAGTGATTCTAGTTTGGGTTAACTATGCCGCCCAAATCTTGTTTTTTGGTGCAGAATTTACCCAGGTTTACTCACGAAGGTATGGTTCTCGTATTGTTCCGGCTGATTATGCGGTTCCTATCAGTGAGAGCGATCGCAACCAACAAGGTTTAAAACCTAAAAATCAAAAATCCAGTACTAAAAAATCTGACTCTAACTGGGTAAGCACTCTCTTTTCGCGTTTTCCCCATTCCAAACGCTTAAAAAGGATGAGAAAAAATCGTTAACTTCACAACCACTAACTGTACAATATGACGGTTGTAATCTGTGGCGGACTGTGATTGAGCGTTATACCTTGCCCGAAATGGGCAATCTTTGGACGGAAGCATATAAATTCAAAACCTGGTTAGAAGTAGAAATTGCCGTTTGTGAGGCGCAGGCGGAATTAGGTTACATTCCAGCCGAGGCGGTTGAAGAAATCAAGGCAAAGGCAAATTTCGATCCGCAAAGGGTACTGGAAATTGAAGCTGAAGTCCGCCACGATGTGATTGCCTTTTTGACAAATGTTAACGAATATGTGGGTGAGGCTGGGCGCTATATTCACCTGGGTTTAACCAGTTCAGATGTCTTAGATACAGCTTTGGCACTGCAACTAGTCAGCAGTTTAGATATATTGTTGCAACGCCTGCAAGATTTGATTGATGCAATCCGTCAAAAGGCAAAGGAACATCGCTACACGGTGATGATTGGACGTTCACACGGCATCCATGCCGAGCCAATCACTTTTGGCTTTAAGTTAGCTGGGTGGTTAGCAGAAGTATTGCGTCACCAAGAACGCTTGCAAATTCTACGCAAAACCATTGCTGTTGGCAAAATTTCTGGTGCGGTAGGGACTTATGCCAATATTGAGCCGCGTGTGGAAGCGATCGCCTGCGAAAAACTTGGACTCAAGCCCGATACGGCATCAACACAAGTAATTTCGCGCGATCTTCATGCCGACTTTGTCCAACAATTAGCTTTAGTTGCTGCTTCTATAGAACGTTTTGCTGTCGAAATCCGCAACCTCCAAAAAACTGATGTTTTAGAAGTTGAAGAATTCTTCGCTAAAGGACAAAAAGGTTCTTCAGCCATGCCGCACAAGCGCAACCCCATCCGTTCGGAACGCTTAACGGGCATGGCAAGAATTATTAGAAGCCATGCGATCGCTGCTTTGGAAAATGTCGCTCTCTGGCACGAACGGGATATTTCCCACAGTTCCGTCGAACGGGTAGTTTTACCTGATACTTGCATTTTGATGCACTTTATGGTTAAGGAAATAACTGAATTGGTGAAGAACCTGCTGGTTTATCCTGAGAACATGACGCGAAATATGAATGTCTATGGCGGTGTCGTGTTTAGCCAAAGAGTACTACTGACATTGGTTGAAAAGGGAATGACGCGTGAGGAAGCATATAAGATTGTGCAAGAAAATGCTCACCAAGCTTGGAACAAGCCAGATGGAAATTTCCATGATTTGATTAGCAAAGACTCACGTGTCACCACAAAACTTTCACCAGCAGAAATTGAAGCGTGTTTTGATCCACAGCATCATCTACAGCATTTAGAACAAATTTACCAAAGGCTGGAAATTTAGGAAGTTACCAAATTGTTACGCGGGAGTCTGGTTTCAAAACTCTGGAATAGCCAATCCAAAATTAGTAAAGTGGGGGAAGAACAAAAAATTTTCTTCCCCATCTTCGTCTTAGAATAACGAGCATTACTTAACCTTAAAAATACTGATGATTAATGTAAAACTTTATATAAAATTCAATTTGTTGATAAAAATTTAGCACACGAGGGTATGTTTACATCAACAAACCCTTAGTTATAGATTAGCGCTCTAGGTGAAATGATTGAACTCCTAGCCGCACTTTCTGCTTCAGCCGCCGCCGGAATCAGAATAGCTTTACCCTTACTCTTTATTGGACTATTACAGGGCGGCAATCTTTGGTCACAAGTGCCAATTTTATCTCATATTTCCTCACCCGTCTTACTAGGAATTCTAACTAGTTGGTCATTTTTTGAGCTATTTGCTTCCAAAAAATTAATTGGGCAACGAGTCTTACAAATCATACAACTGTTATTTTCCCCGCTTGTTGGAGCAATTATGGGAGTTGCCGTAGCTTCAGCAACTGCAACTCCCAGTTGGCTAATTGCCTTGATTGGGGGTATGCTCGCTTTAGTACTTCAACTTGTTCAAATTGGCTGGTTCTTTCGCTTACGAGGTTTACCTCTGTGGGCAACTTGTGTTCAAGATACACTGTGCATTGCATTAGTATTTTTTGCCTTTGATGCTCCCCGACAAGGAGGATTAATAGCTTTAATTATGCTGTGGTTCGCAGTCGGTAGTGGTAAATACTGGTATCGTTGCTATAAACGGCATTCTCAGCGGAGGAAGGGGTAGTTTTACGGAAGCTGAGGACAAGTTCTTGAACCAAAAATAAAATTGAAACTTTGCATCTGGGCGTGGCACTTCATGATACAACTTCTGCCATTACGCCAACTAAGCTAATGATCGCCTCAACGAGGTTAGCTGGATCAACTGGCTTTGGCATATGCTTTTGAAAGCCTGCTAACATTGCCTGCTGATAATCTATTTCCCCAGCATAAGCAGTCAGGGCGATTGCGGGTATCTGTCCACCCTGCTCGGTTGGTAAGGCTCTCAATTGCCGCATCAGCATATAACCATCCATGTCTGGCATCCCGATATCGCTCACCAGCACATCTGCTCTGTCCTGAGCTAAAGCAGCGAGGGCTTCGACAGCTGAGGCAACGGCGGTTACATTTGCCCCATACGTCTCCAATAAAAAGGCAATAAACTCCCGTGTATCGGCAGCATCATCGACTACTAAAACCTTAATACCCTGCAAATTAAGGAATGGCTCAGACGCTTGGCTGTGCGAATTAGTTTGGGGTAGATTCGGCATCAGCGGCAGTTTCACCGTAAAAGTTGCTCCCTGTCCTTCACCTGGACTCTCTACATCAACAGTGCCACCGTGGAGTTCGACTAAATGACGGACGATTGCCAACCCTAACCCCAATCCCCCAAATTTTCGAGTTGTCGCGCCATCTTCCTGGCGGAAATAGTCAAACACATAGGGAAGAAAGTCGGGGTGGATACCTTTGCCAGTGTCGGTAACTGTGATTTGGGCAAATTTATCATTAGTCATTTGTCCTTGGTTATTAGTCTTTGGTTGCCCATCTTCTACAAATGACGTAGACGCACTTTCCTCGGCTTCCCGTAGGGTATGACTAGTGACCAATGACAGCTTTACCTCAACTCGTCCTCCTTGGGGTGTAAACTTAATTGCGTTTGAGAGGAGATTCCAAATCACCTGCTGTAATCGGTTTGGATCGCCTGAAACTTCCCCGACATTAGGTTCAAACCTTGCTTGAATTTGAATGGACTTGGCTTCAGCCGCCAGTCGTACTGTTTCCATTGCGGCTTGAATTGTCGGCACCAGATCGACTGAAGAAACATTCAGGCTGAGTTTGCCTCGCAGAATCCGGGAGACATCGAGCAAGTCTTCAATCAGTTCAGCTTGCAACTTAGCATTACGCTCAATCGTTGCCAGAGCTTGTTTTGCCCTTGCCTTGTCTAGCTTGCCGCTTTGCAGTAGCTTTGACCAACCGAGGATGGGGTTGAGAGGCGATCGCAACTCGTGTGACAGCACGGCTAGAAATTCATCTTTAATCCGGTTGGCTTGTTGCAATTGCTCTGCTTGTTGCTGGATTGAAGCAATCAGGTTTGCCCGCTCCAGGGCGATCGCCACCTGCTCGCAGGTGGATTGCAATAGGTCAATTTCTTCTGGAGTAAAGTGAGTCCGGGTGAGGCTAGCAAAGGAAAGCGTTCCTAGTAACCGTCCCTGAGCCATCAACGGGTAACCAGCATAAGCGGTGATACCCATCGAGCAGACAAGCTGGGCATTGGGATGGGTGATGATTTGCACTTGATCGAGAATAAAAGGACGACGCTCTTGGGCTACCACGCCACAGAGATATTGACCGAATTCAATCCAGGCGATCGACTCAGCCGCCTCATCGGAGATGCCCCCATAGTTTCTCAGATGCAGCAGCGAGCGGTTATCTTTTGCTTCCACCATGTAGTTGTAGTAGGAATGCAACTCTAGCTGACTTGAGAGTTTGCTAAACAAGTTGTTCATCAACTGCATGGGCTGTTCGGTAGCGAGTAGATCGCGGGTTGTCTCATACAGCAGATGTAGCCGTTCATCTGCTCGTCTGCGATCGGTAATATCTGTTGATACACCAATCAGTCCGATCATGTTCCCCTGTTCATCCCGATAAGGCGATTTGGTCGAAAGAAAGGTGCGCGTCCCGTCTGGCAAGGCGACGGTTTCCTCAAACACTTGCACCTGTCCCGTTTGCATGACGCGGCGATCGTTCTCGACAATCTGCTGGGCCTCCTCTCGGCTGAGGAAATCCATCTCCGTTTTGCCGATAATTTCAGCTTCTGTCTTGCCAATGGCACGAAGGGTGGCTGGATTTGCCAGCAGCAGCCGTCCTTGCCGATCTTTGACGTAGATTAAAGTGGGGGTTGCCTGGTTGACGGTATTGAGGATTGCCATACTCTCCCGCAGGGCTGCCTCGGCTCGCCTCCGGTTTGTCACATCGGTGAACATGCCCAGGGCACCCATAATGTTTCCTTGCCCATCTCGAATCGGACTGGTGCCTGCTAACACCAGCACTTCGCTACCATCTTGGCGGCGGAACCGGAAATCGAATTGTTCACTCTTCCCTTGCAAATTGCAACCAATCCGCTCCTGAGCTGAGGCAATATCTTCGGGAAAGCAGAATTCCAGCACAGGGCGATCGAATATCTCCTTGGATGTACAGCCGAGTATCTCTGCCATGCGATCGTTAACGTAGAGTGTTTGTGCTTCGGTGCTAATCAACCAAACGCCTTCATTGGCGGTTTGTACAATGGTGCGAAATCTCTCCTCACTCTGGCGCAGGTTGTCTTCGTCTAGGACGCGCTGAGTAATATCCACAAATGCCCCTAACGCACCTCTCACTCTGCCCTGTTCATCCAATAACGGCGAGGCATAACAGAGCAGTTTGACTAGCGTACCGTCTGGATGTACCAGATCTACGACTTCATCCCGCACGGCTGTATTGTGGATGGCGGCATATTGCATGGGCAAGGCTTCAAGGGGGATTTCTTCACCGTCCCGGCATAAGCGATAAAGCGGGTGTTCATCAGCAAGGGCGCTATGAGAAGCGTTTGTGTTCACAGGCAGTCTGATCAGTTCAGACAGATGGAGATTGGCGCGAATCACTCTGCATTCTGGGTCTTCCGCGATCGCCACGCCAATGGGCAGTAAATCAAACAGCGTTTGCAGTTCGTTGAGGCGGTGAGTTAGTTGCTGGTTAAGCTGCTGAATTTCGGCTTCGATTTGTTTGCGATCGGTGATGTCCATCAAGACACCTCGTGTCGCCATCAGCATTCCATCGCCATTGTAGGCAAAATCACCTCTGGCTAAAATCCAACGAATGGTGCCATCTGCCCATTGCGTCCGGTATTCAATTTCAGTGTGGGGTTGACCTACTTGCAACTCACTGACAATTGTTTGAACGAACGGGCGATCGTCGGGATGCACTGCTTCCAGGAATACCTGCATCGACATTTCAGTATCGGCAGGTAAGCCAAACATGCTTTTTGCTTGGTCTGTCCAAGTCAGTGTGTCCTTTTCCGCGTCCCAATACCACATGCCCAGATTGGCACCTTCCGAAGCCAGCCGAAGCTGTTCTTCACTTTCTCGTAGCGCCTGCTCTGCTTGTTTGCGATCAGTGATGTCAACGGCAACCCCGTAAATCACCTGTTTTTCTGGACACGGCTGTGCCTTCCAGAGCAACCAACGGTAGGAGCCGTCTTTGTGGCGATAACGGTTCTCAAACGCAATCGTTTCGTGACCGGAAAACAGATTTGCGGCTTCTGAGAGGGAGGGGTTGATGTCGCCGGGGTGAACGAACTCAGTCCAGGGGCGGGATGTCATTTCCTCGGTTGTCCAGCCAAGGGTTTGCTTAAACGTTGGGCTAACCCATTGGAAATACCCATTGTTGCCCGTGATTACTTGCAAATCTGAACCAACCGCGAGAAACTGCTCCCGTTCCTGTTCCGCCTGCTTGCGTTCACTGATGTTGGTGAACAAAATGCCGAACTGATGGTTTTGGGCTGCCCCGATGCAAAAGGCATAGACATCGAACCAACGGTTCATCACAACCGACTGCTGTTCAAATCGAACCGCTTCACCCGTCTGCACCACTCTGCCATAAGTCTCAACCCAAAAAGCTTCGAGATTAGGAACCAGTTCTCGCGCCGTTTTACCTGTTGCTTGCTCCAGTCCCGTTAGCGTTGCAAACACCGAATTCACTTCCAGGAAGCGATAATCCTGCGGTTCCCCGTTCTCATCAAACAGCATTTCGCAAATGCAGAAGCCTTCATCAATCGACTCAAACAAGGTGCGGTATTTTGCTTCGGAGTCACGCAGGACAAGATTGGAGCGATCGCGCTCAAACGCAATGCTGGCAACTTTGGTGCCGAACTCGCTCAATTGGTGTTCCCACTCGGTTGGCAGCCGTGCCTGGTCAAAACAAAGCATTAGAGAACCGAGGGGCAGACCGTCTATGCCGAGCATCGGCTTGGAATGACACGCTAAAATACCGTGAGCCACGCATAAGTCTCGCCATTCTTGCGACCAGCGATCATCGTTGGCAATGTCGGCGCAGCTAATCGGCTGACCGCGATAGACTGCCTCGCCGCATGTACCGATACAGAGATCGTTAATCGGGGCATCCTTGAGTCCTTGTCCAAACGACGGTGCAAAGTCTGGGGTGATGGAGTTATTAAACGTCCGTCTCTGGGCATCGGTCAGCAGAAAGCAGGCACGGGCGCGGGGATTGAGCTTGGACACCGAGGCACAGACGGCTCTGAGGCATTCATCCAGCGGATGCCCAGATGCGATCAACTCCAGTACTCTGTTCTGCTCTACCAGTAGGAGTGCCGCCCGTTTGAGTTCGCGGTGTCCTTTGGCTTCCCGTAATGCTCGCTGGACGCAAGGCACCAGCCGCTCTAACCGTTGCTTGAACACATAATCTGTTGCTCCTTGTTTGAGCGCTTCGATCGCCAATTCCTCTCCCAAACTGCCAGAGACGAAAATAAATGGCACTTCAGGACGCAGGGTGCAGGCAATCTCCAGCGCAGAAATGCCATCAAAACCGGGTAGTGAGTAATCTGCTAAAATCAGGTCAAATTCGTCGGTTTCTAATGCTCTAACAAAATCAGCCTGAGTTTCCACTCGGAGCAGTTCAGACTCGATGCCGCCATCCATCAGTGTGGCTTCAACCATATCAGCATCCAATGGATTGTCTTCAAGCAAGAGAAATCGGAGTGACATCATTCCCCCTGATGGAATTTAGGTAACAAAAAGTAGAATGTTGCGCCACGATCGCTCCCTCTCTCTGCCCAAGTGCGTCCCCCGTGCCGATGAATGATGCGCCGGACATTGGCGAGTCCTACCCCCGTCCCTTCAAACTGCTTTTGGGAGTGCAAGCGTTGAAAAATACTGAACAGTTTATCGAGATATTTCATATCGAACCCAGCGCCATTATCTTGAACAGAGAAAATCACTTCATGCTCGCGATCAGTGCTGCCAATGGTAATTTC
>NZ_JAYKTT020000050.1:0-28160 GCF_038404745.2 Chlorogloeopsis sp. ULAP02 | reverse complement strand
AGAATATTTCTCTTAGCTAAAGATGCATAGAAGTGAAGATGTATAAAAAATTAGCGATCACAACACTAGGTTTAATCTTTTCAATGGCTCTGCCCCGTCCAAGTTGGGCAGAAACCGTGATGGAAAAGATTGCCCGGACAGGAGTGTTAACAATTGGCACTCGCTTAGATACAATTCCTTACTCTTATGTCAACGATAAAAAACAACTGGTAGGTTACTCAATTGATGTTGTCAACCTTATCAAACAAGAAGTTGAGGGAAAATTAGGTCGCCCGGTTCAACTTCAAGTTCAGGTGATCGACGATCCAGGGCAACTAATTCCCAAAATTACAGCTGGTGACGTTGATATGGTCTGCAATGCCCAATTTACGTGGCAACGAGACCAATATGTTGATTTCTCTATCCCTTACAGCCTTTCCGGTATTCGGTTACTGACTAAGAAGGGAAACAACCTCGCAGGAACTCCTGAGTCGTTAGTTGGTAAGCGCATTGGCGTGGTACCCAATTCTCTGGGAGAAAGCGTGATGAAAACAGTGCAACCCAAAGCAGTTTTGGTGTCCTTGAAAGAAGCAGAGGAGGCTTTTGCTGCTCTTAGGGATGGAAAGGTAGATGCTGTAGCTGGTGACACCATAATTCTTGCGGGTAACGCCCAGAGGGTAGACCCCAAGGGTTTCCAAGTGTTGCCAGTCCAACCTTATGCCCGTTACGGTGTGGGTTGCATGGTTGCAGAGAATAACTCGACATTTCTAAATGCAGCTAATCAGGCGATCGCCAAACTCATGCAAGGGTATGTAATTGGTGATAAAAAATACGTGGACATCGTGAATAAGTGGGTTGGGCCGAATGGAATTGTTGAAATTCCTCCTGAATTAATTCGGACGTATTTTGAAACCATTATTCTCAGCCGCGAACAAATTCCTTTAACCCAATCAACAGTAACAGGTGCAAAGAAGTAAAAGAAGTAGAGGATTTAACGATATTAATTTGAAATATTAGTTTTGCTGGAGGAATCCCCTTGAAAATTACAACACGCACAGGTCTGGTTGGCTTTTTGCTTGCCCTTTCTACATTGAATGTACCACCTGCCACGGCAGCAACTAATCGCACAATCACAAACAACTCCACCTCAACCATTGAAGAGCGTCTCAATCGCATCACCACTGCAATTAGAGAACGCCAAACCCAACTGCAAGGTTCCTCTCAATTTGACATGGAACTGTTAGTTGCAGTTGGCTGGGCTGATGGTGATGGTAAAGATTGGGCTAATGGTCGCGGTCGTGGTTGGGCTGATGGTGATGGTAGAGATTGGGTTAATACGCGCGTTGGCGGTTGGGGAGATGGACACGGCCGTGGCTTTGCTAATGCTCACCCCTGGCGCAATGGTTGGGCTGATGGAGGTGGTTTTTACAACCGCTATTAATAAATATTTCGGGAGGAAGACCAGTGAATATTACAAATCAAGCCGGACTGGTTGGTTTTTTGTTGATCTTAGCAACTTTCAATGTCTCAACAGCCACTGTGTCGTCGCCACTGTCTGAAAATAACCAGAGCAAGCAGACGCTTGAAGGATGTCTGAGCCGAATTACTGCCGTCATCCGAAAGCGGGAAAAACAATTGCCAGATGCTCCCCAATCTGTTGTGGATCAACTAGTAGCAAGCGGCTGGGCGGATGGTCGTGGCAGAAATTGGGTCAACGGTCGTGTTGGCGGCTGGGGAGACGGTCATGGTGGCGGTTTTGCCAATGTTAATCCCTGGCGCAACGGTTGGGCTGACGGAGGCGGTTTTTATAACTACCGACCTGGTTGGGTCAACGGTGGTGGTTTCCTCAACCGTTATTAAGTGGTCTGGCAAATCAAAGTTATAGGTGAAAGCTAAAACAAGATTGTGGCGATCGCACAAACGGAGAAAGCCATGTTGTGTTGATAACCTTTTGTATTTTATTGGAATCAATAAACCATGACCATTGCCAAAATAACCTCGACCAAACAAGTAAATAATCTTATTGATATTGGCTCACCATCAATTGATTTCTCAGCGTTCAGCCCCATTGGTCTGGTGGTTATCCAGCCTACTTCATTTTGCAATCTCAACTGTGATTACTGCTATTTAAGCGATCGCCAACACAAAAATCAATTATCCCTAGATTTAATCGAACCCATTTTTAAAACAATTTTTACAAGTCCGTTTGTTGGTCGTGACTTTACCGTTTGCTGGCATGCTGGTGAACCGCTGGCAGTACCAATTTCATTTTACGATGATGCTATTGCCATTATCCAAGAAGCAGAACGCAAGTATAAAACCCAGCCTGTTCAAGTCATGCACTCTGTTCAGACCAATGGCACGCTGATTAATCAAGCTTGGTGCGATTGTTTTAAGCGGCACGATATTCATGTTGGTGTAAGTATTGACGGGCCTGCGTTTATTCATGATGCTCACCGTCAAACTCGCAAGGGGTTGGGCAGTCATGCTGCGACCATGCGGGGAATCTCCTTATTGCAAAAGAATCAGATTCCTTTTAGTGTCATTGCTGTCATTACCCAAGACTCGTTGGATTATCCGGATGAAATTTTCAACTTTTTTATGGATAACGGCATTACTGATGTCGGATTCAACATGGAAGAAACTGAAGGTGTTCATCAATCCTCTTCATTAGATCAAGATGGAGTTGAGGAAAGATATGGCGTCTTTATCAATCGCTTTTGGGAATTGATTACTCAGGCGAATGGAGTGTTGAAACTGCGGGAGTTTGAAGCAATTTGTAGCCTGGTGTATACGGGCGATCGCATGGATTACACTGACATGAATAAACCATTTGTAATTGTCAGTTTTGATTGCCAAGGCAACTTTTCGACTTTCGATCCAGAACTGTTATCTGTGAAGAGCGATCGCTACGGTAACTTTATTCTTGGTAATGTTCTCCACGACACTTTTGAATCAGTTTGCTATACTGACAAGTTTCAGAAAATCTATCGTGATATGGCAACTGGAGTAGAACTGTGTCGTCAAAGTTGTGAATACTTCGGTGTTTGTGGTGGTGGAGCCGGCAGCAATAAGTATTGGGAGAAGGGAACTTTCGCCTGTACTGAAACTAATGCATGTAGATATCGAATTCAGGTTATTACCGATATTGTTGTGGAGGAACTGGAGCATTCCTTAGGTTTAAAGTGAAGTACTTTGCACAGATTTTGATTCAGCAAAGCCTAAAATTCAGTGTTGCTAACAACGTAATCTTATGTCTTTTTGGATGGAAAATCCACACCCATAATTCGACCCAATCCATCAAAAACCACCATAAAGCTTCCCTTAAATTTTTCAAACTCAAGATTTACCAGCACAACATCATTATTGCCACCCTTCACCACTTTAGAACCTAATTGCTTCTTAAATGGGCCTGTAGTTACCAATAAATTTTGCCACTGTTGTTTAATAGTTTCTGGTAATAACTTTTTCTTTAAACTAGGGGCTAGGTATGTTCTAGCCATACCATAATTTCCAGAACTAATAGCATTGACAAACTCCTCTGCATTGGTTTGAATGTTGCCCAGCCAGAGAAAATTGACAGCAGTAATTTGCAGATTGCGATCCAAAATGACTAAAAAATCTTCTTTCGAGTCTTTGAAAGAAGCTGTTACGACAACGGTGTAGTTATCCACTCCTGGCACAGGTCGAATATTGTCAACTTTGACCAAAGGCCCCGTAATCTTTACCAACTTTTGCCATTGCTGTTGCAGATTTTTAGGAGACCAAGCTGCTTGCAAACTAGGACTGAAATTTTCTCTAGCTTGTTCAAATTTCTGTTCAGCTAGAGAGGTAACAAACTGCTCAGTAACACTTTGGACTTTGCTCACTTGAGCGGATGAGGAGTCAAGCAATTGAGCAAGTTGCCCAATCTCTTTACATTGGGCTGGAATTATCATTGTCCCGATTAGCAACGTAGGGATAAATATCAAGGCGGATAAACGAAATTGCATCAGTAGAGACCTGCGGAATGTGGGAGCTAAACGTTAGTTACCTGATATACCAGTTGTCCATTAACATAGGTTGGACGGTAATAGGTATTGGCGTACTGGTAGTACTCTGTCCCTTTAATCGTTACTGTCTTATAACCACCTGGAATGTAGGGAACTACCGCACCAACAGGAGGGGGAACAACGACATAATTACCCGTTGCTGAATCCCGGAGGTAGAAGGTACCAAGGTAATAGTAGTAGGTGTAGGAACTTCCCTGAACCGTGATGAAGCCCTCTGGCAGATTGGAAACTTTAGCACCGACTGGTGCAGGAGCAACCGTATAACCGTTCCCACTGGACGTGTAGTAAACGCCCCGGTCATAGTAGTAGGGCTGGTTGAAGCTATCTGCAACTGAAGCAACCGCGATCGCAGTCAAAGGCAAAGTCACAGCAAAGTAACCGGGTGGATAGTACCAGCCCCAGAAATCATCATCATCCCAATCGACGTGGTGCCAATCGTCCCAGTCTATGTCATTGATAAAGTCCTGCCGATTCTCACGTGCATTGTCTAGATAGTTTTGCCAGTCTTCTCGGTTCTGAATTTTGAAATCTTGATGAGACTGCTGAAAATTTTGCAGCTTTTGCTGTGCTTGGGGATTGTTTTGTAAATTCTGGCGTGCTTGCTGAACTTGTTGTTGAGCTTGAGGATTGTTTTGTAAATTCTGACGTGCCTGTTGAACTTGTTGTTGAGCTTGAGGATTGTTTTGTAAATTCTGACGTGCCTGTTGAACTTGTTGTTGAGCTTGAGGATTGTTTTGTAAATTCTGACGTGCCTGTTGAACTTGTTGTTGAGCTTGTTGTTGGTTGATTTGAGGACGATTTTGAATATTCCCAGAAGACGATGGACGAGAGAATTGACGATCGCCTGAGAAGCGAATGCTGCCCTCACCAACATGCGATCGCGATCCAAAGCTTGCTCTTGAAACTCCACGCCCTCCGCCGCGAAAACCTCCACCCCCTCTAGGTCTTGCTAGAGCAATTTCACTAATGGCAACCGCGCCCAGCCCAATACTGAGCATGACGGACAAAGTACGAACATAGAAGTTTTGGGGTTGAGTTTGCTCTTTCATAAAAACCTCTTACCCATGACCGGAATAATTGAAAATACCTAATGATTGGGCAATTAATGCAACAAAGCTAAAAGCTGTTATTTTCATAAAATTTAATTTTTGTCTGTTGCTAACTATCAAGTTATTTTTGCTGTACTGTACTATTTGTTAGAAACTCTAGGGAGAAACTCAATCTTTTTTGAGTTCGTAGGAGCAACAAATGTGAACTGACGATCCGAAAGATTAGGCTTGAGGTTCCAGTTGGTCAGAATCGCTGTGTATTGGGGAGTAGCGTTCTCTTTCTTATAATTGATGACCAGCTTACATGGTAACGACCGTTGATTATTTTCAATGCAGATTTGCCAATCAATAGTTTCCTGAGTGAATACTAGGTGGTGGCAGGACTTGCCTTGTACGGAGTTGAGTCCCCGATAGGCACCAGTTTTCACATTCTCAGTCATTACAGCATAGGGGTTGCTAAAGACCAAATCTGCCAATGGTGCTGAGACACCAAACTTTTCCATTGCATAGTCTAGGGCATCATCGATCGCTGATGGAGCCGCAGCAGTAGCATACAAATTCTCGAAGCGATCCAACAGTGTTACAGAACGACCATCGTACCAGAAAGAACGCTTGACGCGATCGCCTTCAACATCTGCCCTCAATCTGTTGGGACGACGCACAGCAACATCAGTCCTCGTGCTGTACTGAATCTTTTGCCCAGTACGCGAGACTTCATCCCTAGTGGCTTCTGCCTGAAAGGTAAATTCACGAGCATTCTGCAAAGTCTTACTCATCTGTTGCAGCAATTGTTCGGCACGAGGTTCTATATTTTTAGAAGTTTCCTGAGCTAGCAACGACTGGGATAAACCCAAAGTGACAAAAATTGCAGCACACAGAGAATTTAATCTGTTGTGCTTAATAGAGAGCATAAAGCCGTCCTTAATACCTAGTTAGTTATTTACGCCGCTGTGCTATTTATACGCCAACTTTAATGCGCCTAACACAGTCACTTTAGTTGAAAACCGCCATAAATAAACGTTTATGTCAGCTTTGAAAAATAATTGATATATTGCTTGTCTTTAATAAAGATTTTACATGAAATTAAATGGCAACTATGCAAGTTTATCTTTTTAAAATTAGCTTTCAAAAATAAAAACTTTATAAGAAAAAAATAATAAATTAATAAAAAAAACTCATATAATAATTCAATTTTTTTAAATCATACTGAAACTATAATCTTTGTCCAGCAAGGTTTTTATCTTAAAAACTTTTCACAATGAAGCTTCAATTCATCCAGAACTGACATTCAATCGTTGACTGGAGCATTCATTGGGTTTGACATAAATATGAGCACATATATTAAGTTTAATGTCCCCTTATAAATTTCTTATTTATTCCTACTACTCTACTTCTTGAGTCTATTGATCACAACAATATTCTTAGGTATAAGTGTGAATCTAAATCTTGACTCACCGCTGTTCTACCACAAGCAAGACGCAGGTAAAGTTTGAGCAACCATTCCAGTGATTAAGCCAATTAATAATAATACTTTAAAGAAATTTACATACTTTTAATTAGCTAGTCCATTGCCAAACCATGTCAGTTAGAAACACCAACTACACCGCACATAAAACAATCAAGATAAAACCTAACAATCTTGGAACTACCACGGACGAAAACGACAAAGCGCAAATCACTGAACAGATGGAAAGTCCGCATGGGATGGTTTTCTCATGAATCAACCGTTTCTTAAAAAGAGACTTCCCTCAAATAAACTGTTCCCCATCATTCGCGTTGCAACGATTGCTGCTTTATTCGTGGTTGCGATCGCGCTATCTGTTCCCCTCGTTCACGGACAATCTACCCCAACCGATCCGCTGCCATCCTGGAATGATGGCGCTGTCAAGAAATCCATCATCGAGTTTGTCAGTCGCGTAACAAAAGAGGGAAGTTCAGATTTTGTGCCAGTCACAGATCGTATCGCTACATTTGACAACGACGGCACCCTCTGGCCCGAAAAGCCGCTGATTCAGGGCATGTTCGTGTTGGAAAAACTGAAAAGGATGGCAGCAGCAGATCCATCATTCAAAAAGAAGCAGCCTTTCAAGGCAGTGCTAGAAGGTAATGTTGCCTACTTCAGTCAAGTCGGCGAAGAAGCGGTGATTGAACTGTTTGGTGCTACCCATTCCAACATCACCCAGGAGCAGTTTGAGGCGGAAACGCAAGCCTTTTTTAAGAAGGGAATCCATCCCAGGTTTAAGGTGCCCTACACGCAACTGGCATACCAACCAATGGTCGAATTGATGCAATATTTGCGTGCTAACGGCTTCCAGACATGGATTTGTTCTGGTGGCGGTATTGACTTCATACGCACAATATCCCAGCAAATGTACGCCATTCCCCCGCAACAGGTAATTGGCAGCAGTTTAAAAAAGGAATTCATTGAAAAAGACGGCAAGCGAACTCTTTGGCGCAAACCGGAACTTGATTTATATAACGACAAAGCAGGTAAACCTGTCGGAATTGATTTGCACATTGGTAAGCACCCCGTATTTGCAGGGGGCAATGTGCGAAGTGGTGGCGACATTGCCATGCTCACCTATTCCCAAGGACTGAAGACCCCTTCATTCCAACTGTTGATTAACCACGATGACGCCAAACGGGAATTTGCCTACCAGGAGAAAGACAACGCTTCCCTGAAAGCGGCCAAGGCTAATAGTTGGGCGATCGCCAGCATTAAACAAGATTGGAAGACGGTCTTCCGTCTTTCCGATAACTCAGCAAACACTATGAAAGGAAAGCTTTATGGCAGATAAAAAACCAAACATCCTTATTATTTGGGGCGACGACATCGGTATTACCAACCTCAGTTGCTACAGCGACGGAGTGATGGGCTATCGCACGCCCAATATCGACCGTATCGCCAAGGAGGGGATGCGCTTCACCGACTCCTACGGCGAGCAGTCCTGCACGGCGGGTCGGGCAGCATTCATTACTGGACAAAGTGTGTTTCGCACAGGATTGAGTAAAGTCGGGGTTCCCGCTGCCACCGTGGGACTCCAGGCAGAAGATCCGACCATCGCCGAACTCCTGAAGCCACTCGGCTACGCAACAGGTCAGTTCGGTAAGAACCACCTGGGCGATCGCAACGAGTACCTGCCGACGGTACATGGCTTTGATGAGTTCTTCGGTAATCTCTACCACCTCAACGCTGAAGAAGATCCGGAACAGCCCGACTATCCAAACCCAAAACGCTTCCCCCACTTCCGCGAACGGTTCGGTCCCCGTGGGGTTCTGCACTGCTGGGCGACTGACACGGACGACCCGACCGAAGAGCCGCGCTGGGGCAGGGTGGGTAAGCAGAAGATTAAGGACACGGGGCCACTTACCAAAAAGCGCATGGAAACCTGCGACGATGAGTTCGTTGCCGCTGCCAAGGACTGGATCAAGCGCCAGCATGAGGCGGGCACGCCCTTCTTCTGCTGGTTTAATACCACCCACATGCACTTCCGCACCCACACCAAGCCAGAGAGCCTCGGTCAAGCAGGTGAGTGGCAGTCGCCTTACCACGACACGATGATTGACCACGACAAGAATGTGGGTGAACTGCTGGATCTGATTGATGAACTAGGCATTGCCGAAGACACGATCGTCATGTATAGCACGGACAACGGACCCCACGCCAACTCCTGGCCCGATGGTGCCACCACCCCCTTCCGTAGCGAAAAAAACACCAACTGGGAAGGTGCGTTCCGCGTCCCGTTATTGCTGCGCTGGCCTGGCAAGATCCCGGCAGACGTGGTTTCCAACGAGATCGTCCAACACAACGACTGGCTGCCGACGTTACTGGCTGCGGCGGGTGAGCCGGACATCGTTGAGAAGCTCAAGAAAGGGGGGCATCAGGCAGCGGGCAAAACTTTCAAGGTGCATCTGGATGGTTATAACCTGCTGCCATATCTGACCGGAGAGGAGGCAAAAAGCCCGCGCCAGGGCTTCATCTACTTCAATGACGACGGCGATCTGGTCGCCCTGCGCTTTGATAACTGGAAGGTAGTCTTCATGGAACAGCGCCTGGAGGGAACACTGGGCGTCTGGGCAGAGCCATTCGTGGCGCTGCGGCTTCCCAAGATCTTCAACTTGCGTACCGACCCGTTTGAGCGAGCAGATATCACTTCCAATACTTACTACGATTGGCTCATCGATCATGGCGTCATTGTGTTTGCATCTCAAGCAATCGTGGCCCAGTTCTTGGAGACATTCAAGCAGTTCCCGCCGCGTCAGAAAGCAGCTAGCTTCACAATCGATCAGGCCCTAGAGAAGATGAATGATGCCGCCATCGGTAGCGGAAACTGAGTGACTGCCAGTTGGGAACGCGCTTAATAAATAACGCTAGAAGCCCCAGGCATACAACCTCGATCAAATCCTGCGGGCTTTCATTGAGAATTGTGTTTCGTCGGTTCTACCCAGTTGAAGCCCTGATTGTCGCGATTGTTCTGGCAATTGTGCCGTATCTGTTGCTGTGGGGTTCCATCAACCGACTGCTGCGGCAACGCTGGAAATTGCTTTATTTAGGAACCTCGTATGAAGACTTCTACAACTGCTCCCAAACCTTTTCCCTCTAGCCGTCCGCCCAGCAAAGACATGGTATGGATTGCGGGAGGTACTTTTTTGATGGGTTCTAATCATCACTACCCAGAGGAAGCCCCGGCTCACAAGGTTGCGGTCGATGGCTTCTGGATGGATAAGTATCTGGTGACGAATGCTCAGTTTCAAAAGTTTGTCAAAGCCACAGGTTACGTCACCTTTGCGGAACGTCCTGCCAATCCCGATGATTACCCCGGTGCAAAGCCCGAACTGCTGCAACCCTCCTCCACCGTCTTTTTCAAACCCAACCGCCCCGTCAGCAAAGACAATCACTATAACTGGTGGACTTACGTACCCGGTGCAAACTGGCGACATCCAGAGGGGGCGGGTAGCTCAATCAAAGGGCGCGAAACCCATCCGGTGGTGCATCTTGCCTACGAAGATGTGGAAGCTTACGCCAAGTGGGTTGGTAAAGTACTGCCCACGGAGGCAGAGTGGGAGTTTGCGGCACGGGGAGGACTGGAGGGATCTGCTTTCGCCTGGGGCGAGGAACTCAACCCCAAAGGTAAACAGATGGCAAACACCTGGCAGGGTGAATTTCCGTTTGAGAACCTGTGTACTGATGGCTACGATCGCACCTCTCCGATTGGAGCCTTTCCCCCGAACGGCTACGGACTCTACGACATGATTGGCAATGTTTGGGAGTGGACAACGGACTGGTATCAGGAGCACCAGCAGATTAAAAAAAGTCCTTGCTGCACGAGTTCCAATGCGCGTGGGGGAGAGCGAGAGAACAGCTATGACCCACAGATGCCAAACATCAAAATTCCTCGTAAGGCGATCAAGGGTGGTTCGTTTTTGTGTGCGCCTAGCTATTGTCAGCGCTACCGTCCAGCGGCGCGGATGGCACAACCCATCGATACCAGCACCTGTCATCTGGGCTTTCGCCTGATTGTGCGAGGACGGTAATTCGAGCTAGCTGCATAAATTGAATGCTTTGAATAAATGGAAATCTCAGGCATGAGTTCAAACCCTGATTCACCCGTGATCGCCCCTTTGCCTTCCTGGAACGAGGGGGCAACTAAAACCGCCATTTTTGACTTCGTGCGTCGGGTCACAACGGAAGGTAGTCCAGATTATGTCCCGCTGCCAGAGCGTATTGCCACTTTTGACAACGATGGTACGCTGTGGTGCGAAAAGCCCATACCCATCGAACTAGACTTCATCCTGCAACGGCTGGCTGGCATGGCTGAAAAGGACGCATCATTGCGCGATCGCCAGCCGTGGAAGTCCGCTTACGAAAAGGACTTCGGCTGGTTGAGCAACGCTATCACCAAGCATTACCACGGCGACGACAGTGATGTGAAGGTGGTGATCGGCGGCGTTCTTAAGTCATTTGAAGGCATGGACGTTGAAGATTATCAGGCTTCGGCATCGGAGTTTTTGCACAGCGCCCAAAATCCCAAGCTCAAACGCCCCTACCTTTCGACGGCATATACACCGATGCTGGAGTTGCTGCGCTACCTGGAAGCGAATGGTTTCACGACTTACATCGCGTCAGGCGGCGATCGCGACTTCATGCGTCCAATTACAGAGGGTCTGTACGGCATTCCATTTGAGCGTGTCGTGGGAAGTTCCAACGCGCTGCGATATCAGTCTGACGAAGGGGGCGGCTCGATTGTTTACTTGGCACAGCCGGACGTGTTCGACGACGGGCCCGCGAAGCCAGTGCGAATCTGGAGCCGGATTGGGCGGCGACCCATCTTCGCAGGGGGCAAATCGAACGGTGACATTCAAATGCTCGAATACGTTTCATCGTCGTCGCGCCCATCGTTCAGCATGTTGATCAAGCACGATGATGACGAACGCGAGATTGCCTATACCGCAGGAGCAGAGAAATCGCTCGATGAGGCTAGGCAGCGCGGCTGGGTGATCGTGAGTGTGAAAAACGATTGGAAGCAAGTGTTTTGAAGGAAGACAACATCGACAACTTTGGCAGGCAACCTGATGATCGGTAGTTACCTTCGCCATCACAGGAGGACTTAAGCAATGAACATGGTAGCCATCATTCTGCTGGTGTTAAAAGCAAGCATCATCCTCAGCGTGTTCGCCATTGGTCTTAAAGCTACATTCGCAGACGCGACATTCCTGTTTCGCCGCCCCAGTCACCTCTTTCGGGCTTTGCTGTCGATGAATGTGCTGATGCCCTTAATTGCGTTGGCGATTGACACGGCGTTTGATCTCCACCCAGCCGTGAAGATCGCGCTTGTCGCCATCTCGGTGTCGCCGATCCCGCCGATCCTGCCAAACAAAGCGCTCAAAGCCGGTGGTAAGGAAGGCTATACCATTGGGCTACTGGTCGCGCTCTCAGCTCTCTCGATCTTCGTCATCCCGATCGCGATGGAGATCTTTGAAAGAATCACCGGCATCTCGCTCGCCATGCAGCCTCGATCAGTTTCGGTAGTAGTTCTGACCACAATTTTGGTGCCGCTACTGGTTGGGATTGCCATCGGAAAAATCGCACCCACCCTTGCGGATCGAGCGGCAAAACCGATCAGCGTACTTGGTTCCGTGCTTCTGGTCTTGAGTGCTCTACCGATTCTGATTGGTTCGGCACGGACGGTGTTTTCTTTAGTTGGGGATGGCACAATTTTCAGTCTTGCAGGTTTTGCGCTGATTGGGTTCATCATCGGTCACCTGCTGGGTGGACCAGAACTCGACAACCGCTCCGTACTGGCACTTGCAACCGCATCACGTCATCCGGCGGTGGCAATTGCCATCGCCCACGCAAATTTTCCTGAGCAGACGCTCGCGGGGGCAGCAGTCCTTTGGTACCTGATCCTGAGCGGAATTGTGTCCGCGTTCTATCTTGCGTGGGTTAAGCGCCAGCGAGCAGGACCCGTCAGTTGAGGCTGTGCCGGATCGGCTACTGGCGACAGAGGAAGAGGCTTGCTGAGAAGGAGGAAACCGAATGTGAACAAACGAATCTATGTGTTGATGACAGCCACCTTTGCGATCGCTCTCATCTGACTCAGTGGGCGAACCTCCTCCCCTCCCATTCATGCTGCTAATCCATTTCACGAAGGAGTCACAATGCAAGCACAACCTGAAAGGACAGAATCATTTAGCGCAGACGATCTGGTCAATCGCAAGGTGCATAGGCGTGCCGTCGAAGCTGTCATCTGGGGCATGCCGATAGTCAACCTTGACCTGATGTTCCAGGCGATGCTCAAGGTCGGCGGCAAGGAGAACCAGATTGTCTATTGGTCGAATTTCCTCGACTGGAAGAACCAGACGCTGACTCCAAACCCTAACACGATCTACCTGATGCCCTTCATCAATATGAAGGACGTCGGCTCGATGGTGGTAGAAATCCCGCCTGCCGAAGGTGGGAGGATCACCGGCACGATCACGGATGCGTGGCAGGTGGCGCTGGAGGATGTCGGCCCGGCGGGCGCGGACAAAGGGAAGGGCGGCAAGTACCTCATTCTTCCCCCAGGTTATAGCGAGAAGGTGCCTGACGGCTACATTGTACTCCCGTCGGCCACATACCTGGTCAGTGGGCTGTTTCGCTCAAATGCTGGCAGCGGCAGTGCCGCTGACATTGCGAAAGCCGTCGACTACGGCAAGCAGATCAAGCTCTATCCGCTTTCCAGCGCGGCCAACCCGCCGCAAACGAGTTTCGTCGATGCTCTTGGCATTGAGTTCGATAGCACGATCCCCTACGACATTCGCTTCTTCGAGTCTCTTGATCGCTTTGTCCAGAGGGAATCATGGCTGGAGCGGGACAAAGCGATGATTGACCAGCTCAAATCCGTCGGCATTGAACAGGGTAAGCCGTTCAAGCCTAGCGACGAAACGCGGAAAATTCTCGAACAGGCGGCTATCGAAGCCCGCGACTGGCTCGATGTGCAATATGAGGCTCTCTTCACGCCCTACTACCAGGGGTACCAGTGGGCACTCCCGGTTGCCCCGGACGTTATAGAGGGCTTGGCGAATTCTTTCGCAAAACCTGGCGTTTATCCGATTGACGACCGCGGCGCGTTGTTCTCGTTCGCATTCTCAAGCGTGAAGAAACTGGGATCGGGCCAGTTCTACCTGGTCACAATCCGCGACAAAACCGGCCAACCGTTCGACGGTGGAGATACCTACCGACTGACGGTGCCGGCGAATGTGCCGGTGCAGTTCTACTGGTCAGCAACAGTTTATGATCGCGTCACCCACGCCCTGATCCGGGATCAGAAATGGTCAAGCCGGGCCTCGACGACGCAGGATCTCCAGGTGAATGCTGACGGCACGGTCGATCTCTTCTTCGGCCCGAAAGCACCCGTCGGCAAGGAATGCAACTGGGTGCCGACCGGCGGTCGTGACTTTGAGATCATGATGCGGTTTTACGGTCCAGAAAAACCATTGTTCGATAAAACATGGGTGCTGCCCGACATTGAGAAGGTTAACTAAAAAGAAAGGAGAAAAAATGGCTACGATAACTAAAGAAACAATGGCTTCGGAACCGATACAAGTTACCGAAGAAAACTTTGTACGTGCCGAAACCGATATGTATTTTGGCAGTCGAGTCAAGGAAACCGGCATAGGCAAATTGCATCACATTCGTGAAGTGATGCCGATCGAAAAGCAATCAGTTATCCGTGCGAATCGCGACACGCTGTATTCGGCAGGGGTTTTCGATCTGGAAGCCGGATCTGTAACGGTCACACTGCCCAATTCCGGCAAGCGGTTTATGTCCTTGCAGGTGCTCGATGAAGATCATTACATTGTTACCACTGTTTATGCACCGGGGACGTTCACCTTTTCCAAGGGAGACATCGAGACTCGTTACATCCTCCTTGGTATACGCACGTTCGTTGACCCGAACGGCTCGGCGGACATTGAGAAAGCGCATGCGTTGCAGGATGCGATAAAAATCGAACAGCAAAGTACCGGCAGTTTTGAAGCCCCAAACTGGGACCCGGTCAGCCAGAAACAGGTGCGTGACGAGTTGATCAAGCGTGCCGCGAGTATTCCGGATACCAGGGGAATGTTTGGCGCGAGAGGAAAAGTCGATCCAGAACGGCACTTAATCGGAACCGCCACCGGCAGGGGCGGAAATTCGGAAGAGAATGCGACCTACCTAACGGTCGTCCCGCCCAAGAATGATGGCAAGACTGTGCATCAACTGACGGTCAAAGATGACGTGCCGGTTGAAGGCTTTTGGTCGATCAGCGTTTACGGTGCCGACGGCTATTTCCACAAGAACGAGCAGGACTCCTACTCAATCAACAACGTCACGGCAAAGAAGGACGTGGATGGCTCGGTGACTGTTCAGTTTGGCGGATGCGACGACACGGCTCCGAACTGCATTCCCATCACCGAAGGGTGGAACTATTGGGTGCGCCTCTATCGTCCGCGCCAGGAAATTCTCGACGGCACATACAAATTCCCCGAAGCACAGCCCGTGAGTTGAGCATCGGAATCAGCGGCAGAACTGAAAGGAGTTAATCAAGAGCCAAGAAATGAATTAAAGCAGGATTTAAAAAAGATGACAACTCAAACACTCAGCATCGCTCCTGATGAAGCCCGTGCGATCGCCAACGGCGCAGCCTTCGGCACCGACTATTTCGCCCGCACGGCGGTTGCCAGATCCAACATCCTCGTGAATGCGCCTGCTGAGACCAAGTATTTGTATCAAGACCTCGACGAGTCTGGTGCGTGCCTTAATTTACGCGATCGCTACACTGTCACCTTTGCTAAGGGTCAATTGCCGCCAGTGGAGGAGTTCTGGTCACTGACCCTCTATGACGCGTACCATTTCTTCGTGCCTAACGAGATCAAGCGTTACTCCCTCGGCACCAAGAACAAGGATCATCATCTGCTGATAGTTCAGTCACTATCTCATTAGTTTATGGCTTTTGATCGCCCTTGTGAGGATCATTCAGCATATTTACACAAATGTTTCATAAAAACGTAGTTGTATTGTACTATTTAAGGACAATTATTTTGTCAATTTTGGTAAAAATGTTCGCCAAAGTTACTTTTCAAACAAGGACAGATATTTTGGCAACCAATCTCTACTAGGCTATTTTGAGCCTAAAATAATAAAACCCTTACTTGGTAAGGGTTTTAAGGTTAGTATTTTAAAGGACATTATTTTGTCAAGTAGTCAAATAATTTGGCAACCGAGAACACTAATCTCTGATAAAGGAAGAGTATATTGAATAAATTTTTTAACTTTTTTGGTTTTAGTATTTCTCCTTTTTGGTTTAATGGTAACAGGGTTGTTTGGTTCTGGAACTTCGTAACATTGGGGGAGTTCTAGAGAGAGTTGACCTGTTAAGTGCCATGATGCACTTCGTTTTTCTGGTGGGGTAATGCGATAAGAAAACTCAGCTGTTTTCCTGGGGTCGCCAGACTTTCTTAGTTTGATCCACATGTTGTAGCTGATAATTCCTTGGATGTAAGTTTTTGGGTCTAATATTACTGGGTTTGTGTTTTCCCACCACTCAATTTGAACTACGCGATCGCCATCTAATTCGTAGATAGTTCTAACTCTGGCATTAGGATGAGAGGACAGGAATGAGTTTACCCAAGCCCTTTGCTTTTTATTAAGCCTGGGCTTGCGAGAAGAGGATTTATTTTTCATTAGTTACAGATAAATCAGAATTTATGAATTTGAAAAACCTTCATATTTATTAGTTTTGAGATTTACCTAAAATCTCAACTTTGTTCATTTAGCTTGAACAGCAAGAAGCCTCTCACTTACCGCGATAGCGGAAGTGATGAGACAGATACTTTGCTCAAGTCGGGAAACCCGCCCACGCAAGTGTCCTCATGAATTGCGCGTGAGTTGACGACAATCTTCCGACCAATGCTGAAAGCGAGGGAGGAAGATAGGTCGGAAACGAGCAAAATATTGTGTTATGATGTTTTATAGCAAATAGATTTCACTCTAAGATGCTCAAGGTTGTCAAAGTCAGATTATATCCAGATGCCCAACAACAGCAGTCACTAGCACAAGCTTTTGGTAGTTGTCGTTGGCTTTGGAATTACTGTCTGAATTTGATGAACCAAACATACAAAGAGACAGGCAAGGGGTTGTCTGGATACGCAGTAAAAAAGATAATTCCTCAGTTGAAGAAAGAGCATGAGTGGTTAACACTAACTTACTCACAATGCTTGCAACAGGTTTGTTTGAATTTGGGAGTAGCTTTTAATAACTTTTTTGAGAAACGAGCTAAATACCCTAGATTCAAATCTAAACATGGTAAGCAGTCAATACAATATTCTCAAAATGTCAAAGTTGCTGATAATTATGTAACCCTCCCAAAAATAGGAGATGTAACAGCAATTATCCATAGACAGATTGAGGGGAAAATCAAAACTGTAACTATATCCAAGAACTGTTCTAACCAATACTTTGCGGCTATTCTATTTGACGATGGTAAAGACAAGCCAGAATCAAACACAGATGGCAAGGCAATAGGTATTGATTTGGGATTAACTCACTTTGCTGTTACTAGCGATGGTTCTAAGTTTGACAATCCTAGGGTACTGAACAAACATGAGAAGAATTTGAAACTTAAGCAGCAAAAGCTATCTAGAAAGCAGAAAGGTTCTCAGAATCGAATTAAATCTAGAAAAAGAGTTGCTATAGTTCATAGAAAAATAACTAACTACCGTGAAGATTTTCTACACAAGCTATCTCGTAGGATAGTCAACGAAAACCAAGTTATTGTGGTTGAAAATCTCAATGTTAAAGGCATGATGCAAAATCATTGTTTGGCTAAATCCATCCATCAAGTAGGGTGGGGAATGTTTTGCACAATGCTGAAATACAAAGCAGAAATGTCAGGGAAAATATATCAGGAAGTTGATAGATTTTTCCCTAGTTCAAAAACCTGCCATGTTTGCCTTAATCAAGTTGATAGTTTACCGCTAGACATAAGATTCTGGACTTGCGAAAACTGCCGCACAAAGCATGATAGGGATGTGAACGCAGCTATTAACCTCAGAGATGAGGGACTACGGATTTTGACCCCTGGAACGGGGGATAAAGCCTGCCGCCCAGATGTAAGTCACAGTAATAGAGGACGCAAGAAATCTACTACTGCGCTTTCTGTTGGGCAGGAAGCCTACTGTGGTAGCTTCGCGTCACTGTAGGTAGTTCACAAAAGAGATAACTGACGTTTGTTACTTTCCAGTGTTGCAGGAGCAGCTATTTTGAGAATTTCTTCTCGCCTTTTTTCAATAAGGTGAAGATAGTATTGACGTGAGTAATTCTCATTACTGCTGATATTGGTTATGCCACTAATTCCGTAATAGTAAGTGACTACATCTCCAGGTTTTCCTAGTTTGAGGATTTCTTTTTCGCCCTCTTTAATTTTGCGTGTGATTGCAAGTTTTTCTTTTGGATATTCCCTTGATAAAATCTGGGATTTGATGTGTACATAATAATCTTCTGCTGCTGATACATTTTGAATTAGCAGGGTTAAATACTCAATAGAAAACTCTTTCTCCAGTTGAGAGCGATCCCGGTTGCGCCAGTTGCCTTTAGTGATGATTTTCCCGTCTGGAAGCCATAAAAGGTAATTTTTGGTTCCCCGTTCGGGGATAAACATAGTGTCAGCGATAAACTCTAGCTTGACAGTTATCCCTTTAAGCAATTGAGATTGAAGTAAACTACGTACCTCCTCTGGATTGGGATGTGTGAAGAACACTCCATCGGTGTCAACTTCCACAGGAGTACCGCCGTGCCGAGTGATAATTTCAATCATTAGCTTGAGTACTTTTCGACTGTAGGCTGTAACTAATGCAGCAGCCTCCATATCATTGAAGGCGAGTTCAGAGGTGCCAAAGAATCCAAACTCGGAGTTAGCTAAAACCTTGATGGATTCTCTTTTTTCCTTAGCAGCAACATCTCCAGCAGATGCAAGTTGTTCCAGCCTAGATTTTTCATTCACCAAATATTGCAGAATACTTAGCCCAATACGTTCTGTATCTTTAATTGAGCAAATACCCTTGTCTAGCATTGCCCAAGGGTGCATTGAACTAATATCTGCATATCCAACCCTTCTATACAGTCCAGGAATAGAGTAAGCCATTCCTCCTTGGAATTTGTACTTGCGATCGGGTTTTGGTTTATAGCCTGGATAATGATGCTCAAATATTCGCTCCCATTTAGTACCATTACCAGCAAGTGTTAGCTGCTGGAGATTCATTTCCGGTACGATTAGTGCTTCGTAATAGTATGAGGGTACAAGTCTGTTAGCAATTAACCGGGTGTCTTCGAGATCATACACAAGATACTCTTTCAGGCGTTTCCACCCCTTACTGTTGGGGCCATCTTTCCAACAAGCAAGGATTTCCTCATAGGGAAGAATCAGCCTGGTGTTGTGGCGTAGTCCCATGTCCAATACAGCTTTTTTGAGTGACCTTCCGTTAGTTAGCTTTTTGGCTATGAAATCCCACCTGAGAACGCAGATATAAATGTCTACGTGTTGGCTATTTCGGATGAACACCTCCTGAATTTTTAGTGGCTCGCCCCGGTACGAATAGTCCGAGATTTGGATGCAACTTGAAATGGGTGTTTTATACCGTGCAAGTTGCATCGAGTAATAATAAATGGAATATCAAATGCCATCCCGTTATATGTGAAAATGACATCTGGATTTCTTTTACTGAGATGGTTGATAAATTTGGTCAGTATTTTAGCTTCTGAGATATCCATAAAAATAGTAGAATATCCCTTTGAATCCATACAACCAATAGCATAAATACGGCTTTCAAATGGGTTGATTCCCGCTGTTTCGATATCGAGAAATAATTGTGAAAGTTCTTGATACGGCTTGAGTTTGATTTTGGGCTGCCAAGGTTTTATTGGAGAGGGGTCTTTCCAATAAATGTTTAGTTTTTCTTCATCAACAACGATTCCCCCTCTAGATTTTTTCACAAAATCTCTGTGGTTATAATTCATTAATTAGAGATTTTCCTAATTCATTTTGATATTAATTTTTAACTATCAACTTAACTGCGTATGCTGCTGTGGTAGTAAATGTTTATTGATTTGATTATTTAATTAAATAAAGAAATATAGGGCTATAACTATAGTTATAACCCTCTTTAAAGTTAAGCTTGCTGTAATTGTTTTTGTTGCAGCTTTTGGACAGCTTCTACCCAAGCAGGTGCCTTTTTACCATTAATAGGTGTCAGCTTTTGCCAGTGTTCTTGTAACTGGGCTTGTGTTAAGTGGGGTAACTCTTGAACTGCTCCAATCGCTACTCTTAACATTTCGCGACTCATATCAACTGGAACATATAAAAAATTGTCACGGGGCTGAGTGTTGCCATCTTTGTTGAAGAAATCTGAGATAATACCTTTATCCTTAGTTCCCTCACCCACACCAAGACTAACGAAGTTATAGCAATTCTTATCGACTAAATGAGTAAGCTTTCTAGCATATTGAGGAAATCTTTGAATATTATTTAGCATATGGTAAGCAGGGTCATAGCAGGCATTATTCCACATTCGAGTGGGGCCTACACCACAGTAAGAATATCCAGATTGAATTCGACGATTTTCTTTGTTTTTCAAGTCAATAATAAAATCATTTAACTTATACAATGGATTTTCACCAACATAAGTTAGCAACCAATTACTTGTAAGTTCTAGCCTAGATACATTATTTACTAAATCTTCTAAATCATCTGTAAATATTGATTTACTCTCCAGCAATTCTATAATTTTTCCTACCAGGTTTTGAGAATCAGTTGATGATTCCCACTCTAAATGTTCAATGCCTTGAAGCTCTTTATGTAGAGGATGGTTAAGCGGTAAGGCTATTGATTCTTTAATGTGAATAAGTAAAAGAATTTTGTTAGGTTGAGCATTACACAACTGCTGAATCCGTTTTACTTCTTTCATAATGATGTCTGCTAATGAGTCTTTGGAAACTAGCAGCAGGAAAGAATCGTATTGCTCTAGTTCTTCGTCGCTACATTGTAACCAGTTCTCGGCTATTAGTACTACTTGTCCATCTGTCTCCAAAGCTTCATGTAATTGTTGAGCACAAGATGGTGGAGCTTGATTACTGAGATCCCTAATACTGACACTAAACTTTTGTACGGGTGGTTCGGGGTCAATAGGAGTGTCATCCAAGTCAGCAAATTTCTCCCATGATAGACCTAAAGCTTCACAGATTTTCAGAAAAATCTCCTTATCAACAGGTTTACCATGCAAGAATCTTTGGAGAGTGGATGAAGCAATTTCTACTTTTGCTGCTAGCTCTAATTGGGTTGCAAAGTGACTATGCACAAGAGCCTGTTTGACTTGTGGAATGCACTCGTTGCAAACTCTAAGGCTTCTTGGGATTGGCATGGCTCATTCTATACAAGCCATTGCAATCAATATTGCCATCGCACTGCTTTCTCTTGTCTCTCCCTTGATGATGCAACTTCTCACTGATGACGTGCTAGTGCGGGGAGATACCCAACTATTAACTGTAGTTGCAATTGGTGCAATCGCTATGAATTTATTTAGCAGTGCGATCGCTTTAGTCCAGTCTCACTTAATTGGTCACTTTGGTCAACGGCTGCAATTAGGACTAATTCTAGAATACGGACGACAACTGTTGCGCTTGCCTCTCTCATATTTTGAAGGGCGACGCAGTGGGGAAGTAGTCAGCCGTATTGCCGATGTAGATCGCATCAATGAGCTAGTTTCCGAAGTTGTCCTCGGTTTACCCAGCCAATTCTTTATCGCCTTGGTTTCCTTAGGATTTATGTTCTTCTATAGTTGGGGACTAACTTTAGCGTCTCTAGCTGCCTTTGCGATCGTCACAGGAGTCAACCTGCTGTTTCTCCCGGCTTTGCGCGCCAAAACCCGCAGTCAAATTGTTTTAGGTACAGAAAACCAAGGCTTTCTCGTCGAAACTTTTCGCGGTGTACAGGTGCTAAAAACTACCCAAGCCACACTCCAAGCTTGGCAAGAGTATCAAACAAATTACGGTCACCTGGCTAACTTGGGCTGGAGTACGATGAAACTAGGCCTTTACAGTGGCACAATCACTAGTATTTTTTCCAGCTGCACTAATATTACTTTACTTTGGTTAGGCAGTTACTTAGTAATTAATCGCACCCTAAGCATCGGTCAGTTGCTTGCCTTTAGCGGTATGAGTGGCAACTTTCTCGGCTTTTTGAGTTCAGTCATCGGCTTAGTTGATGAGTTTATCACTGTCCAGTTTGTCATCCAACGTCTGACAGAAGTGATTGATGCTACTCCAGAAGACGAAAAAGATTTCAAAAAGCCTTGGACAGAAATTCTTGGCAATGCAGATATTACTTGTACTAACCTCAATTTCCACCATGCAGGTAGAGTTGACCTACTGCAAGATTTTTCTCTCACTATCCCAGGCGGTCAAACCATTGCCCTAATTGGTAAATCCGGCTGTGGTAAAAGCACCCTAGCCAAAATAATAGCTGGCTTATATTCTCTCCAGTCTGGTAATATCCGCTATGGGATCTACAATCAGCAAGATCTCTCCTTAGAATGCTTGCGACAACAGGTAGTGTTAGTTCCTCAAGAACCTCATTTCTGGAGTCGCTCAATTATTGAAAACTTCCGCTTTAGCTATCCCCAGATTCAGTTTGAACAAATTATCAAAGCTTGCGAGATTGCTGGAGCAGATGAATCTATCAGTAAATTACCCGACAAGTATCAAACTGTTTTAGGTGAATTTGGCGCGAATCTCTCTGGTGGTTAAAAGCAGAGATTAGCGATCGCTAGAGCCATTATTACCGATCCACCCGTACTAATTTTAGATGAATCGACTGGCGCTCTCGATCCAGTCAGTGAAGCCCAAGTACTAGATAAACTGCTTTCTCACCGACGAAGTAAAACCACAATTTTAATTAGCCATCGCCCCAAAGTCATCGAGCGAGCGGATTGGATTGTACTGCTGGAGGAAGGACACTTAAAAATTCAAGGTACTCCTGAAACTCTACGGCAAGTAACTGGCGATCATTTGAAATTTCTAGACGACAGCTTGATGTTGCAATCGAGCAACTGTCACCTTAACGGTAAATCTTCTGCAATCAGCAAATAAAACTATTATGCTTAACCCTTCCAACTCAGACTACCTGCCGTCAATACAAGACAACGAGTTTCTCCCACCGATTGGTCATTGGACTACTATAAGCGCATTAGTTATTGTCTGTGCTGTAGGATTAGCCATTCCGATTGCCTCTGTGACTAAATATAAGGTGACAGTCAAAGGACAGGCTACTGTTCGCCCTGCTGGTGAATTGCGACTGGTTCAAGCTGCGATAGAAGGCCAAATAATGGATGTCTTTGTTGTAGAGAATCAAGTTGTCAAAAAAGGGGATGTCATTGCCACTATTGATCACCTAAAGTTATAAACCAAAAAAAGCCAACTGCAAAGCAATATTCAGCAGAGCCGGTTACAACTGGTTCAGATGGATGCTCTAGTTAGCGCCATCGCTCGCCAAAGGGGAGCCGAAAAAGCTACGGGAAAGGCCGCGATCGCGGTGGAAAACTCATCCTCTATCATGGGTGGGCTGATCCAGCAATTCCCCCTCAAGGCACACTAGCTTACTATCAGGCAGTTCAAGATACTATGGGTGATCTTGCCAAGGTGCAATCGTTTACCAGATTGTTTATGCTGCCTGGAGTGTATCACTGTCAAGGCGGAACCAGTCCCAGCCGCGTGGATTGGCTCACACCAATCGTTGCATGGGTTGAACAAGGCACTCCTCCAACTAAAATCATTGTTTCCCAAACGGCTGATGACTCAGCAAGCGGTGGTTTTAGCAATCCAACCGAGGGAGCAACCGGAAATAATGCAAAAATTGTCAGAACAAGACCGATATTTCCTTACCCGATGCAAGCTAGATACAACGGCAAGGGAAGCATTGACGATGCCGCAAACTTTGTAGAGGTGATGCCTTCCCAAATCCCAAATGATCGTATTGATTGGATCGGAATGATTTGTTTAAGCCTCAGTAATCTTAGAAAGTTTCTCTGTAGGACAGTAATTTGAAATTGCTTGTCTGACTGCCAGACATAAGCCGATTGTTTATGGGCAATCAACAGTTAAGCAAGTATGTAGAATTTGTGATTGTCAAATTCGATATATCGCGTTATATTTTATTTAGTTAACGATATATCGTAATGCATCAAAAACACAAGGAATCACATATGTTCAGAAAATTTCATCCACGTCATCTTGTACCAGCATGGGCTGGAGAAGGCAATCAATTTTTCATGAGTGGGCGACATGGACGTAGAGGTTCGCCTAGAGATGGTTGGGGAGATGAGCCTCGCACCCGTCGTGGGGACATCAAATTCATGCTGCTTGGGCTTCTATCTGAGCGTCCCCAGCACGGTTATGAACTGATTAAAGAACTAGAAACCCGTCGAGGAGGCTTTCACCGCCTTAGTCCAGGTTCTGTCTATCCAACGCTTCAGATGCTGGAAGAAGGTGGTTATTTGACCAGTGAGCAAGTCGATGGAAAGCGTGTTTACACGATTACAGAGAGCGGTAGACAATTCTTGAGCGATCGCAACCAGCAGGCTGATTCAAAAAACACTTATAACAGTTTTATGGAAAGCAAGCCTTCTGAATTAATTGAGTTGCGGCGTACTTTAACCCAGTTGAATGATGCTGTCACACAAATTGCACGCAGTGGTAATTTGGAGCAAGTCAATCGAGTACGCGATCTGCTTGTTCAAGTAAAGCGTGAAATTTACAAGTTTCTTGCAGAGCAGTAACACAATTGGGAGTAATTCAACTTTCTTGAAGATAGCTGGAGTTTACGTCGTTATTAACTTCATCTAGTGTCAAGTACCAAGTTTCACCCTTATACTTACCGTTGATGGGTTGACACAAAAGATATTGCGCTTTAGTAGCAACAATTTTTAGTTTCATTCCTTTGCACGGATGGCGCTGATCCGCAATCTGGATTATCTGACTGGGAGCGAAAGCAAGTGTAGGATGATTCAGTTCTTGCAACCATTTTTTCAATCTATGCCGCTGCAACTGGTTGACTCGCCGACTTGCTTCCCTCAAGACTTCTCCTGGGAATGTCTGACGTAAATCCTGCACCATCTCAGCATTCTCGCAAGTCTCCAAGCACTCAACTACATACATAATGCTGTCGATGCTAAACCACTCATCAAATGGTTCTATCGGTTGGAGGAGAGTCACATTAGCGCCATATACGGTTGTTCATGCCAGTTTAGCGCAGTAGCCGTTTTGGGTTAAGCAAATTACAAATTTCTTTGCCTTAGTGTGATCGCACCCTTTCCTCTAAGGATTTTATAGGCGATCGCTCCTCCTAATTTCCCAGCCGTATGCAAGCAGCATTATATTTGGTTACAGCCAAAGTATTTTGATAGAAGTGCGATACTTCTCACTGAGCCGCCTTAGCATTCTTAAGAATTTTGGATTAAAAAGGAATTTTATTTTTATAAACCTTTCCTAGTAATACTTTCAGCCGTTACGTGGTAGCTGGTGACAAGCTCGTCATTGTTACCTTTAGTAGGATGAAATTGCTGACACTATCCCCAGTGATGACGCCATGCCCCAGGAGGCTTTCCTGTATACCGCTTAAACGCACGATTGAAAGCGGCTTCTGACTCGTAACCTACTTGGTTGGCTATTTTAGCAATGCTCTCGTCTGTATTTTGCAAGTGGTGAGCTGCTAACTGGAGCCGCCATTGGGTGAGGTATTGCATCGGCGGTTGCCCTAGAAGTTCAGTAAAGCGGCTCGCCAAGGCTGAACGGGAAACACCAACTTGTCTGGCTAGTTCCGAAACCGTCCAGGGATGAGCAGGATCTGTATGTATCCAGTTCAGTGCCTGACCAATAATTGAATCATTCAAGGCAAGAACTCCTACCATTTGCTCTTTCGGGGAATTGTGCATATAGTTCCGCAGAATTTCAATAAACATGAGTTCCACCAATCGGGTCAATAAACACACACTTCCTGGTTGAACACAGTCTGCTTCTTGAATAATGTACTGAACACCAGTTTTCAGAAGCGGTGTAGTCAGATCTGCAAACACTTGAATGTGCATGAACCCTGGCAGACTTTTTAGGAAGGGATGCAGTAGCAGTTGCTCGCATTGTAAAAATCCGCACACTAAGCGAGTTATCTTCCCACCACCGCCATAGGTCAGGGTTGGGGGTTCTCGCCAGGGTGGAGCAGGCAACAATTCGACAATCGGCATCGGTGCTTGGTCTAGGCGATCGCCCAAAATGTGAGCATCTCCGTGCGGAAAAATAATGATATCACCAGGGGAAAGTGCTTGACAGATATCGGTTTTAGCTTTTACCCAGCAGTTACCCTCCGCAACAATGTGAAAAGGAACAATATGGGTTGTATCAGACTGGATCGTGTGCGCGAAGTTTGAGCAGGAGGGGGTTTCAATGACCCAAGGGGCAGAAAACTCTGGACGTAGGTCAATAACCCCAGAAAATCGGATGACCCGCAGTATATCCGAAAGCACATCCATAGGGTGATGGGGGCTAGTGAAAGTAACCTGGCTGTATCAGCAGGCATCGCCTGGAGGTTTAGTCAAAAATCCTAGTGTCTTAGTCATTGCATATTAATGGGAAATAGTCAAGTATGGAGTTAAAGCTATAGGCAAAGTTGGAGAAGTTCTAGAAGCCTGAGCAATTCAGGGTGACAAGCTACTGTTTAATGTTACTCAACTCTGATTGCCAGTTTTTTGCGATCTTTGCTCAGTTAATCCTGAATATTTACGATATCTGTTGACCAATCGGAGGAAAATCACCATGAAAAAGATGGCTATTGTTATTCGAGATGATGCATATGATCGGCTTTATACGCCATTGACATTTGCTTATGTTGCAGCAAAACAGGGTGTTGAAGTCAACATTTTGTTTGTGCTGTGGGCAGTGCGGGTTCTGACAGAGCAGGGCGCTAAGGCAGTCAAAATCGATCACCAGCACGCTACAGAAGAAGAGTGGTTCAAAGATAGAGTGCGGCGTGACGGTGATCCGCTTGCGATCCATGATTTCATCAAGTTGGTGAAACGGACGGGTAATGTGCATTTCTATGGATGTCAACTCGCAGCAGCCACATTCGACGTGACCGAATCACAGCTTATCCCAGAGGCAGAGGGCATTGTAGATTCGCTCTGGTTCTTGGAAGAGAAGGCGATCAAAGCAGATCATTGTCAGTATTTCTGATGTGGATCTTAGAGAAAACACATCCACAGGAATTTCGCTTTTTCCGGGTTCCCAGCCGTGTGCAAGCAGTATTGGATTTAGGTGCAGCGAAATTTATTTTGATAGAAGTGCGATCGCACTTTTAGCTTGATTATAACTATTTTCAAGTCAAACAAACATCACTAAAGACAGAGGAAAATTGGCACAAGCAAGTGGCACTGTGAAGCAATGCCTATAGATAACTACAAAATTTTAAGCAGTACTAGGAGGATTAGTTCAATTTTGAACAAGTTAGTGTTAATTTTCCTTACCCTGCAAACGTCTTTACTCCTATCATCAGTTCCTCAATTGGGAGCATCCCAAGTTTTACCTAATTATGCCAAAAGAATGTCTTCATTTAATCTAACTGACCATTGTATGTCAGTTAGGCTGTAAGAGCTAAATTACAGTATTCCACATCTTTGTATATAGTCGGTGTGCAACGGGGTTGTTAGGTATTATGGTTGAAGTGTAATACGAGATACTCCTCATCAAAATATGTACCATCAATAAATAAAGCATCACGCTCTAAGCCGAAACGCTCAAAACCCCGTGACCTATAAAGAGAGCAGGCTGCTAAATTGTTTGTAGTGACCGTGAGGACGATCTGTCGCAGACCATCAAGTCGTTGGGCATAGAATAATGCCTCATCAAGAAGCGCGGCTCCAACACCTTGCCTGCGAAACTCAGGCAAAACATACATACTCCAGAGAGAACCAATGTGAGCACGCTTCAAACGGCTCTCGCGTGAGAAGCCGAGCATACCAATAAGTCGATCTCTGTCGCCGAAAGCACCGAAAATGCCATTGGCAGAATCATCATGAGGGCGAAGTCTGGCAGCAAAGTCGGTCAAAGAAAAACAGGATTCCTGCTCATAACTGGAACCAAAAGCCGTCGGTGACTCTCTCAATGCTTGGAGACGCAGGTCACGGTAAACGACGACATCCTGGGAGTTTAGAAATCGGATTACCATTTCAAAAGCGAGAAAGGATATTTAAAATTGTTCTGGATACTGTCCAATTTTGATTGCATCACAACAAGTCTAATCACACGCTTGCCCCAAGTTTTCATTTGATGATGAAGGTAACTGAGCGGATCGCTCCCACCAAAATATGAAACCACACCGTTTTAGCAGTGTGGTGAGGTTTAGAATAGCGCTTTTGAAATAGGAGATTTATGTTTATAACGACCATCACGTCGTGTTATTGGAAACTACAAAGCCCAAATGCAACATTCCGGACAGCAACCAAAATTATTCGGTTGTTTTTATAT
>NZ_JAYKTT020000049.1:0-176312 GCF_038404745.2 Chlorogloeopsis sp. ULAP02 | reverse complement strand
CTGTTGTCTTGATTGATTATTTAAAGCTTGATACAGACCTCTAAGCAAATTCGATATATATATTGGGTGTATATCTTGAAATTGAGCGGCTCCCTGTGCATAACGTTCAGGACTTTTTTCTGCCAGTCTTTCCAGAGCAGATCCTAGCCCTGAGCGTGATGGCTCTTCAAAAGGATCTGTAGAATTTGGCTCCCATATTCTAAGAAAGGCAACTAGCTCCCCAATACTCATAGATTCTAATTCTGAGTCAGTCTTGGGACTTCCAAGACCTAAGACTCTAACCTCACCTACACCTCCAGAAACAATATCTGAAAGTTCAACCTCCTTGCCAAATTTATTGACTAAATCGTTATAGCGTTCACGCCAATATGTTGAAAGACTATCTTTTATTATTGTCAGTTTGTGCAACTGCCAATATTTAACCCATTCAGCTTTTCTCTCTTGATCTTCTTGCCAATTCAAGTCAAGTTCAGGATTTTCAATCCAACTTAGAATTTGCGCTTGTTTCTCTACAGCAAGTTGAGCAAAATTATCTTTGAGTAAGTGTGCATATTCATAATCTTCGTAAGAACTAGTATTTGTGAATCGCTGAGAATCAACCAGTTTTTCAATCAGCAAATTAGGATCTGCATCTTGATACTCACGAATCAGATAAAGTGCGATGCGATGAAAAATTCGCCAGCGTCGCTCCTCCAACTTCTGAACAATATTTCGGATTTTCGTTCGATCTTGTTCTAATATCTGTTTTGCTGTATCCCTTACTGCTTCTAGCAAAATTTCTGTAACATCATAAGGATGGTGATTTCGAGGATGATCCTCAATTGCATATCGCCAGATACGTGAGTAATCCTCCAAGATAGGCGAATTATTCTGCTTTTCCTCAGTTTCTGCATTACGTCTAGAGAACTTCATCGCATCATTAAGCAGAAAAATTAGCATAATTAACGCTTTTTCACCCACTATCTTTACTAATTCTGGCACTGAAGTTTTTAAAATTCTTCGATAATGCGAGTTACTGAAACGTATTCTTGGTTTAGGCAAGGGAAGGTAAACATTGTTGTCATTATCGTCCCCATTGTTCAAACTAGAATCTGGCATAACAGCAAGTAATGTTCTAGCCAGTTCTAGTGCCTTTTTAATCTGATCCCCTTGAGCAAGATGTACTATGAGGGCAGCAACTTTCTCTGGAAGTACAGAGGATGAGTATAATGATTCAATCCAAGTTTTAACTTTAGGAATTAATTGTACTGCTTCTTGTGATGCCATCTCAAGTGCAGCATCAGCAAAATCTTCATGGACACGGGGATTGTTGCTTTCTATCTGCCGTGCAATTTCTAGAACCTCTTTCGGCTTGTATTTAGCCATTCGCGCTAGATAACGAGACTGAGGCCACATAGGAAAGCTGATAGTGCCTTCACTAACATCCTCAATAATTTGCGGAGGATTCTTGAAAAACCCTTTATCCTTTAACGGTTTAATCCACTCTGGATTTTGTAGACGATTGAAAAAGTAACTAAAATGCTGTGGGTGAATCAGGAATCCTATAACTTTCTCTATCTGCTGAGGATTGTCTTCTTGTAAGATTTCATCAAGTTTATCTACAGTAGTGTAGAAATTTTGAGCAAATGTAGCGAGAAATGACTCAAATAACTCAAATTGATGACGGATTTTCAGATCATCAGGATCTAATTTCGGTTTGCCGCTATCATGTGTTTCATGTGTTTGTTCCATAAACCACTCTGTTATTTCCCAGTAGTGATTGACTATAGGTTCTAATATATTCAGGTCAAGTTTATTTTCAGAAATACATAATTCAAAAAATAGAAAGGTTCTTGTTTTATTGTTGTATCTTACTGCTTTATGTTTTTTTATAAGTTGCTGAATTTTACTAAATATTTGAAAATTAATAGTAATTTCTTCACTCTCTAAAGATATTTCATCTAAACCAAAGCCATTACTCTCCCAAATATCTGCTAGGTTTTCAACTTCATCTTTATATTCAAGTCTTTCACTTATTTTAGGAATAGAATCAGGCAATCTATTACGAATTTCACGAACAGCATGAGATATAAATCTTAATCTACCAGGAATTGGGATTCCAAAAGTTAAGCAAACTGCACCTTCATACAAATTTGCTAGAGAGCTACTATTTTGATTCAGCCAGGAGAGTATTTTCCTACGGGTCGTTGTCCAGTCCGCTGGAGGTACTTGAGGTAAATCAGATGAGGTAGGGTGTAGATTTTGACTATTTAGTTCCACAACTTCTTCCCTAATACGCTAATAATTGACCTAAACGTTGATTTTTTCAAACTATTATACTGTATAGTTGCTAACTGACTTGATGATAGAAAGCATTTGCTAAAGAACTTACCCATCTTAGTTTCAGTCTTAGCGTATAAAAGACATTTTTGGGCAGGGTTGACTCTACTACTTATCGTAATTTAGTCTCACTCCCCCATTGGGGGATTTTTTAGGGCAATGAGCGAAAAACACCGCCATGAACACGCCCAATTATAGTGCCTTACTGCAAAGCTTTTGGACACCACCTAGTACACCCATTACAGAATATTCCAACTCAAATAACCATCCTACTGAACCAACAGATATTGCTGAATTTATAGGTGAAGATTTACTCTGGCAACAGGCTATCTCTGCCAAAGAACCTAATCTGAAAAATATCCCTAATGACCTACCAAATAAATTAATTAAAGCACTTCAATCATTAGGAATCACCCAACTTTACTCTCACCAACTTCAAGCCTTACAAGCAATTAGACAAGGTAAAAGTTTAATCCTCACCTCTCCCACAGCCAGTGGTAAAACTCTCAGCACATACCCCGCCATTCTGGAAGGTTGTATCAATGAAGAACATCGAGCATTAGCATTTTATGGACTACGAGCATTGGCGCTAGACCAGTTCCACAAAATCTCTGAACTACTCTCTACCATACCCATACAATCCAGACCTATACTGGCAATGATCACTGGAGATGTCAAATCAGAAAAACGAGAACAAATCCTCAAGAGTGAACCGCATATATTAGGTGTCACACCAGAATTAATCCATTTTCAACTCAAGCAAGCCTGGAAATCCGCGCATTGGGCAAACTTTTATCAGCGATTGCGCTACATATTAATTGACGAAGCTCACACCCTCTCAGGTAGCTATGGCGCAAATATGTCCTGGCTGATTCGTCGCATTAAACTAGCAATAGATCATTACGGTGGCGACTCCAAGAAACTGCAATTTATCTTCCTGAGTGCCACTTGTGGTAATCCTAAACAACTGGCTCTGAAAATCTCTGGTTTGAAACCAACTAAACTCAACCCCAAACCCCTGATTTGGATTCGCAAAAGTGGAGCAGCTTCACCATCTAGACAAGTAATTGTTACTCAGCCCAGTTACAATCTGACTGGTGATACCGCTCGAATAATTCAATTTTTGCTCAATCAAGGTAAGTCAGGTATCGCCTTTTGTAACTCCCGTCGCAGCGTGCGGGAACTAACAGAATTACTCAAATCAAACCAAGTAGCCGCATTCTACAGTGGCATAACTTCTGAGCGTCGCGCAGAAGTAGTTGACCAACTCCAGTCTGGCACAATCAAGTGGATTATTGCCACAGAAGCATTAGAAGCCGGAATTGACCTACCAGAGTTAGAATGTTGTATTTTGCGTGGCTGGCCTGGCTCCAAAATGGCGTACCAGCAACGCAGTGGTCGAGCTGGACGTTCTCAGTCTGGACTGACAGTGCTGCTTCCCAATGCTCTCAATCCCATAGACTGCTATGTAGCAGAACATCCAGAAATGCTGGTATCGCCAGAAGCAGAAGAAGTGTTCTTTAATGACGAATATCCCATCTTTGCTGCTAAACATTTGATGTGTGCAGCCGCAGAAACTGGTATTCCTACTAATAAAATAAAGCACTACTTTGGCACAGCCGCTCTAGAGGTAGCAAAACTCCTGTTAGCCCAAGGGCATCTAAATAAAGGTCGTAATGGACTGTGGGCAAAGGGTTATCCCCATAAAGATGTTAACTTTCGGGGTGGCTTATCCCAAACTAGCATCAAGCTAGTAGACGCAGAATCTGGGGAAGAACTGGAGGAAATCTCAGAAGATATTGCTCACCGAGAAGTCCATCCCCAAGCCATCTACAAACGACAAGATGCCAATGGACGAATGCTGACTTATCAGTGCATCTCCCTTGACTTGAACAGCAAACAAGCAATTTTAAAACAGACAGCAGATAGCTCACTGTTTACAGTTGCAGTTACAGAATCAGAAACTAGTAGCCTAACAGTGCTGACAGATCCGGTGAAGTTACCATTGCTGTTTTCTCAACTCAGTGAAGTTGATGACTGTCAGGAATATCTAACCCTGGAACTTAGTTTTGGTGAAGTTAAGCACATTACCAGTGGTTACAGTTTAATGACCCAAATCTATGAGCAGACTTGTTTGAACAAGCGGTGTCTTAACTACAAAGAGCCGCTACCTAAAGAACGTCGTTGTCCACTTTGTAGCAAACTCACACGTAAGGCTGTAATTGTGAAAACCCTGTCAGAAGAAAAGTTTGAGCAGCCTTTCCGTACACGATTTTCCGCACCAATGGTCAAAGTAGCGATTAACTCAAGTGCGCGGGAATACCTCCAGCATAATGCCTTGGAAACTAGAACCAATTTAACCCGCAGTGGAGAACCGATTCCACCAGGCTATCAACAGCTATGGGAATATTCCACTACCTTGATTGCTATCCACAGCTTTGGGCATCAAATTATGAGAGCGTTACAGCTGGTGGCTAGAGTTGACCCAAAACAGGTGAATTTTACAGTAGTGAAGGAGTTAGGGGAAAATAACAATTACACAGGCTATTTTTATGATACCAGTGATGGTGGTAATGGTGCGGCTGAGGCTGTGTTTAAGCATTTGCCAAAACTTGCTGGTGCTGCGAGAGCGATCGCACAGGATTGCAACTGCGATACTGGCTGTGCCAAGTGCCTAATTCAACATGGTTGCCCTGATGGTAACACTGCTTTATTGAAGCAAATGGGATTACTGTTGTTAGATGCGATCGCTTCCGACAAAACTTAGCCCATCGCTACACCTGATGTTTGACACAAGCATCGTCGTAGACATCGCTCAACTTCCAGATTTTATTGTTCCAGATACTCAATCACTGCCTCCAAGTCTGCGATGCCTGCGGCGGGCTACGCCTACGCTCGATTAAATCGATTGAGCATTGCTTCTGCTACTTCTGGTTGGGCGTTGACAGTCGGTAGTTTTTCCCTTACCACATTTTTGAGTGCTTCTAGCCACAGCGACAAAGAGGTGCCGCAGCTACACCCGCCGCAGGCATCGCTATAATAAAACCAGTATTACTGAGGTAAAACTCACAATGTCCATTACACTTGATCTGCCACCGAAAGTTGAGGCACTGTTGCGACAGCGTGCTGAAAGTACTGGACAAGATATTTCGCAAATGGCGCTAGCGGTGCTGACTTTAGGACTGAGTTTGGACGATCAAGATTTTTTTGAGGCTTTAAAGGGAATCCAACGTGGGCTTGATGATTTTGAGCAAGGACAATTTTCGAGTTTAGAGGACTTCATTGCTGAACAAAATCAGAAATATGGATTGTCTCTTGAAGCATGACGTACCGCATTGATTTCTCTAGCATTGCGAAAGCCGAAGCGGATGCCGCATTCTTAAGTTTTTCTCAGTCTACCACAGATGAACGCGCTCAACTCTGGTATCAAGGGCTAATTAAAGCAATCGTCTCTCTGCAAGAAATGCCTCGGCGCTGTCCAATCGCTCGAGAGGATGCCTTCTTTAGTCAAGAAATTCGTCAGCTTCTTTACGGGCAAGGAAAGCAAACCTATCGTATTCTATTTACGGTTCTTGAAGATCAGCCTGTTCCCACGGTGAGAATTCTCCATATTCGTCATGGCGCACAGAAGACAATTGGTGAGCCGGAAGTAGAGGATTGATCGTATTGACATTCCATCCACAATATCTTCCTCAAGATATGGAGTGTAGGCGTAGCCTGATGGTGACGGGCTACGCCTACACTCCTTTGCCCAAACCACGTTGCAGAGCAATCGCCCGCCTTTCGCAGAAAAACAACATTTGTAACAAATAAAGAAGTAATGAGAGCAATAAAAATAAAACGGAGCGATGGCAACTCTTAGAGACGCTACGCGTAGCTTGCTTAAGAGTAAGGGTACGCCAAAGCCTTTGGTTAACGCATATTGAAGCTCTAATAGACTGAATAATATCCAAAGTGACAATACAATACTGCTTCAGATTTAGTGCAGTAATTTTACAGTTATTATTAGATGTGCTTGATTTACCTGATATTAGCCGTATTATCGCTGAGTGCATAGCAATCAACCGCCGAACAATCTGATCGATCTCTAAATATAATATGCTGTAATCAATGACTGCCTGACGAATAGGTGTATGTCCTTGATTGACAGCTAATTCTTGTATCTTGGCTGTACCTATAATTAATTTGCAGCTTACCGCTGCATTGGAGAGATGTTATATTCTCTCCACCATGCCAGTAATTAATCTTGCCGATATTCAACAAATTACTAAAACACAGCAACAAGTCCTATTCCCCAGTCAAAAATATCATCCAAATCGCTCTGCCTTTGACTCTATAGTTGCAGATAACTTCTCTTTGGTGATGAAACAACTATTTTTAGGACTTCCTATAGAACCTTTATTAAATGCCTATCCTCAAATTGCTCAGTGGGTTTCTCAAACACAGGAACTTGCACCAGAAATTTTTAAATCTCGGAAAAAGTTATTAGTCGATAATCCAGTTATTGCACCTCTTGCAATTAATGACGACAAACACTTTATTCAAGTATTAACAAATATAGCATTTAAACAAGGTATTCCCAGGCTTTATGAATGGGCTATACGCCATCCCTACTTAAGCTGGCAAGACCGGGTAAAGTTGTGGACTACGGCTAGACAATACTCAGTTATTCCTAACCAAATACAAATCGTAATTTTAGCATTACATCCTGTGAAACCAGCCCAAAGATTAAATGTACGCTGGAATAAAAAGGAGCAGATGCAGACTGAAAAATGGTTAATTAAACTACTGACTAAACCTCAAGATGAAAAATCACAATCAAACATAGTCATTCCTGAGTTATCGTCAATGGTCAATTTAGAAGCTATTCCAGAAGTCAAGATTTAAGAGGCTAATGCCTCTGCCATTGGCAAATGTTTATTAAAGATAACACCAATGGTACTCAAATCAACTTTTGAACATGGATGGCTATTATCAAAACTACTGAAATTAGATGATGAATATCAAGGTAGATGGGAGCAATGGCGATGGACAATGGAAACTGGAGAACTACCTAAAGAAATACCACAAACTGAGTTTTTAGACTTAGGACATCCTCAAGTTTTACAGATGCTCTCAAGCTGTCTGCAATCTATTTCTATAGGTGGATGTGGCAGTCCTTCCAGATTTATTCCCTATTTCACTGACTGGTTACTTTATGCTCTAGGGCATCCCTGCATTGCTAAATTGCCTCATAAGCCAGAGGGATGTAACGGTGCGAGTAATCGTCTTATTCAAGAACTGGAACTGAAGCTTTTGATTTCTTGTCCCTTCGATTACTTCGGTCATTTGTTGGCTGTTAATCGTTACGGACAATCGAGAGCTAAATTCTATCCTACTCCTACTTGGACAGCCAGGACAATGGCTATTGCAGCGGTTGAAAGTTCTGCTGCAATAGCACCATTTCATATATATGAACCAGCACTTGGTACAGGAAGATTAGCATTGGAAATGTCCAATTATGCCATCAGTTTGACAGGCTGGGAGTGGGATTTACTACTAATAAAAATAGCAAGTTTAAACTTCATGCTTTACGCTCCCTACTTGGCATTGCCTATTCCTAGTTTGGGTGGAGATTTAGTCATCGGAGACACCTTGACTGGCAAGGGTATTTCTTTTATCCGACCAAATTTAAAGTATGAAACTCCCGCATCAACACCTAAACCGAAGCTAAATAATAGTTTGCTAATTAATGGTATCAAATATGAAAATACTAAATCAGAAAATATGTTGCAAGGAAGTTTATTTTGATGGAAATTAAAATTACTGAATGGCAACAACTATTTCAAAATTGTGTTAGTAATCCTCCTCTGCCAATTTCCTTGCCTACTGTAGCACTTGCCAATCCTCCCTATTGCAAAATTAATCTCACTTCCGATTCAGAATTAGCCCGATTTGAGATGGCTTATAAATGGATAAAACACGGAGATGGAAGCTACGTTATTACATCCAAGTTGAAAACCCAAGCAGAACAAGAGTGCCTGTTTGTAGAACAGTGTTTAAATCAATTGCAACCTGGTGAAATAGTCTGTATCTTGGTATCTAATGGAATTCTGTCTTCATCTAACCAAGCACACTTTCGCCGATGGCTATTAGAAGACATGGCTTTGCTAATTGCTTCCATTCAGTTACCTACAGAAAACTTTCAGGTAGAATGTGGATTGGGAATTATCACCAGCTTTTTAATTCTTCAGCGCAAAGGTGGAGATTTACCAATACCAGAAGACTACTCAATCTTTATGGCAGTTGCGGATAAAATTGGTTTTGATAGTCGAGGTCGTCGTCTCTTCCGTTCAATGACAAATGAGCAACAAACCCAAGAAATTGATAGTGATTTACCGCTAATTATGGAAGAATTTAAAAAGTTTATAACAGAAGTTTGGCAAAATCATATTGGACTAAAATAATTCAGGAGTTACAGGTGAATTACAGGAGTGCATCGGGGAGCATCTCAATAGCACTCTCCGAGTTGACACCGCTCAGTTTGACACCACTCAGGTTGGCAGTCAGATTGGCAGGGAATAACAAGAAGCTGGCATCTTTTAACTGTGACCAAAAGATGTGGGAGTAGTTTACCGCCGTTGGCGCTACAAAGGCACGACGGCAACAGACAACCTATGCCGCAGAACTCCACCAGCTTAAAGCACTTCAGGCAAAATTTCAAAGGCACATCACAAAGCCAGTTGATGTTGATGCACTCACTGGTATCATTGTCCAACTAGCCCAACCTCATTAGGGTGCGATCGCGCAAAAACTTATAGTGTAGAATTTAATATTTTTTTCTGAAAGCCTTGTATAGCAATACTTTTGGTAGTGGCATGGCAAATGGTGGCAAGCTCGCTATTTTTGCCCTCAATTGCTCATTTGAATACATTTATACTATAATTCACCGGATAAGCGCGAGTTAAAACACCTAATCTTAAATATACTTGCATAATGACATCAAAACATACTTTTGAGGAAAGTTCCAATCCCTTAGCACAATTAAACTATATTCCGTTGCTTGACAAAATTATACAATTAATTCAAAGAAAGAAAATTTTTAAATTATCTCCAGATAAAAATAAACTACGGATATCTGCTTATGAACTTGCATATGAAATTGCTATTAATTCAAACCAGGAACCACTAAATACTTTAAACAAAGAAGTAGGTGTTAAAGCTGCAACTGTCAATTTTATTTCAGAAACAGAGTTTTACTCTAAAATTCAAGTCATTGTAGATGAATTAAGAAAACAACTTGATAATGCTTGTGGACAAAATCAAACCCAAGCTTGCTTAGAAAATATTTGTAGCTCATTGTCTGATTTTAATAATCAGCCATCTTTACCATTGAACTATCCTTTTAACCAACCTTATAGTTTCACATCCCAACGCTTAACTATTGAAAATAGTTTGGCTGAAGATAGACGCAAAGGTAGTGAATCAGTCATCAAAGCTCATCATTTAAATGTCAGATTTGAAGGCATCTCGCAGTTTGATAATAAGTTGTTAGAAAGCCTTAGACTTTATATAGATAAAATAGCTGCTCCTGATAGCGATGATTGGCAAGAAGTAACGGAACTTTTAACAGAAATCTCACAACGAAAGAACTCTGAAGTAACTGAAATTGGAAGAATTGTAGATACAGAATCTCTACCCAGACTGTTACGGGATATCAAAATAGACTATCTAGATTATTTGAGAGCAGAATGTGCGAAAACTAATATACACAACTCTAACACCGAAGGTTTTGAATGTTTAGAGACTTTAATTAATCGGTTGAGATTGCTATCAGATTACATTAACGAACCCGATTTAGATAATACACATTTTGAAGTTAGTTATTTATTAGAGACAGCGACTAATCTTAGGACAGCTTTTTCTCAAGCAGATGCTTTTGATAAGTTGCCTGTCGTCCCTGAGTACGAAGGAGTGATAGGCGAAAGCATAGATAAAGAAAAAGGCATTAAAGAATTTAATTTGGGGTTGAGGCTAAAGCTGAATGGTTCCGTAAATACTTATGATGAAAAATCTGTACTTGATTACTATATGTCTGAACTTGATCCTACAAGTCAGCGGCATCAAGAGCAATTGCAAGATCCAGTTAAATCTAAAAACTTTAAAACAAAGGTTTTAATTATTGCTTGTCTCTACTATTTTATTTTTGGCGTCGATGAAGATGGCAAAGTAGCTGATAAAGATTATAACCCTATTCCCAAGTTTGAGATAGATGTTTTAAACAAATTGAAACCAGGTGCTACTTCTGATGAAGAAGTAAAAAATGTGCTAGGCAACATCAGAAATTTAATATTGAATCAGGATGGTTGGCAAGTTAGACAGAAGCTAGCATCTTTAAAAAATCTGTTACAAACTTTTCTTAAAAAGAAAGAAATATTACCTCCTTTATCTAAATCAGTTCAACTATGTATTAACACAGCTATTCTCAATAAAACTGCTGCAAAAATTCTCAAGTCTCGTAATTTTTTTAAAATTGATCTAAATCAAGAAAACCAATCACAAGCCAAAGCAAAAGCTAGAGAGGCTTTAGGGTATATCGAGGTTGTGCAACCTACTGTTAATTTGCAATCTCTTACCTCGCTGGCTGTTACTTTTACTTTTGATGATGTCCGCTATTTCACAGATAGCGATAAACAAAATTTTTCAATGAAATATGACACCACAGGAATTAAAGTATTACCAGGCGTATTTTACCCTATTGCTTACAATCCCGAAACAAAGAAATGGGAAAACCATCCCATATATGAAAAATATTATGAATCACAAAAACTTATTGCTATTTACTGGATACCTAAGCAAGCTAGAGAGACTATATTTAATAATAGTCAATCCCCAGCAGCAAGAATATATAGGCAGGTATTTACTTTACTAACTTACTTGTGTATCAATATTTGTCGAGAACAAATCAGCCTCAATAGCCAGCCTGTCAATGAGAAACTGTTTATTCCAATTGTTAGATTGCATTTAAAAGATATTCAAGATACGACGGAAGATGAAATATTTCTTAGTTCTTTATCTAAAGCATTAGTACATATTTTACGCAGAGATTGTCTTGCCGATACTCAAGGAATTAATATTAAAAATTATAACTATAATAAAACACAAAATAGAGAATATAAACCAGCAGATTTTGATTTCCGTGTCAAAAATGCTTTGTCATCAATGTACGGTTTAGTCCCCAAAACTTTTGAGTTTAAAGGAGGTTATCAACCTCAACTGAATAAACTAGCAATTATAGTAGTTTCTAGCTGGTTAAGTGATGCTGTTTGGGATGAGAAAGACAAAACAGCCAGAATTTCTAATATTTATGGGGAAATTATTGTCATTAATAAGGTATCTGATACAGCAGTAAAAATTGAAACTATCAAAACGTTTGCTGATAATCAACCACACTCGAAAATATATACCCAGCCAGAGATTATTAAAGATGAAATTAGCAAGCTTTACCAGCAAGGGTATCAACATTTTCTATATATAGCCAAAGCTCCATATAGTAGAAGCTTGGGTATAACTAAATTGGAATCCGACCCAGATTCATTATTCTTTATGTCTCAGAGTGTAGTTCAGTATCTTAAACAAGGCAAACCAGATATTAAGCTGTATCCAATATTTATGGATACTTATCCTGCCCTAAATTTAACTCCTGGAACAGTTGATTCTTTTTACATTCCTGATACTGAAGAATTAGAAAAGTTATCTAAAGATAAAAGCCAACAAACTAGAGTATTCCTTAACCTTTTTACAGGACGTTCTGTAGACAAGCAACGCACATTTTTTAACAGTGTAGTTTGTTACAGTACTTTATTAAATATTTATGATGTTGCTGATACCAGAGATATTATGGCAGGTCTTCTGGATAAAAATTCACCTTTGCAACAAGCTATTGTGCAGTACATTACTTTATTTCATTTTTCTAGATACGAAGTTAACCGAAATATAGCATTTAAGCTGAATCCTTACAGTAAGCTAATTGGAGATGAAGGTATCGGTACAATCTCTATTTACACTTATTCCAATAGAAACGTCAAATTTAATAACCTAGCCTTTTTGACTAGCATCAGGAGTGCGCTTTATGGCAGATGATTTAGGCATTAATTTAGGTCGGGTATTTGAAATAAGCTTTAATATCGGCATCCTAACTTATTTTAAACACTCAAAGTTTCAACATTCCTATGACGATGTTTATCTAAAACCGTTAAGTAGTTTATATTTACATAAAATACAACAAGCTATTACCAAGAATTATATAGATAAATCTCATAAGGAGATTATAGGAGACTGGGTAAAGTTGTTTATCCAAAAAGGCTGGACTTCAGGCTATAGCTTTATTAGAGAGTATATAGAAGCAACTGGCTGGCGTAATAAAAGCAAAATAGAAATTCTTTATTTTCAGTGTGACTTCTACGGCGACAACTCCTTTGGTATTTTAGACAGAGATGAAATAGTTTGCTACAAAGAAATTTTGGAGAGCCAGGGATTTGAAAATGTAGATATCAATCGCTACAAAGACACTGGTGAATTTCTGAAAGCTGATACCCTCTTATTGACTCGGTATTTGGGTAAATATCGTATCTTGACTGTAGACTTATCCACCTTTACCACTTCAGCTATTCATTCTGTAACTGACTTAAATAATATCCAAACTTTACAAGATTCATTGTGTACCGAGTTGAACTATGTGCGATCCAAATCTAGCTTTTGTGGACTTGGTATAGATACTGGTAACAGTAGCGACAAGGACAATAAGCTTAACGAGATTTACTCCAAGGAATTGGTGCAATACTTTTCTGCTTTCAAGACGAAAGATAAAGAAGCTGTTAAGGTTATCCAAGCCTGTAGTTACGCCTGGAGCTTTTATAAATTTTTACTATCATCAGGTAAAATATCCTCCACTGACCCAGTGAAGTTTAACTGTTTTGGGTATAGTGACAGGATGATTAATGGCATTACCCTCACTAAAGAAAAAGATGATGGTCAAGATAGCCTGGAAATATTAAAAACTTGTTACAAAATCTACAAAGATAAAAGTTTCAAAGATATTAATGATAGCCGCAGCAAAGTACTTGAAGTTATTAAAAGCAACGCGGCTAGAAACTTTCAGGATGGTAGAAGGTTCGTTAAAGATATAGTTGAAGCCAAAAAGGATACAATAAGCCACATCCAAAATATTGAAGTATTTGAGGCGGAAAAACACTTCTTTAATACGGCTGGTATTGTACCTGAATCAGTAAAGCAATCCCTACAACTAACAGAAACCAAATTCAGAGATGCTCATGCAGAGTTAATACATCGGGCGCTTGCAGATTCTAGAATAGCATTTCTGTTTTTGACCGGAAATCCCGGAATTGGTAAGACTACAGCAGTTGCAAAGCAAATTATTAAACAGCTAAATGAAGGTTCGCTCCTGATATATATCAGTCCTCGTATTCAGGTAAACAGGGATATTATCGAGAAGTTTAGAGAAAAACCAGACCTAAAATTATTTGACGATAATTTGATTTGTATTAATACAAACAAAAGAATAATTGATTATGCAAAGGGGCGCTATGCTGTTGAATACCATAGCAATAAACTTCACGGAAATAATTCAATAGGACAGGTTCAATTCTTAGATGCTAATACTTTAAAAGACAATCCATTTGAGCTTTCAAGTGAATTAGTTAGATATGCAGATAACTTGATACAAGTGGAGAGACGTAACCAAGTTGGAGTATTAGCAACTTTATGTGAAGCGATTCACACCTGTATTATTAATCATGATTTACCTAACAATATTGTTGCTACTGCGTCAATTCAATCACTTAAGGAAACTCGCTACGGTAATACTTTAAAGCATTTCAGTAGAATATTTAGCAGTGCTTATAATTCCTCAAGCAAGCCACCTGGAATTATCAAAAACAGGATGAAAGCAATCGCTAATCGTATGAAAAATATTTTCATTATGATTGACGAAATTACAGGTTCCCAAGAAGGAGTAGCTTTTTTGCATGGCATTTTAGAGTTTATTGAAGAATATGATTTATTAAATCCTGAATATGGCTTTAATATAAAGGTAATTACTGCTGACGCATCACTGACAATACAAGACGTAGTTAACAGTCATCTTGCTAACAACCAGGTTCAAGGGGACAAAATATTTGTTAGGCAAGTTGCAGATTCTATGGGTCAATGTTTATCAATTGAAGAATTTGAATTTTTAAGTAAGCCGGCAACTCTAATTAATGCAAATTCCTATCCTGCTGACAAGCTGACCATTAATTATGAAGTGTTTATACAATCATTAAACTCAGAAAAAGTTGCAGATGACAATTTCAAGTTAGATGCTAATGTTGCTGAAAAAATAAAAAATGATATTTTGAAGCTACTGAAAGCTAATGATGGTCAAATTATAGTTTATATTCAAAATAAGGATAGCCTTAAGCAATTAATTACTAATATTTCCAAAGAAAGACCGAGCTTTAAGCTATATCAAGAGTATTTAGAAATACACGCTAGTTTGTCAGATAGGGAAGAAGCTGAGATTCAGAGATATCAAAATCAAGAACAAATAAAAGTAGTCTTTATGACTGCTTCAGCATCTCGTGGCTTGTCTTTCCCTAATACTAAATATATTCTGGTACAAATTCCTGGTTTCCAAATTGAGCAAAACTTAATGGAAATAATACAAGTAATTTACCGAGGAAGAGGAGGTGAACTAGATAAAGGCGATAAAAATTTGACTTTTTACTTATCTGATAAAGCAATATATTACCCTAAAAAACTTGATGAAGACGGAAACCGTTTAAGTGCTGATGAATCTGAAAAACTTGCAAATCTTTCATTGCAAGAGGCTTGCTTGAATGTACTAAATATTCTGATTATTCTCAAAGCCTCTATTATGACCAGAATTGTGGGTTCAGGACAAATAGGCAGAGAGCGATATGTTATTATTCCTATTGGTGGTAAATCAATTAGCCAAGCGGGAGAAACCTTTATTGGCTCATTGGCTACTTTATTAAGAGAAATCCGTAAGGAGTTTAAAAAGCAACCTGAAGATAGCTTGTTACGAGATATCGAGCATACTTTATATGAATTGCTTTCTGTTCAAAAAACCGAAATTATTCCTTATTCTCAAAAAGAATCATTCTCCGAAAATCAAGAAGTATCCTATTTTTCAATGGGCTTTCACGTTTTATCCCAAATGGAGACTAGTCTTGATAAATTACTTAATCTTCCACCGATTGAGCAAACATATGTCAGAGGAAGTTTGCTAATTGTACCGTTATCAGAAAAGTTGGTAAAGGAAACTAATTATATCGATTTAGAAAAAATTATTGACCCTGAGCGGAATGAAGACTTTATCAAGAAGCTTGGACTTTTGGTCAAATCTGGGAAGTATCCAAAACAAATTACTAGTGCTGCTTATTCCCTAATAGACTTAGCAAGAACACTTTTTAGTGAGTTAGAACGTTCTCAAAAACTAAGTCAGACTTCACGTTCATCAGAGCGTTATTACGCCTTGCCTATACAGACCTTTATCTCATTCCACGCTTTTGAAGATTATTTTGAAAATGAGAGAATAGTATCTAATCTATCTTTCAGAGATATTTTGGCTAAGTATGTTTATACACTGGCTTTAGCATACAATATTTTGCCAATTGACTCTAATTATCAAAATATTCCCTATGTAGTCTTTAATAGTGCTGTGATGGATAAATTAAGAAAAAACTTATTTAATGAAAATCAAATATTTCAATCGAAAGAAATGAATATTCTCAATTTAATTCTCTCACAATAAGTAAGATTGAGTTAGATAATTTTGGCTACTCCACCAGTAAAATTATTGTCCGTCGCCCACAGCGGCTGATCGCAATCATGCGATCAATAAATACGCGAACCAGTTCCTTTTTCCCCATCCCGTCAAAAGTCAGCTTTGCTAACAACAGCATTGTTAAAATTTACTGCAATCCTGGTGTTTGATAAACTCGGTTAGGAAAATTTTCTAAAACATCAGTTTCACTGCTACTAGACTCCTGTGCAGGTGCTACATCTTCCTCTGGTAATGGCAACATCCGCGCTGCTGACTCAATCCGTTCATGTAATGCTTGTGTTAGCGTTTTAATATCAGGAATTGTCACCTGACTTGACAAAGCAGGTTTAACTTGTGTATCCCAAAGAGCCTCACTATCATGCGCCCGTTTTTCATCGGCTTTGGACACCGGAATAATTAAAGGATAAGGAATTGAAGCTTGTCCCTCGGAACTGTAACCAGGACTGGTAATTACGCACTTGCCTTGAGGAAATTTCAAAATTTCGTCAGCACTGATTACAGGCATTTTTTGTAAATTCTCACTCCAGCTAATTGAACGGCTCATTTGTCCGCCAAGCGATCGCCCTGTGGTACGATTTTTAATCAGCACTTCCTTCTCACCGTAACGTTTGGAGTAATCTTCAGCCGTTTTGTAATTACCAGGATTAAACAAAACATGGGTACTACAAGCTGATGCGATCGCACTCCCCATTTTATCCCCATAAATATCGTAAAGTTGCTCTAAACTTTGGATACCTAGAATAAAGCAGGCACCATTAGAACGATATTCATTAATCCATTGCGGTAAGCGGTCTAGCTTAATTGATGGTAATTCATCCAAAGAAATAATCAACGGGTCTTTGCGGGGACGGCTCAAATTACCAACAATCATCAAGTGCATTGCCGCTGCCAGCAGAGGCCCAACCACACTACGGCGTTCATCATCTAGCTTGAACACCACCATCTCTCTACCTTCAAGCTTAGTGGGAATGTCCGATTTCCCTATAAATGCCCTCAGCAAATCAGCTTGGATGAAAGATGAGAAAGTACCTGCTGCTGTGGTCAAAATCCCCGAAATAGTCTTCTCTGCATCCTTGGCACTCAAAAATTGAATAAATGAAGTCGCCACCCATTCATCCAACCTTTTGGACTGTACCGCATGGTCAAGGCGCTGTACCAGTTTTGGCAACCGCAGCACAGCATAAAGCATCGCCATATCTGGGTAAGGTGAACCCTTAACTAACTGCAATAGTGCTTTAGCTAATAAGTCCCCGGCTTTAGCAAAGAACTCATCACTCTTACCACCATTGGAAGCATTGCGGTTAATCACTTGTCCAATTTCCCCTGCCATTACCCCATCGCGTGCATCACGCATATAATCCAAAGGATTAATAACACCGCTAAAGGGTTCACCGGGGGCAAATATTCGTACTTTATAGCCATAACGGGCTGCTAAGGGTGCATGGAGTCGTAGTTGGTCGCCCTTCTTATCGTAGAGTAAAATCGGAAAACCTTGCTGCATCGCACTTTCTAACATCCGGTCTATGGTAGAGTAGGTTTTACCAGACCCAGGCGCACCTATTACCAGTGTTCCCCTTTCGGCATTGGGAAACCAAACACTAGGAGATGCACCTAACATTGTTTGCAGATTAGTAACTAGCGATCGCCATTTACCTTTTACCCAATAGCGAGGAGTTCCAGACCACAGGGTAACTTTATTGTGTTTGCACTCCTTGATTTGCTTGAGTGCTAGGTTAGTTGCTGCTAGTTTCTCGCTGATACCGGAGACTTTACCAGTGGTGATTTTTCCTTTACCAGTACCACTGATTTGCAACAACAGTAAAACGAAGAGCATTCCACCTATCATCATCCAACCTTGGGGATTGTTATACTGCTGAAACAACTTGCCAAAGTCAATGCTAGCCAGAGGTGCTTGAAAGGATGACACTTCAATTAATGTTGAGTTAGCAGTGATCTGGTTGTCTGGTAGATTCTTGTGGTAAAGGTTCATAGCCGTTAAGTATGGATTTAACAGAAATTTTAGCTGCCAAGTTAAAGCTAAAGTATTGACCTGATGGACATTTTTTTAGAGGTGTTAGAAACTCTATTTCTAGAGGAGTGTCAGATACATGACAACTTTATAAGTGTAGGCAACGAAAAATCAAGTTTTTTCAGTTGCTATTTCCGCACTCGTTCTTATCTCGGCTCAATAGTGAATATTACATTCTTACAAAAAGCTGGACTTTTAGCCAGTGAGGTAATAGCTAAAAAAGACATAGACAAAGCTATCAGTGATAGGGTAGAATTGCGGGCTGATGAAGGCAGTTGGTGTCGTGAAGGGAAATTACCTAAACCCTAAATCTGGGTGATGGGGATAAAAATATAGACAATTATATGGAGGAAAACATTATGAAAACAAAAGCCAATATTCTTTATATTTATGCCGATTTAGCAGAATTAACTTTAGAGCCTATTAAATGTCAACTTTTGGTTAACGAATTAAAAGAATATCATAATGTTACTTTGTATTATGCAATTGTATCTTCTATAGAAAATTATCCAGAAACAACCAAGAAACAATTTATTACAGAAGAAGAATTTGAAAATATTAATTATGATATTCTAATTATAGAAAATAAACTAAAGGTTATTTCGCAGGATGAATCAGAGAAAGTAAAATCTGAAATTCTTCTCAATTTTCGCAAAAATGGAGGTATTGTCATCTTCATGTGCAGTGAAAACGGACAGCCATTTATATCTACTTATAATGATTTTTTAAGAAAAGCTTTGCTACCTATCATTAGACATCCTATCAGTCAATCACAATTCCCAGATGGTCAACCTATAGAAGATTTTCACAGAGAGGATTTTATTAACTGTTACGATGAACAGAATAAAATAAATAATAAAAATTACTATTTTTCTCTAGAAATAAACGAAAAATATTTAAGAAGAGTCGATGAGTCTATTCGTTCAGTATTTAAAAATGTGCAGAGACTAGTAGTTAATTCACCTATTCAAGTGGATGATGCTTTTCGTCTGAGAATTTTACTTCCTGGAAATACTACCACCATCATGATAACATCCAGCGATTTACGTTGGGATGGAGCTATGTACCCTATACTTGGTAGTTACAATGATATTTTCGGTGTAGGCGTTTTAATTACTGGTAATATCTGTCTTGATTCCATCGTCAAAAGTCAAAAAACAGACGCAATTCGCTTCATGCTAAATCTTGTAAATCTACTTTGGGAAAAGCAGCAACAACGTTCACATATTTTTAATTCATCATTGCAAAATCAGGATAGCCAAGATATTGAAGAAGATAAAGCTGTTACTCTAGAAGCGGAAAAACAAAGAGAAGCATCTCTCCTTTTTCCTATGGAAATAGTGCAAAAAACAAGAGGTTATATAGAGAAAGTCGCATACCAGGCAAATGAATGTTACAAACAGGGGCTTTATGATGCTTGTGCAGTAATGGTTAGACGTTTAATAGAAACATTAATAATTGAATGCTATGAACATCATGAAATTGATTCAAAAATTAAGAATGTAAATGGTGATTTTTTTGCACTTAAAGATTTAACATCCAAGTTTTTGTCAGAAACTGAATGGAATGTCAGTCGTAGTAAAAATTTAGAAAAAATAGCCGAGATAAAAGTAATTGGCGATTTATCAGCACATAACCGCCGTTATAATGCTAGAGATTATGATATTAATAATGTTAAAGCTGACATTCGCATTGCTGTTGAGGAATTAGTATACATAGCAGGTTTTGACAAAACAAAAAATGAAACACTAAAATAATAACTAACTGTTGAATACCAATTTAAAATTAGAATTATTTGATAGGTTTATACATTAAAACTGCTAGATTACAGGCAAAATTAATAACTAATTCTTGAGGCTAACGCCTCATGCGTTGGGCAATCATATTTATGTAGTCCAATGGTTAAATCTAGGGTTTCAAACAACTCTAATCGCTCCAATCAATCTACTGCCAAAACTGCTGCTTCTAATCCCAAAGCTAAATCTAAAGCTCCTAACACTCAATTGTCAGACCTTGATATTGACGATATTGACCCAGAACTTCTCAGCGACAGTTATAACCAAGTTAGACGACCGTTACTACCCTACGGCATTGTCGTTAATGACAAACCTGCCGGACTTCTGATTCCAGAAGATCAGCTAGAAAAGGCTGGCTGGCTTGATATGCCTGATGAAAACGACCTAACTATTGTCACCCTAACTGAAGATGTTACTGGACTCTTAATTACTCAAGCACGGTTACTAGTTTTAGCTTTTGTACCAGAGTATATCCGTTATAAATCAGATGTTGAAGATTGTGGTGGTTCTTTTGTTGGGCTTTATGATGAATACAAGCATAACCTTGACAAGAAAACAATGGATGTGTGTTCAGAACATGCACTGGTGTTTCTAGATGAGGATAATCAACCCCTGCATACTACTCCTGTCGTTGTCCGCTTTAAGAATGTAGCTCTCTGGAGTTTTAAGTCGGTGCGTGAGGAGTTTTACCGTTCTTTGGAGAAAACCTTTGCTGACTATTTCCAAGTGCCATTTAGCGGCAAAAGCGACAGGTGGCGTAGCTTAGGTGTGCTGGAAGTTGAGTTCAAAGCTGTCAAAGAGGGCGAAGGTAAGAATAAACACGACTGTTGTAAGACTGTAGCCTATACCAAACCCACCGTTGAAAATCTGTCTCAATTTTATTTGGGTCAACCCGCAGCTAAAGCCCTCATTTGGCAACAACATGATGCGATCGCTGGTTTTAATGAACCTCAATCCCTACCTGCTTTGCCAGGAGAATCGGTATCTGTAGACGTGGAAGTATTGCCACCAAATAAGAATAGGAACAAAACTCAAAGCGTTCGTAAATCCAAACCAGCAGCCAAGCCACCTCGCAAAATTCAACTTATTGACGATGACGACTTCCTCGATGAAACCGACGATTTGGAAGCTGAGTTAGACGATGATGATTTTGAGGAGGAAGATGATGAACTGGATGATGAGGAATAGTCCAATGCAACTATAGCGTCTGTGCTGGTGAACTACCCACTACTCAGTGCTAAGTCATGAGTTCTGAGTCCTGAGTCCTGAGTCCTGAGTAGATTAAAAGTCACTCAGTACTTATGTACTTGGTATATGCCCCGCACAGCATCCACTTGTGGGCGGCCAAATTTTAACTCAGCACGGGCTAAACGCCCCGCTATCCATGTACAGCACTCTTCATCCACCACTGACCTAGATACCGATTTAATGGGAATTTCCTAGAGGTTTTAGATGAAAATACCCTGCCGTAGCTAAGATGACTATGGCAGAGTTATCTTCCAGCTTTCAAGTTATCAACTTCGAGAATTTTTACTATTAGTGAAAAGCTGACTATCAGCAAGTTGATAGCCGGTGCCATTGAAACAAAAATTCAATTGACGTAGATGCTCTTGCTCGGTTTGCAGTACCTTAATGCACGGTAATGCCTGACCTCGGTTCTCTCCCACTGACAACAAATGTTTACCTGTTGGCAGATTGGGATTCAAGTAACTCAAGAATACCTGAGTAATTGGTTTGTCCTTTCTGAGCCAGTAACCAGTATACAGACATCCCAAAGCACCACAGACATCAGGCGTGTTCAAGTTGAAAACTGCGAACCTACCGTCTTTTCCTTCCACACTCCAAGCCAGTATATTTTTAGCAGATACTTTGGAATTTAACTCTGTATTTTCTACAATCACCTGTTCAATTACTGAAGCAGGCACAACATTAGCAGCTTTGTTCCAAGTAACGGCTGCCGCATTTAAGCTACAGCCCCCTAAGCTCATGAGAATCGACAGCAACAAAAAGATGCCCAAACCAATGCGAAACCAATGAACCCAGTAGCGTACCCTCATAGAAGGTGCTGGTAATTGATATGCAGTTGTCTTCAGTGGTTGAGACTGAGTAGAGGAGGCGGAGGAAGAATAAACTCCCTTTCCTTTCGCTGTTTTCCCAATGTGTATTTTTGAATTGGTATCAGTATCAAGTATTTCTTTTATCTCATGGGGTGAAGTAATAGAGGTTTTAGATAAATCTGTCATACTCTACCTTCCATTTTCAGTATTTTTAGCAGTGCTGATGTAGCTAAAATTTACATTGGGAGAACAGGTCAGCGTTCCATTATCGCTATTACTGTTGCGATAACTAGCTAAAGCGGTTTTGCCGTAATCTTTGAGACTGAGACGACCGAGGGCATCTGAGCCATTTCCATCAACTTTGCTGTAATCACCACCAAAGTGTTTTTGAGCCACTCGTTCAATTAGGCGATCGCCCGTAAATGGCTCTCCTGTGGCCGGATCGATTTGCTCTTGTGTCACTTGAATTTTGTTAGCCATATCAACCATAAATGCCCTATCTTGGTCAGATGGAGGAAAAAACTCAAATAGTTCAGCCTCTGTTGGTTGATGCCCTTGCTCCACTTGACTCAGAAACTCTTTACCTCCAGGCTTGGCAGCAATTAACTGCACTGCATAAGGGTTATAACTCATGAACTGGTAGCGACCGAGAGCGCGACCACAATTTAACCCCCCATCTGCACAGGTATGTATGCCAATCGCTTTGTAATCTCCGCTACCAACACTCTCAATTTCCGCAATTGCATTTAAGAGCGATCGCAAATCAATACCAGAGAATGATTGACCTGTTATCGACTGACTACCATTACTAAACGTGCATGGATTAATCTTCTCTCTTACTCCAGTACGGTTGGTAATGCTAGCTTTAGGCTCTCTTGTAGCTCCAGTTGGTAAAGACGTAGTATTTGTCCTCTGTTCACTCAAATTGCCTACAAATATCAGGGAGTTAACCTTGTAGCTGAAAAAAGGAACAGGCCCGATAAAATAAGGTGTACAACCCATTCGCCAAGCACAGAACCGAAAGAACAAAGCCGTATCTACCGTATCAGTAGTTTCATCCGGCTCCATTACCACCACCTTAAAAGCTTTACCAAACGGTAGCCTTCCTGTTGGTTCCCGACCGTTATTCACTGCTTTCAGGATACCCCGCCCGCCCTCGACTTCTTGGTATTTACCGGAAATCCACTGCTTTCCTTCTAACTTACTGCGATCGCTACGACCTGCATTTTCCAAATCATCCAATTCTAAATAAGCGCAGTCTTTTACAGTACAAGGCACAGAAAACCCTTGCACATCGGAACCAGAAATCGTATTGTTACGGCGGTTTTCTGCTGGCCCATGAACTACATCAATCCGCATTACCGAACTACCAATTTCAGTGATGGGATTAGGCATTAATCCTAAAGGTACTTGTCCCAAACCAGGAATATCCGAAACATTGCTATTCATCCAACCTGTAAATTGTTGTAGCTGTACTGCATCTAAGTTAGGAATTGAAGAGATAGAAAACTTTGACAAGTCGATTTCTCCCAGCTTCATTTGCCCAACTTCATACTGTGTTAGTACCTGAGCTAGTGTTAAATTAGATGCAGTAATTCCCTTTGATTTTAGTAAGGTTGCAACAGGTGTAATATTGTTTACTTGTGTATTAGCTAATTCTGGAACAACCTGAGCTAAATGGCTCAATGTCTGCTCCCCAATCAGGGGAAATTCACTCAAGGCAATTTGGTTTAAATCTATACTGTTAATGCCTGTGTTCGCCTCTGGTTGTGTGCCCAGAGCGATCGCCTGGATCGCCTGCAAAGAAAACTCCTCTGCCTGTAATGCTTCACTGATATCTCCTAACTTCAAATATTGGTCAGGAGTCATACCCACATTCCAAGTGCGACTCAGGTCATAACCTAGTGTCTGGCTGTAGGGACTGCCATCAATTGCACCGGATTGACTGATACCTGGTAGCTGGGCCAGAGAAATGCGGCTCCAGTCTGGGAGCAAAACTTTAGTAGCAGGTAGTCGAGACTGAGGATTTGCAACTTCTACAATTCGAGTCGGGAAATTGCCATCACCAATTGTGTTGATTGTAGCTTGTGCGGCGATACTATAAATAATACAATTTATGACAACCAGAAGAGATATCCATGCTTTTGGTATCTTCATAATTCCAGGTTTAAAAATGACAGCAACTATACCCCAATCAGCAAAGTGATTTATTGAATAAAAACCCAATTAATTGTTGCTTATGGGGTATAGGAAGAGAGTGAAAATATGACTTATAACTCTAGCTCCTCTTCTGCTGACTGTTGACTTTTATTAGACTTGTAACCTGAGCCAGAGCCATATCCTGATAATTGAGGATTGGGATTAGCAGCCGATTCAGTGTAAGGTGTATCCCCAAGATTGATTTCAAAAATATTCTCTTGATAACCATCCCTAAATTGGTCTGCTTGCCAAGGATTACTACTATCTCCAGAACTTGATTGCTCAACACCGTAACCTTCAGATTGATAGCCACTGCCAGACTGATAATTACTACTATCGTCAGTATCAAGATTTTGGTTAATTGTGGGTTCGTTATTCATTGACATTACCTAAAAAAACTGTAGCAATGCCAGCATAAAAAGATTTATCTAGTATCAGCCTTCACCTATTGGACATTAATTTTTTAGCCGATTGGCTAATTTTGGTGATGCGCTCATATCGAGATGAAAAATGGAGCAAATGAATTTAATTTCACCAGAAATAATGGCAGAAATTAGTAATGGTAATAGTACCAAACTGCCAGACAACACCCGAAAAATGCTGCAAATTCTGGCAAGTTTAAATACACCAAAAGAATTATTAGCAAGTCTTTTAGAAATAGCTGAATTTTCCCTACACCATGTTCGCTACCTTGCAGGGCCATTGGTAATTCATCGCAGTCCTTGGAGTGATACAATTCCCCAATGGCTGAAGTTTGCTTGTATTCAGGATCGATTGGAACTTATCTTCACTGAATACGAACAGGATCAGGTTGGTGTTTCCAGCACAGCCACAGAAGTTCTTACCTACATGATGCCTGCAACTTACGAAGCACCTCTGCATAGGGACTACGCTGACCTTTATCTTTGGGTAGGTAATCAAGTTTTAACCAAATACGATAAATTACCAAAGGGTTGCAAGAGTTTTTATGAATTTATAGGTGATGGTGATACGAGCAATGCCAGCAATAATCGCATCATTCATTTTAATCAGGTAAAAAATGAATTCGACTATCTTAGCAGATCAATTCGACGCAGCATAGTTAAACACGCAGCACAAGAGGGATGGGGTAAGCGTCATGTCAATACCAAGTCTAACTTAGACTCAACCCAAAGCACTCCAACTCCTAAACCTTCATCAAATTCAACTGTACAAATTAGCCTGTTCTGAATTTTCACTCTTCTCCTCAGTCTATTCAAATTTTCAGTTGAGGATTTTTCTGTTAGGGGGAACCATAAAAATAAATCTCCAGCCGAATTAAGGAATTACTCGTTGTGTTGCCAGGATCGCTTGTGTGACGGTGTTGATAATCCGTTTTTTATTCGGTTTCCGTCTATTTGTACTGATGAACCCAAACGCGAATTTATGTTGAGCGGAGTCGAAACACAGCGTCTCATTAACGCAGCTAAAAAGAGAAGAGAAGGGCTGGAGATTTATTTACGCTTATGTGCCTTAAATGGAAGCGATCGCTTCTTTAGTTATGAACATAAATTCTCAAGTTAGTCATCATGAATACTCAAGAAATTCTCAATCATTTCATCATTGGAATTACAACATTATATGTTATTGTGATGCTCGTTGATTTCGTTGTGGGAATAGTCCATCTGTGGCAGAAATTTACACTCAATATCGAATACCATACCAACAACACAACATCTGAACAATCACACCTTGAATCTAGTGATATTGAGAAATCTCTCAATTTGGAAAATCAATCAACTAACCATATTCCATCAAAACTAGAACCTCAACCAGACAACTTTGTTAGCATTGATGTAGACAAAATTGATTTACGGACAGCCAGAAAAATTGCCACTGCCATAAAAAAAGCTTCAAAATCCAATCCTGACTTAATTATCAAACAAAAAGTCAACAGTAAAAGTGCTCCTTTAGCCTGGTTGCAAGCACAGATTAAGCATCGTTTAGAACTGGCACCAGAAATTGTCACACCCATTATTAAAGAATTGGCTCCTACTGCTTTTACATCTGTTCGAGAGAATATTCAGCATTTTAACATTGCAAAAACAGGTAAGCGTCAAGTCAGTTAATCATATAAAGAGAGGAATATTCGATAGTATTACCTCTCTTTAATAGGTTTTAAAATTTTTGTATAAAACTAATTTTTTTTAAGTTTGTACATATACAAGCTATCGCTTATAGGTGATAAATTTAAATTTTATTTATTATGAAGACTGGCTTAATAAATACTAAGAATACTAGTATTTATACCCCACAATATACTCTTGTTTCCAATCTTTCAACTCTTAATTATGCTCTCCAACCTCTGTTTCAGGCAGAAGTTTTAGCCATAGATTGTGAAACAACAGGACTTGACCCTCTAACTGATTCTATTAGACTGATTCAAATAGCTGCACCAAACCATCCAGTACTGCTAATTGATTTACCAGCTATTCCCAAAAGCGATCGCCAACTGCTCAAAAAACTGCTTTGTAACTCTGCTGTCAAAATTGCTCATAATGCCAAATTCGACTGGCAATTTCTCACACTCGCAGGACTTCAACCCTTTGGTCAATTCTTTGATACCCAACTTGCTTATAAAGTTCTAACCGCAGGATTAAAAACAAGCTCATCCTTACAAAATATAGTTAAAAAGCTACTACACCTTCAACTAGATAAAACTCAACAAATCAGCGATTGGTGTAAACCTCTTACTAAGGTTCAATTGCACTATGCTGCCGTAGATGCTGCCATATTGCTTGACCTTTACCAAATTCTCCTCAACAAGTTAAAACAGGCAAAGTTACTCAAAATTGCCCGACTGGAATTTCAGTGTATGCCTGTTGTAGCTCAAATGGAACTTAACGGAATGCTATTTGACTTGTCCCGATGGCAGATACTGGGTGCAAAACTAGAAGCTGAAAAAACAGATGCTTTAAACCAACTCAAGCAACTCCGTATTGCTAGCTCTCAGATGTCATTGCTGCCAGAACTGACAGATACAGTAAACCCGAATTCACCTCAGCAAGTTTTGGCTGCTCTACAAGCTATTGGTATCAAAATTAACTCAACTAATCAAAGTAAATTAGTTTCTTTAGCTGCACAGTATCCCATAATTCAAGCATTGCTAGATTACCGCCGTCTATCCAAAATTATCGGCACTTTTACCGAGAAACTACCCCAGCATATCCACCCCAAAACTGGGAGAATTCATCCCAACTATTATCAATTAGGAGCAAAATCCGGTAGATTTTCTTGCCGCAAACCACCTCTACAAAATATTCCCCGTGATGAAGCAGCTCGTAGCTGCTTTATTGCTGCCCCTGGCTATAAAATTATCAAAGCCGATTACTCCCAAATAGAACTACGAATTATGGCTCGGCTCAGTGGCGATACAAAGATGTGCCAAGTCTATCGCCAGGGGGCTGACTTACATCGATTAACAGCATCTCTAGTAACTGGAAAATATATCAATGAAGTGACTGAAGAAGACCGCAGACTAGCAAAAGCAATAAACTTTGGATTGATTTTCGGTATGGGCGCTGCCAAACTCCAAATTTACGCCCAAGTAAAATATGGGGTGGCAATGACATTAGAACAAGCAAAAGCTTTCAGAAAACGATTCTTTGAAGCTTATCCTGGAATAGCTAGGTGGCATGAAAACATCAAACGTAAATACATCCAAGGCATTAAGGAAAGTCGTACACTAGCAAACAGACGACGGAGATGGGTAAACAAGCCCCGACTATCAGAGCTATTTAACCATCCAGTACAAGGTTTAAATGCCGACATCAACAAATTAGCTATGGTAAAACTTTCAACGACCTTAGCTAAATTCAGAACAAAACTCATCTGTGTAAGACATGATGAAATTGTACTGGAATGTCCAGAGACTGAAGTTGACCAAGTTAGCCATATATTACACAATTGTATGGTTGCTGCTGCCCAAAAGTTTCTCAGCCCTATTCCAGTTGTTATAGATATTAAAATATCAAATAGCTGGTGAACTATCCCAACTTGCCGAGTCCGACTGAAGTTGGATTTGCAGTCAAGCTATTCTGAGAAGATTAGTCAAAAACTCAATTGCCCTCCTCACAGTATAGCTCGTGCAAAAATGTGGTTAGAGGGCGTTTCGTTTTTGATCCGAAGCACTATCCCCGCCCTATCCCAATACCGTTTAGTTAAGGACATTTATCTGTTGGGGCGGGCTGTTTTTGAGCAGGGGAAGCAGGGGGAGAAAAAAGGCTTATATTTATAGCTATTCCTGAATCGGTATTCTAGCCATTATAAATAACGGAACTATTTTAACTATATCTGCTTACGCAGATTGAGAGTGAATCAAGAGTTTAAAACCCGCTTAATTGGGTTCAGTTTTTGTGTCTATAAACTCTGTGACTGACAAATACCTGATGTAAGAAATGAGTTAAAAAATCTACATATTTGAGGTGTATTAATGTCTAATCCCCGGATTTTAGGGGCAAGAGAAATTCATCTAATTTCACTCTACAGTCACTGGGAATTTGGTATGAAACCAGAAGAATTTTATGCCAAATGGGATGTTAGTTATGAACAAATTGCCTTAATCTGCTGTCGTTCTGATTCTACGGTCAGAGGTTGGTTTAAGCAAGGTAAATTTAGACGCTATCCTCAGCCTAATGATTTACGACATTTGGCATTCATGGACTTTTTGCTGGAACATTTTGAAGAAGTTCCTGAACAACTTTGGCAATTGCTATGTCTGACTCATTCGCCTTGATCTCAATAACATTTCTATTCTACATATAGCAATCCGGTTTGATTACTGAAAGGTTTTTAAAACAAAAACTTTGCTCTGCAAGGTTTTCAGACTCAGTACACTTTCTTTCATTCCAGTCGGAACGCTATATATCTGTCCAATAAATTTAATACACACATAATTGCAATTGTCAATATCAATTTGACCTGTCTTTGAGTATACCTCCTCGTTTAAGGTAAATATTGGCGATTTTAAAGCACATAACATGGTTATTTTACAGCATTTTTAAAAAGTAAAATATGACTTATTCTGAGCAATTAAAACCGTGGTGTATTGTCCGTGATATTCCCAATCAAGAAAATATTGTTGTGAAAAGATTCCGCCGACGTGATGATGCTGTTGCTTATTTGCAAGTCTTGAAGCAGTCAGGCAGAGATATTGCTTTTCAAATCATTTTTAAGGCTCAAAATGTCAAGATGCCACGGGAGAATGAAGCTTTGAACGGTTCATTTTGAGAAGATTTGAAAATCATAAAAATACTAAGTTGCCGGATGATATAATCCCGTATTTTCGTTAAATTCCCACCCCATACCCGATTTATCCTTGCCCTTGCACCATCCCACAAACAGCGGTGGTGGCAGCTTAATCCGCTGCTCGCGTACAGTTTCTACACTTACACCAAGTCTTGCAGCTAAACCTTCTTCTGTTAATGGTTGAATACGGGGAGTAGACCGTTGATAGTATGAATTGTTCTTGTACGATTTATTCTGCCGTTTGGGTTGGTTGTTAAGATAGTTTTGAATTTTGATAATTGCCTCAGCCAACTGTGTCATTCGGGCACACGTCCCCTCCACTTTTTGTTCTAAATCGGCGAGATTATGAATTGCTGTGGTTTGGTTGCTATTAGATTCACTTGAAAACTGTGACTCCAGCTTATCAAGTCGTGAGCAAATAGCTAATATCGTTTCATTCGTCAGACTGGCGTTACTATTGTTACCAGCAACCAAGTACTCCTCAACACTTGCTTTAATCTTAGAGTCCAAGCGTTTATCTAAATTATCGCCACCAATTGCATCAAGGTTATCTATATCATCTAGGTAAAGTTCGATAAATTGGGTCAGCGTGGCTGTTGCCGTCGTCCCTTTCGACTTACAACGGGCAATAAACTGCTCCCACATCTTTTGGTCGCAGTTAAAAGATGCCAGTTTCTTGTTTTTCCCTGTTTGGCTCATGTCTAGGTAATGTCTAGGTAAACCGGGACTGTCCGCGACCGAGTGAGCGCGTCATCCATCTTGATAATTACCTTGACACTATCATTTTGGAGCGCATGAGTGCGATGGCGTACCCGCCCCCTTTCTGATACCGTTGGTGTCCATTAAAGAATTATTTGTCAGTTTTAAATAATTAATGTCCAGACGCTCGATTTTTCCAGCCCTATGCAATTAGACTAATACTTTAGCCTCGTATATTTCAGTTTTAAAGGATTAGTGTCACTTTTACTGATAAATATACTTGTGGTTATCGATCCTCACGAGTGGTGCTAGATGATGAAAGGCCACAATAACATTGGGGTAGGCAGATAGTAAGCGACGATGCTCCGCCCCGCCTAATAGAGCGATCGCTCCCCTGAATAATAGCAAAAGTCAGTAGTCTGTTGAGACAAACATAAGAAAAGGCATTTAATTGTTTAAGTCTTGAGGAGTCAGTTTTCAAAGAAAAGGCATTTAATTGTTTAAGTCTTGAGGAGTCAGTTTTCAAAGAAAAGGCATTTAATTGTTTAAAAGCTTTCAAAGAATTTAAGAGGAGCAAAAAGCGTAGCCTCTTTGATATATAAGCCTTTTAGCCTCTGACACTGCCAGACATTAATTGCTGAAAATTGACAAATAAATCTTTAATGGACAGTTGGCGAATGTAATACATATTTGTATTTGAAAGTATTATGTCAGCTCAAACCTTCAATCTGCGGTTGCAGCTTTTAGTTGTAACACTTTTGTTTATGCGTTTGTAACACTTTCGCCAACAGTATCCCTTTCTTGCAATGGCGTACCCGCCCGCCGGAGGCGATCGCCTCTACCAAAAAGCAGTCAGATTACTACTGTCTGCAACAGTTAGTTAGCCACTGTTGGAGTTGTTCAGGAGTTGTTGGCGCACAATTTGAGCAAAGCCATCGCTTTTGTAGCCAAATCAGGGGGTGACTTCCTGGCTAACGCATCCATTTAGTCAATCATATCTGCTAATAAATTTGTCATCTCTGACTGACCGTGTTTACGGTTATCGTCATACTGGATTAATACATCCAGCTTGGCATGACGGCTGACTTTTTGCGTCTTTCGCACATCTCCTTCTGTTGCTTCTAAAAGAGTTGTAATCCCACTATGGCGGATGCGGTGCGGTGACATTAACTTTTTCACACCAGCTGCATCAAAATAATTGACAACAATTTTGCGGATGCCGTCCCCAGTGAGGCGATGCCCTTTGCTACGGTTATCAAGGGCGATAAATAGGGGTGAGGAAGCGGTGATATTACCCCGGACTTGCAACCAATCACAGATAGCATTAACTGTTGCTACTGACAGTTTTACCCATTCATCATTCGTGCCCTTTCCTTTCCCCAAAATCCGTAATCTGCACTCATGGGGGTCAAAGTCTTTCACGTCTAGTTTGCTGACCTCATCGCGACGCAGTAAATTTTCCCACAACAGCCGCAACAGCGCATAATCTCTTTGACCATGAACAGTTGAGCGCTCAATTAGCTGGACTACACTGTTGATGCTTTGGGCATCCACCCCAGTGGTATCCCGATATGTCTTTACCTTTTCCAACTCCACATTTAAGAGCGTATAGCTGCATACACCCAACTTGCGGGCAAACTTCACCAATGATTTAATGCTGCTGAGGCGACGGTTGACCGTTGCTTCCTTCAACCCAATAGCCAGTAGCTTGGCCTTATATTTCAACACCACTGCCACCGCCCGTTTCTCGGTCAGGTGCAGAAATTCCAACACGCTGTCAACATTTGGCTCAATACCAGTCATCGCCACAAAAAATTTCCGCAAATCTTTCTGGTATTCGCGCCGCGTACTAGGTGCGCGAATATTGGCCAGCATCAAAGCAATGACATCCTGTTCATCCTCTGTTGCGGCAAAATACCGCTCAATTGGGGCTTCAAGAGATTTTTTTAATGACTCTACCGCATCATCAAATCCGGTGTCATCGTTTGCTTTTGGGGATGCACGCCAGGGAGGATATGGAGTATCAGACATAGCATTGGGCGCGAAAATGGTTCTTTTCGATATCAAATCTATTCTCTCTCGATTTGCCCGACTACACTCACTTTGGCGCGATAAATCTTCCACTAAACCTTCACATTCGCAATGTTGCTAAATATACTGCTGTAGCACTAGTGCTATTCGCTTGTTACCCAACACTTGACTATACTACGTTATGTATTTTCGCTGAATTATTATAGATGCAAAAATTAAACCATCCCAGTGGTTGGAATGGTTTAAGGAAATTATCAATTTTTTTTACTGCTCCTTTTGCTTATAGGAGGCGATTAATTGTTGTTGGCGACAATTCGGGCAAACCTTTTAACTTGATAGTTTCGGCGACTTGGTTGTTATTCTGGCATTTTGAATAGATAGAATTGCCCGTTAGCTTGATTTGAGCTTGATGCTATTAGGGTTGCGCTTCCAAGATCCGACCTATACTTCTTGGCGATAGTGCTGGCAACCCCCTGCTCTTTGCTTCTTCAGCAACTTGCATATGGTAATGGTGCTTTGAACGACTGGGTTTTCGGTTCTTGCTCCATTCGCTGATTTCGACAATTTTGCTCGCTTCTGCGCTCTTGCACTTCTTAGGTCTGCCTGCGTTCACACCTAATACATCATTTACCTTTGCGATCGCATCTTCCAAGGTTTCCGATGTTATGGTACTTGATGTCCACTTTTTCTTCCAGTTTGTTACTGTTTGCTTTGCTATACCAAGTTTTTTTACTATATTTTTATGATTTTCCCCACGATTAAGTTCTAGCAGGATGTTTGCTCTCTTGATCATTTCATAGCTGCCGGTGACTGCTATATCCTCTAATACTTGCTTTTCAATAGGATTTAATATTTGAATATGAGGCATTTTAGTATTTACCCCGCTTAAACCTACAATTTTGCCAAATTGAATGAAGCCTGATATACTCTTTTTGTAGCGTTCATTTTTCCTAAAGATTCACTCAAAGCCCTGCTACCAACAGGGCTTTGAGGAAAAAACAAGCCCACCTGTTACTAAAACAGGACGGAACTTTGTTTTGTCAATTAAGTTATCTAGAGCCATCATATCATGAATTTACCCAATTTTACAAATCTATCTAAAGATAGATGCTTTTTTCCAAATGCCAGTGTGTTAAATATCTCTTCAGTCGTATTGGTTTTCAATAGGTTGGGAATAATAGTTTATTGCGCGAGAAAATTCTCTTCCTTGAGTTTTTCTGGTAGTTAATCCTTTGCTATTTACAAGATTTAATTATTTTTTAAAATTGTCACTTTTTCCAAGGGATGAAAGTGCTACAAGTTTTGCTGGTTAAGATTTTTCTGGTTTCTGCTTAGGTTTTTCAAGATTGAACTTATCTTTTTAAACAATTTGTGACCCGGAGTATAAATATGTCTCTTGTGCATAATCCGGCAATTGTATATATTTCTCCTGCGGAGTTGGTTGTTCATCCAAAGCTGATAGAAATATATGGTGAGAATGAGGATCGTCCCGCTTTGGAAAAAAGTATCTCGGAAAAAGGGATTCTTGAATCTTTAAAGGTATCTGCACGTACTGGTGTAAATATCGTCTTGGCAGGTAAGTGTCGCTTGCAGATAGCTCGCCAGTTAGGAATTTCCACTGTGAAAGTGGAATTTGTCGAGTCTGGTTCGCCTGAAGAAGATTTGAAACTAGTGCTTGACTTTAATCTCCACCGCGAAGGCGGGAAGACTCACTACCAGAAATTTCACGAGGGGCAGTACTGGGAGAGCGTACTTCGTCCCCAAGCGAAAGAAAGACAGCGCCAAAGCGCCCGTCGTTTGAATCAATCGAATGATTCAAATTTGAATCATTCGATAAATGAGAGTAAGTTTCAATTAGGAAAGGGCAAGCGAGTGATTCAGGAGGTTTCAGAGAATCTAAGGATAAGTGTTGGTAGTTATCACAAGGGTAAGAAAGTATTTGATTTGATTTCTCAATTACGAGAACTTCAAAAATTCAAGGCAGTTATTGCACTGGAGATGGAATTTAACCGGAGTATTGATGCAGCATACAAGTTTGTTTGCAATCAAGATATCTGTGACCAAGTGATAGACCTGATTGAGGCAGATGAGATAGGTAGTATAGCTGATGGTATTGCTTGGATACGGAATGGCGATCGCAATCCGTTTCGGCGTTTCCAGCTTGACCAAGTATATCAATTTAAGAAGAGACTGCGGCCAGAGTTGGAAATTGTGGGACGAGTTATTGGTATAACTAATGAGTTTGTTGTGTTTGGATTGAGGAATTTAGTAAATATGAGTCTAGAAATTGTGAATCTACGTCCGCAACAGATTGATGCAGAGTTGCAAGATGAACCATCTGCGTCACAGAGGAAAAGAATACTTCACTTAATGCAAAAGTTTAGTGATGTTTTCCCAGTTCAGGTGTCTTTGACAGAGTTGTTAAAACTCCCAAATTTAACTGAGAAAGAGGAGGTTTTATTGCGGATGTATGAGTCTGACGTATTTGAAAAAACTTTGGAGGATTATAAGACTCAAATGAAAGCAATAGAAGTATCTACAAATAGAAAAAAGGATAATATTCGTGCTGCATAGATAGCTGTGAGCAGTTAATCTAGCAGAGAATTTATCCCACAATTTAACGTTACTTAATAGATTAGCATCTCAATACTGATTGCAGTACGAGTTCATTTTTTTTGAGTGCTGAACTCGTATCAAGATATTTGACTGTTTTTTGTTTTTAAACTCGGTGGTGGAGTGTGAGTAATTTCATCTTCACCAGTTGTACTAACAAGAGCCAATGTGGGGTGACACTTGTGGGTGTTACTAGCTTTGCATTGTTATCCCAAAACTAAGAATGTCGATTTAGTGACAACTTCGCTCGAACTGCCTCATTTAAATAATTACCAAAAAAAAGTTGGGTAGTCGCATTGTTGTTGGTGAAGCGTGTTGGACTAAATCTTAGCCTAAGCCTACGTATGTCTAAGCCTAAACAAGTATAAACCTTTGTTTGCTTTCAACCACGAGACGATTACCAGTCGCCTCCAACAAGCGGATAACCAACCGCTTAAATATAAAAATTTCAAATTTAGGCTAACACATTTTGACCAACAGCGAGACTACCTGATGCACAAAAATCATCAGGACAGTCACTCATGTACCAAGAAAATTTCTCTTCAGATGTTGAGAACAAGCCCCAATTAAGCCTTTCACAGCCTTCAAAAAAGAAAATCAAACCCCACCTGCCCGCAGAATCATTGGGCAAACGCTACGTAGAACGTTTTTGGCATCCATTTGGGGCGATAGTTGCCCCTTCTTTAGTAGAAGGTACAAAACCAGCATGGCGCACTATCGACCACTACCTGCAACCCTCGCAACTGTGGAAGCTGCACCAAGATAAGTCAAAATTAGTAGGTCTGCGCTTTGACGACACAACCAGTTACGCCACAATCGATTTAGACTTTTTTGGGGACTACCATAACATTGAATCTATAAATCGCATCAAAGCGGCGCTAGAGAACATCGGCATAGTCGATATCATTATCCTTCAGTCCAGCTTTAGTGGCGGCTATCACCTGATCCTAACCTTTGCATCCCCCCTGCCTACCTTTGCCCTAGCTTGCGCCCTAGAGATTACCTTGAGAAATGCAGGCTTTATTCTGCGCCAAGGACACCTAGAAATTTTCCCCAACACCAAACCATATAGTGCCAAACAAATAACCAACTACAAAGCCATCCGCTGCCCCATGCAACCAGGTAGCGGGTCATTTTTACTTGATGATGACCTACAACCAATTAGCGACTCAGTTTCTATCTTCCTCGATCATTGCGATCGCGCAGCAAGCCGTCAAGATTTAACCAAACTAAAACGGGTAGCGAACAAAGCTAAAAAACAAATTACACAAGAGAGATATCGCAAGCAAGAGTCTGCTGATGTTGCACAGTGGCGTGCCAACTGGGAAGAAATAATTGCGATCGGTTGGACTGGACTTGGACAAACAAATACCCTCCTACAAATCTTTGTAGGCTACGGAATCGTCTTTTTAGACTTAACGGGTGAGGAATTAGTCGAATTTTGCCTCTCCACCGCAATTAACGCCCCTGGCTATAGCCAATATTGCCGACATCAACACGAAATCGAAGCTAGGGTACGGCATTGGGTAGAATGTACAATTCGCAATAAATGGTATAGCGCCTACGTTAGTTATCCCGAACGGCTGTTGGGTACATTCACCAACACATTTGCAGAAGCCATAGCAGGCATTAGAAGCATCCATAAACCCAAAGATAACGTAATCCCATTTGACCGTCGCCAGCAACAGAACTGGGAACGCAGTCAACAAGCCCAACGACGCATCCAGATAGTAGTAAGAGCAATAGAGTGGGATGGTGGCTTACCAGCGGGTGCTACTGAACGGGCGAGAGCGATACGTGCTGAGTATAAGCACCGCTTTAACAAAACTATCTCACAAGAGACACTACAAAAGCACTTACATTTGTGGCATCCCACGCGCTACATTTTAGACCCTTGGGCAGAAAATAGCTCAAACCCTTATCAATCAAGCAATGACGGGCAATTTGATAGTTTTCAAAACTCATTTCCAAAACAAAGTGCTGAAAACCCTTATCAAATGGAAAATTACGGTCATTGTTTTTATATGAAGGTTTTTTGTAAGTGCTTACCTCCTGCTGCTGATGCCCCTATAGGGGAGCAGCCAGCAGCAGGTTTTAAAGAAGTTCCTGAGTTTGAAAGAGAATTGTTTGTACCACAGGTACAACATGAATCTGAGGAAATTAACATTAATTCCGAAGAATTGAATTTATTACAACCAGAAGATTTGTCTTTAACTTCAGGTGTCAGTAATTCTGATAATTCATTAGTTTCTTCAAATATTATACAACCAGCTGAAAACGTTAATGAAAGTAATTCAGATAAGGATTTTAAATACCTTTCTAACCCCAGCGCCTCTGAAAATTACAATAACAAAAACTTATTAATTAATTCTGTCAGTATTCCCCTTACTACGCCTACAGCTGCAATTGTGCCGCCTGAAACGTCACCAAAAGCCGAAATTAGCGAGCAAAGTACACCTTCAGGCGACCTAGCTGAAACTCTCGCTTTGTCAGAACTGAAGAAACTGACTAAGTTGCGACTCCAGGCAGCATCTCACGCCAAGCGTTTAGCTAGAGAGTACTGCCTAATTGCGCGACGCTTAATTGTAGGCAAAGAACGCGAACGTTTGGAACAAAGTGCCAAAATGCAATTCTATCTTGATTCGGGTAACAAAACTCTAATTGCAGAAGCCAACGAGTGGGCAGCTGCCAATCCTGGGTCTCTACCGTTTTCGTTGGAGTTGGCGTTTCAAGAAAGTGAGACGTGATGGCTGAATTTCACAGGTGCTCCACCTCAGATTGAAACTTCCCAAGATAAGCAAAAACGCATTATTACTAGTGCGGGAGTACCAATTGTTACTCTAACTACAACAGACGCTCAAGACAATTTAACAACTGTTGACGCTATTTATCAAACCTAGAAAATTGCCTCGCCAAGACTAAGAATAAAGCTTATGTGCGCTTAAAAAAATTCTTCAGATGGCCTCTTGACTCTCCAGTTCACTGGAGCATTCAAGATGAAATTAGTTAGTTGTTAGTTAACGCCACTTAGTAACTGGAGCAGCCAGATGGAGAATACCACACTCAAACTGCGCGGCATGAGTTGTGCCTCTTGTGCCAGCAGCATTGAAGACGCGATTAATTCTGTCCCCGGTGTCGATGAATGTATTGTGAATTTTGGAGCAGAACAGGCAACAGTTAAATATGACCCTAAAAGAACTGATTTAGAAGCTATTCAAGAAGCAGTAGATGCAGCAGGTTACTCTGCTTACCCACTCCAAGAACAAAACCTGATGGCGGGAGAAGACGATGTGGAGAAAAGACATCGCTTAAGAGAATCCCGCGATTTAATGCGAAAAGTGGCGGTGGGAGGCATCATTAGCACTGTGTTGGTTATAGGTTCACTGCCTATGATGACAGGGTTGCACTTACCCTTTATCCCAGTATGGCTGCATAATCCTTGGGTACAGTTGATACTCACTACCCCAGTACAGTTCTGGTGTGGTTACTCCTTCTACATTAATGGATGGAAAGCTTTAAAACGTCATGCTGCCACAATGGATACCCTAATTGCTTTGGGTACAAGTGCAGCATATTTTTATTCACTATTTCCCACATTATTTCCCAGCTTTTTCATCAATCAGGGGTTAACACCAGATGTGTATTATGAAACTGCTGCTGTCGTCATTACCCTAATTTTGCTAGGCAGACTATTTGAAAATCGTGCTAAAGGACAAACCTCAGAAGCTATCCGTAAGCTAATTGGGTTACAAGCTAAAACAGCGCGTTTGATTCGCAATGGACGAGAAGTAGATGTCCCAATTGAAGAAGTCCAAATTGGAGATGTGATACTGGTTCGTCCTGGCGAGAAAATTCCTGTTGACGGAGAAGTAATTGAGGGAGCATCGACAATTGATGAAGGGATGGTAACAGGGGAAAGCGTGCCTGTCAAAAAGCAACCAGGCGATGAAGTGATTGGAGCTACCATTAACAAAACTGGGAGTTTTAAGTTTCGGGCGACACGAGTCGGAAGTGATACTGTACTGGCGCAGATTGTCCAATTAGTACAGCAAGCACAGGGTTCTAAAGCCCCAATTCAAAGATTAGCAGACCAAGTAACTGGATGGTTTGTACCTGCGGTAATTGCGATCGCTCTACTCACTTTCATCATTTGGTTTAATTTTACAGGTAACGTGACTTTAGCGCTAATCACCACTGTTGGGGTACTAATTATCGCCTGTCCTTGTGCGCTGGGTTTAGCTACACCGACATCTGTAATGGTAGGAACGGGTAAAGGTGCAGAAAATGGCATTTTGATTAAAGGTGCCGAAAGCTTGGAACTGGCGCACAAGATTCAAACAATAGTACTAGATAAAACTGGAACCATCACTCAGGGTAAACCAACAGTCACCGATTTTGTCACCGTCAATGGTACTGCTAATGGTAACGAAATCAGGTTGGTGCAACTTACAGCATCTGTAGAACGCAATTCCGAACATCCATTGGCAGAAGCAGTTGTGAGATACGCCCAATCTCAAGAAGTGACGTTAGCAGATGTCAAGGAGTTTGAAGCTGTAGCAGGTAGTGGTGTGCAAGGTATAGTTTCTAGTCATCTTGTGCAAATTGGTACGCAACGCTGGATGTCAGAATTAGGCATCGACACCCAAGCCTTACAACAAGATAAAGAGCGTTTGGAATATCTAGGCAAAACTGCGATTTGGATTGCAGTTGACGGGCAAATTCAGGGATTAATGGGGATTTCTGATGCCATCAAACCTACCTCCATACAGACAGTTCGCGCTTTGCAAAAACTAGGTTTAGAGGTGGTGATGCTCACAGGAGATAATCGCCGCACCGCCGAAACCATTGCCCGTGAAGTTGGTATCAAGCGTGTTTTGGCTGAAGTTCGCCCCGACCAAAAAGCTGCTACAGTGCAGAAACTACAATCATCAGGAAAGATTGTAGCAATGGTTGGTGATGGTATTAATGATGCACCAGCCCTAGCCCAAGCCGATGTAGGAATGGCAATTGGCACTGGTACAGATGTAGCGATCGCCGCCAGTGACATCACACTCATCTCCGGTGACTTGCAAAGCATTGTCACAGCCATTCAACTCAGCCGCGCTACGATTCGCAACATTCGTCAAAACCTATTCTTCGCCTTCATCTACAACGTTGCTGGCATTCCGATTGCTGCGGGTATTTTGTTCCCCATCTTCGGTTGGTTGCTTAACCCCATCATTGCAGGTGCAGCAATGGCATTTAGTTCGGTTTCAGTGGTTACGAATGCCTTACGTCTGCGTAAATTTCAAGCTAAACCAGTAGCATAAGGAGGTAGCAAATGTTGAGTAAAGTAATTCTTAGCAGTATAGCAAGCTTGGGATTGGCATTCAGTGTTGCCTCAGATAAAGTAGTTGCACAGATGAATCATCAAATGCCAGCTACCGAGCGAACGCATACAACTCAGTTCCGCCGTATTGAGCAACCATTCTGGGTAAAAGGTGCAGTTACAACAGCCGGGTTGGGGTTAATCGGACTAGAAATATGGTGGTTTCTCCTCAGTAAACCAAAGTCCCAAAAAGCCGAAGCCCATGATGGTATTCAAGAAGTTGGCATTACTGTAGATGGAGGCTACGAACCTAGTCGAATTCTAGTCAATGCAGGTCAAAGAGTCCGCCTTAATTTCCTACGCCGTGACCCTAGTAGTTGTCTTGAAGAAATACGCCTACCTGATTTCCATATCGCCAAAAACCTACCACTCAACGAAGTCACACCCATTGAGTTCACATCCGATAAACCAGGTACTTATACCTTCAACTGCGGTATGAATATGTTCCGAGGAGTTATAGAAGTTCAACCTCCTGACTCGACTGCAAAAGCAACCCCAGTAACTACTTCTCAAGCTACTCACCAGATCCAACCAGAGCTTTCTTTGCCTACAGAGTCAGCAATAAAAGCAGTGAAAACACCAAAAGGTACTCAAGAAGCGACTGTTACGGTTGAAAAGGGTTACAAACCGGAACGAGTAATTGTAGAGGCGGGACAACCGGTAAAATTGGACTTCCAACGTCACAATTTGAGCAAGTGTTTTGATAAATTGCTAATACCAGACTTTGACTTAGCCGTTGACCTTGCTCCTAACCAAACCACTTCAGTGGAATTTACTCCTAAGTATCCTGGTGAATATCAGTTCACCTGCGGTATGAAAATGTATCGTGGTGTTGTGGAAGTAAAGCCTGCCACATAATCCAGTAGCAAATAATTAGCAAGATGATCCTGTTCTCACTTGACTCTCCAGCTAGCTGGAGAGTTTAAGATAAGGTAAATAAACTTATTTAACATGAGAGCAGCTAAATATGCTAGTCCAAGAAGAGCCAAAACTCATTGGTAATGTTGCCAAGTCTAGCGGTGTACCTATTAAAACTATTCGCTACTATGAGGAGCTAGGACTACTCAAATCATCAGCAAGAACGGAAGGTGGATTTAGATTATTTAACTCTGATGTTTTGGAGCGACTGCACTTTATTAAACGCGCTCAAAGCTTAGGATTAAGCTTGTCAGAGATTAAGGAATTTTTAAATGTTCATGATGCTGGGGAATTACCTTGTGAGCATATAAAAATTAAACTAGAAGATAAGATGAAAGCTATTGATGAACAAATTCGGCAATTACTTATTTTAAGACAAGAATTATCAGGATTAGTTTCTGGTTGGGAAACAATACCTGAAAATCCTGAAAAAACAATTTGTCCTATTATTGAAAGAAATTAAACAATCAAGCTGTTCATTTAATTTTTTATCAGTATATCAACGCATTAAGCTAAGTTGATATACTGATTTTTTATTGATAGAAATCAATTGATAAAGAAATTAGTTATTTTTTATTTTACCTATTGACTCTCCCGTAAGCTGGAGAGATTAAACTAATTTTAGTTAAGTAGATTAAGTATATCTATTCAACGATTTTCAGAAAATTAGTTTCCCTCATTAAGGAATTTAACACTATGACGCTGCAACTAACGGTTCCCAAACTGGCTTGTTCTGCTTGCGCGAACACTATCACTAAAGCAATTCAATCAATTGATTCTACAGCCACAGTGCAAGCTGATCCAAAAACAAAACTTGTCAGTATAGAAACTCAAGCACCTGAAACTAAAATTAAAGAAGTAATAGCTGCTATCGGCTATCCATCTGTTTAGGTTTTTGAGTTTATTCTACTATCAGTAGTCAGCATTGGATGAACTGCTGATAGTCAAATATTCATTTTAGAAAAGTCCTTCTGCTTTTAGGAGAGATGTGACTTGTATGAGTTTGCTTTTTCTGATTCCACTGACGATTGGTTTAGCAGTTAGTTATCTGTTTAAAAATTCTACTAACGACATGGCAGAATTAACAAGTTTATCTACAGTTACTTGCCTAATTTTCAGTTTAATATTAGCACCTTGGCAACTAAAAGTTGTGGTTCTAATGCTTGCGATATTAACTCCCCAGATTAATTAAGACTTTTGAATAACTTCAATCATTAAAAAATGGAGCAAAATCAATGAATCGATTTCTGAATATAATTGCTATAACTACTACTTTGATACTAATTCAAAGTTGCTCCTTGTTACTTAGAGACGAAGGAAAACCAATATCTGCTGCCACAGATCAGCATGAAGAACATTCTATGGGTGATATAAATCACAGAGAACATTCAACAAGTGGCACAGGTGATGGGAAAAAAGCATTTACCCAGGCAAAACTTAAAGTCCCAAGCATTATTACCCCTAATAAAAATATTCCGATAGTGATTGGCGTTCAAGATTCGGATGGGGAAGCGATCGCCAACTTTGACACTTTCCAAGAAAAGCTCATGCACCTCATTCTTGTCAGTGATGATCTTCAGTTTTTTAGTCATCTTCATCCCACATATAAAGAAAATGGGCAGTTTGAAGTTACAGCCAGTTTTCCGCAAGCAGGCAATTACACATTTTTTAGTGACTACAAACCTGCTGGTCAAACAGAACAAATCTCAGTGTTGAAAACACAAGTTCCTGGAAACAGTATTGCTGCCCCAGGAATTAACCTAAATCGCAGTAAAACGTTCAATGATATTAAAGTCAATCTTGCTGTTTCTGAACCTACTGTGAAAGCGGGTAAAGAAGTCAGTTTAATGTTTAAATTACAAGATGCTTCTAACAATCAACCGCTTACAGACTTGCAGCCATACTTAGGAGAAAAAGGACATTTAGTTATCCTGCGACAGTCAACCTCATTAACAGCAGCAGATTACATTCATGCTCACGCGCTAAAAGATGCTCCTGCTGGACAGGTTCATTTTATGACTAGCTTTCCTCAACCAGGAAAGTATAAGCTCTGGGGTCAGTTTAATCGCAATGGCAAAATCATCACGGCTGATTTTTGGATCGATGCTGTTTAATTTTTAATTTATACGAAGTTGCGATAGATAGTATTATTTAAGGGAAGTAAAATCGGTGTACAGCAATGCCTCGTACTCGGATTAAGATCATTCCTCACCTGGATTATGCAGAATTAACCCAACGCTACCGACGTTGTAGAGAAGTAAAAGAATGCAGGCGAGACATCATTATGTACCCCATTTCTCCATACACTCCTCAACTTAATCCCACTGAGTGTATTTGGCCTTTACGAAGAAGAGCGATTAGCAAACAAGGGTTTGATAACCTTGATGCTCTATAGGCTGTCTTGATTGAACGATGTCAGTGGCTGATGAATAATCCAATGACTGTTAAGGGAGAAGTCGGATTTTCTTGGCTCTGTTCAATATAACAGAATGTAACAATACTATCTTTGGCAACTTCGTATTAGGTAAAAATTTTATTTATAACTAACTACGTAAATTGCGGTATATCAATTTCAATAGAGAGATAGAGCGATGCCTACGGCGGGCTGCGCCTACGCTCCTTAGTGGAGCAACATCCAAAGGTAATTGAACTGTAAAAGTACTACCTTGACCCAATTCGCTTTGTACATTTAATTTACCTTTATGTGCTTGAACAATAGCTTGAACAATGGCTAATCCTAATCCAGAACCACCAGTGCTACGAGAGCGATCGCTACTCACCCGATAAAAGCGATCAAAAATTCGCTTAAGTTCGTATTTCGGGATACCAATGCCTGTATCTTGAACTTTGATTACAGCATAATGGTCGTTGCGGTCTAATAAAACCGTTACTTCCCCTCCTCTAGGTGTGTATTGAATTGCATTGACAATTAAATTAGAAAACAAACGATAAAGCTGGTCAGAATTACCTATGATATTCACGGGTTCATGCACTCGTATTGAAGATGTTAGCTTTACCCCTGCGGCATTTGCCATCGCTTCAAACTCCTCAACTAAATCGCTAACAATATCATTTAGGCAACAAACTTCACGCTGTAACTTTTGGGCTTGTTTATCTAAACGTGCTAACATTAATAAATCAACAACTAAAGCCGTTAGCCGTTGATTCTGACGTTGTATAGTTTGCAAAATATCTCGTGTATCTTCAGAGTCTATTTGCGGCATTAAAAGTGCTGATTCTACCGTTGCACCTGTTGCAGCTAAAGGCGTTCGTAATTCATGTGCGGCATCTGCTGTAAACTGTTGAATTTGTCGATAGGATTGATAAATTGGCTGCATAGCTAATCCTGATAGCCACCAACTAGCAGCAGCAATCATACCCATAGCAACTAGCAGCCCTAATACCAAAATTAGTTTTATACTATCTAAGTAATGATTAAACTCTTCTAGACTTCGCCCTACTTGCATATATCCCCAGTCTTGATGATTTTGGGTATGCAACTCTAGAGTAATTTGATGATAATCTTTGCCTTTGCTGTCTTTGAGAAATTGCCAAGTTTTTTGATTAAAAATGTCAGGTAATCCTTCTGGATAATAACCAGCAGTAGCAATTAATTTTCCAGAAGTATCAAAAAAACGTATATAGTAGCTAGTTTTAGTAACAATACCAAGAAGATGACGTTTAGAATCTGACTGTTGTTGAATACAATTAGTAGCTCCAGTTCCACATTTATCTATATTTGGAAATAACTGATGTGCCAATGGTTCTAAACGTCCAGGTAACTGTAGTTTTAGTTCGATACTGTCGTGCAATGTTCCCGCTACAGACTCGATTTCACTGTCTAAAGCCACCACATGAGCATGGAACACTGCTCGATAAAAACCGAAGGCACATAGGCTTAAAATTAAACCCATAACGATGGCATAATACAGAGCCAACCGAATACGGGTGAGCCGAAACAGCTTATTCTGATTCATTGGTGAAATTAAGACGATATCCCATACCGTGCAAAGTTTCAATTGAGTTAGTACAGTCGCTATTGGTGAGTTTGCGACGTAACAAACGTATTTGCGCCGCCACTACATTGCTACTAGATTCCGCATTAACTTCCCAAATTTGATTGCGAATTTGTTCGGTAGTAACAATCTGGTTGGCGTGCTTCATAAAATATTCCAGTAGTTGGAATTCTTTGTTAGTCAAAGGAATCCTTTCCGGTTCACCCGTAGTATGTTGTCTTACAACTGTGCTGTTGCCATAATCTAGAGTCAAGTTACCAACAGTCAATTGTTGAGGTTGGAAATGCGGAGAGCGACGCTGCAAAGCCCGCAATCGTGCCAGTAGTTCTACCATGCTAAAGGGCTTTACTAGGTAATCGTCAGCACCAGCATCTAGTCCGGCAACTTTATCTTCCATTCTATCTTTAGCAGTTAGCATCAAGATGGGAAGAGGATTACCTTTGTAACGTAGTCTTTTACACAATTCTAAACCAGTAATTCCAGGAAGCATCCAATCGAGAATCGCTACTGTATATTGTGCCGAGCTATTTTCTAAGTAAGCCCATGCTTCAGTACCATCCATTACCCAATCAACTAAGTACTTTTGTTGATTTAAGGTGCGCTTAATAGCAGCCCCCAAATCCGGCTCATCTTCGACTAGCAGCACCCTCATATCAAATTGAATAGTTAAAGGTTCGTTGTAAATTTGTGATGTAAGCATAGTCTGCAATAGGGATACCCCTATAAATAGGTTGACAGAAGTTTATGAAATTAGGATGAAATTCTTAAGAATTAGAATTAAGCTATACAAAACCTAACAGTAACTAGTATCTTAGCGATACATAATCAAAGAGAAAAGACTCAGTAGACCAACTTGCCAAAATAGGGTGTGAACTTAGTTTGAGGAGTTATAGAAACTAAGTTTTGCAAGATATCTATTGAGTCAATAATAATTTTGACACGGAAATATGAAATTAAGATGAAATTTCAATTATCTCAAGGACATTTAGAAAATTTGTTGTCATTAATTAGTTGATATATAAGCGAAGTTAGCATTATACCTCTAACTTTAGTTAGAATTTATAACAATAAATATTGCAACTAATTCTAATTTATACATATATATGCATTGGACATCAAGTTGTTATGTTTATCAAGAAAAACTTCAGAATTCAAAATTCATAATTAGTACATAAATTCTGTACTGCGAGTTAACCAATGGTGAAATGCCACATATGTTTTTCAATTTTGTAGTCTTCAATTTGTGGAAAATTCAGACATATCATTAATTATGACTTCTATTTTGAATCTTTCTTCAAATTATACAACAATGAGAAGTCAATGAGATGACAATAACACATTATGAATACTGAACTTGGGAAATTATTAAAGACAAAATAGAAAATTTCATCTTGATTTCATATTTCTCCTTCAAGATAAAAAATAGGTTGATTCCATAATGGATATCAATATTTTTGTGGACATGACTTAAAGGCTTGCTCAGGTAGTTATCGCTCAGACCTAATTGATATTTACTTTTGGTCAACTTGAAAGAGTTTTAAGTGGTGATTAGCTATACAAGCAATAATCACTACAATTCGTATCGTCAATGAAAGAATGTAGTAACGATACTGCAAATAAAAATCCGCTCCAATGAGCAAGTTCATTCAGCCTTGATAATTCCTACTAGTTTTTGAATTTTTTGGATGTTAAATATGAATCAGCTTGCAAAATCTTCATCATTCGAGAACGTTTCTAACTGTCAATGGAACAATCATAGTAAATGGAAAAAGATTACTGCCGCTGATGTTACCGAGGCAATAGGAAATGTACCGATTGTAAAACTCAAGAATATTTCTCCTGTATGTGTTGTCTCAGAATGTTTCTTGAAGTTAGAGAGCTGTAATCCAGGAGGGTCTATTAAGGAGAAAAATGCAGTCTATCTCGTGACACGTGCAGAGGAGGAAGGGCTTCTTATACCTGGTGGTACGATTATCGAGTCAAGCTCAGGAAATTTCGGCGTTGGTCTGGCTATGGTAGGAGCAGTCCGAGGGTATCGAGTCATTATTGTTGTCGATGCCAAAACTGCGCCACCGTTTAGACGAATGCTGAAAGCTTATGGTGCAGAACTTGTGGATGTACCGCTACATGAGGCAGACGAATCAGGCTCGATGCAGAAGGCAAGAATGAAACGGGCGCGTGAGCTTGCCGCGACCATTCCTCATGCTTGGTATCCATGCCAGCACTTGAATCCTCTGAATACGGAGGCACATTCATACTACACTGCGCGTGAGATTGAAGCTCATTTTTCCTCCGATCTTGATGCTGTCGTTGTTGGTGTTAGCACTGCGGGACAAATAATGGGAATTGCTCGTTATCTTCGACCGCGATTTCCAGAAATACGTATTGTTGGCGTTGATGTTGAGGGTTCAGTCATTATGGGAACCCCAGCAAAACCATACAAGATGACGGGTGTTGGATTATCGTTCTTTCCACCTAATCTAGAGCTTTCGCTGCTTAATCGTGCTTACGTGGTACCAGAGGCGCTTGCTTACTCGGTATGTCATGCACTCGCACGTCGTGAAGGATTGCTTCTTGGTGCATCAACAGGGGCAATTGTAGCTGGTGGCTTGCATCTGGCGCGCTCTCTTGGTGCTAGTGCGCGGATTCTGATGATCAATCCAGACGGAGGGGATAGATACCTTGAAACAGTCTACGACAACCATTGGCTTGACCATCATGGATTTATTGTCAAACAAGGGGAGCATCTTGATGATGCGATCGCCTCACTGACTCCTGTGTATTTTTAGTGGCTTATTATATAGTGCTCAAAAATTTCATGAACACCTCACCCCAGCAGGAACAGGAAGGTAATAAAACAGCCTCCCAACGATCGCTGTTAATGTTACTCGCCCAGTTTATACCTCTTTCCTTGACTGATGTGGCAATGACTCTCGGCGATCCACTTCAGACTGCTGCACTCAGTCGCCTGGCCTTGCCGCAAGAGACATTAGCCGGAGTTGGGGTAGTCAAAGGAGTTGCCGTATTTCTAGAAAGCCCCATTATCATGATTCTTCATGCCTCAACTGCTCTTGGGGGCAACGTCGCATCTCGGCGCGCACTTTGGCAATTTACAGTAATTGCAGGACTTTCTCTCAGTGGCATTTTTCTTTTACTCACTTGGGAGCCTTTGTATAACTGGCTTCTTTTAGACGTATTTGGTGTTAGCCCATTTATTGCAGCGCGAGGGAGAACTGCTTTTCTTTTGATGTTCCTATGGCCTTTTGTAATTGCTTGGCGACGATTCTTTCAGGGACTGCTTATCCGCGCTCAAAAGAGCGTAGCTGTAGGATGGGCAGGTGTAGCGCGATTTACTTGGGTAATTGTGGCGCTGGCAGTAGGAGTCAGTCTTAGAAGTGACGGGGCATTTCTTGCAGGTATCACCATGATGGGAGCCATACTTATTGAAGCAGTACTGGTCACATGGTTTTGTTTGCGTCTTGGGGCTATTTCTATTCTTAAAGGGCAAGTAGATTCTGAAACTAAGAAACTGCCTAAAACCTTTCGAGGAGTCACATTTTACTATATTCCTTTAGCTTCAACAATGCTTATTGTTTGGGGTGCAAGGGCAATACTCCTGAGTCTCATTGCTCGCTCATTCGATGGCAGTCTTGCACTTGCTGTGTGGCCCGCTGCTTGGGGGCTACTTCTTTCGATCGCCAACGGTACACGCATGATTCAACAAGTGGTGATTTCTACTTATGAAGAAACTTCTAGGCGGACACTTGTTGCTTTTGTGGTTCTTGTCGGTTTGGGCTTTACTGTAATACCAATTTTTCTTGGGTTTACGGACAAAGGATTGCTACTACTTGGCCAGTTTTTGGGAAATAATTTATCTCTTGTGGAAGCAGCTCGTCCGGTTGTACAAATACTGTCATTTTTACCCTTGCTCCTGGCATTGCAAAATACGTTTCAAGGACTGCTTATTCACCGAGCAAAAAATTGGTTCATCAACCTTGCAACATTAGTTGCCGCAGCTTTTACCCTGATAGTATGTGCAAGTCTGATTTTTACTAGACATAGCGGAGCTACTTCAGCAGCGTATGGAATGCTTGCAGGTACTGTCAGTGAAATTATAGTGCTTTTTTTCGCACTGCAACGTAAATAAGAGAGTCAAAATACAGGCAGTACTTTTTCCTTGCAGAAGGATAGGAAATTAAAAAATTTCGATTTTTCTGCATTTGTGGTGAAAAGAGATATACTTTGCGATCGCAAAGTATATTGTTTCCTAAGCAACTGAGGTACACCCAAATTTTGTTTACCAAGGTTAATAGCTTTAAAAACGTACCTCACCCGATCTGTAACCGTTATATAAACTACTGCGACGTTGAATAATTTATAAAAGAAAAGGAGTGCGATTGCCTACAGCACTGGCAATCGCACTCCTTTTCTTGCTACTGGATTTGGTAATTTTAAACAGCATTACTTATGGTAGAGTTAACAGGATATACGCTACTAATATCAGTTAAATAAAGAGCCTTAGCACCATATAACTTCTAAAATCTAGTAAATGTGCTTAAAACTATACAAGTTTCATCTTTAGTGAATTTTAATGCATAAGTTTTTATTATGTTGTCTAAAATCAAAGTATTAAAATATTAACAGTTAGAAAAAACTCAATAGACCTCATTGCCACAAATGATTGTAATTTGGTGTGAGCAAAAGTCAGTTAGAGAAGTTCTGGAAACTAACTGCTAGCAAGAAATCTATTAAGTTATCTTTATTGTGACAAATCAGTATGAAATTAAGATGAAATATCAAGCTGCCTCAGAAAATTTAAAATTTATACTTGCCTAAATAATACAACACCCTAATCGAAAGACTAGAGTGTTGTATTTAACACATACTACTAGACAGAATTAGAACTTAAAAACAGTTCTATGTATTGATGACAATACTATTAATGAAATGATGATGATTAGTAGTTTTAGAAAGCAAAAGTGGTACGCAGTGTACCAACGTAAATTGTGTCGTTGTTATTATTATGCTCTGGATTGAAGATGACCAATAAACCAGGAGTGACGGAAATATTATCGTTGATCTGTAGGCGGTACAGAGCTTCTAGGTGGTAAGAGGTGTCGTTATCTTCACGCCTAGTAGTTCTTGCGGCGGAAGTGAATGCATCATTATCACTTACTTTAGGTGGTTGACCAAAAATCAGACCAAGCAAGTTGCCTTCTTTGCCAAAGTCTTTGAAGGCTACGGTTGCAGCCCAGTAATTCATTGATGCTTCATCACCTTGATTCACACCCGTACCACTTGCCCTGGCTTCAGCGTTGCTGTAACCATACCAACCACCAATAGTTAACTTGGAACTGGGTTTGAAGGTAGCTTCTATACCGTAATGGTTGGCAGTAGTAGCAACTCCATTGAAGGGATTACCTGCGTATACACTACCTGTACCCTCAAACATGTTTACACTGGATAAACTATTTTGATAGCTGTGAGCGTAGGTAAGACCAATATTAAATGCATCACTAGGCCTGAAAGCTACCTGACCAAGGGCTGTATAGGCACCATTTGTCAGACCTCCATTTGAACCAGGATTGCTAGCTGTGCGAGCTATGTAAGCCGCAGATGCAGTGAAAGCTCCTGTAGGATTGAAAATTATGGTTGCACCTGCACCACCGAAACCAGTGCGATAGATAGGGCTAAATCGACCATAGCGAGACAAAGCGCCCCTACCATCACTGGCAAGATCAGGGTTGAAGTTGTTGATGTTGTCGTAGATGTTACCGCCTGCTGCATCAATTTTTACCCGCACTGCATTACTCAGGTTGAAAGCATAGTTAATTTTATCGATGACAGTCTCATTGTTCTGATTTCCATCAAAACCGAAGCGGGTCATGTTAGTACCCGTCACATTTGTGTCATAGGGAGTGACGTTCCGGGATTGCAAGCGGATTTGCAATAGGTCTGTACCAACAAAACTTGATTCCAATCTCAGACGAACCCGGTCAGTTAGAATAGTATTAGAATCTAGGTCGGGAGCAGTACTTGGATCTACACCAGAAGGAACTGCCCTTTGATCGCTACCAAAAACATTAGATACGTTAAAAATTGCTTCCCCAATTAACTTGGTGGTAGTCGAGAACTGATTGGCTTCCAACTCAGCAGTGCGTACTTCTAAAGCATCTACGCGACCACGCAGGGTAGCTAGTTCCGCAGAAAATTCTTCTTGCAGACGCTGTAGGGTAGCCAAATCCTCTTTTGTTACTAAGTCAGCAGTAGCAGTAGCAATCAGTTCATTAACTCTATCTAAACAAGCATTCAAACCAGCAGCAAATTCATAACGAGTTAAAGCACGATTACCTCGGTAAGTCGCATTGGGATAACCAGCAATACAACCGTAACGTTCAACTAGTGATTGTAAAGCTTGGAATGCCCAGTCTGTTGGTTGTACATCAGAAAACTGAGAAACTGATGTGACTTGACCAAAGTTGTCTGATTGGGCAGTCAACTGCTCTACAGTCATTACCTGTTCGTTAGCTTCAACTGCTAAGGCACTGTTAGCAGCAAAAAATGTAGCGGCAACAACTGGACTGAGCCTTAGAACATTCCAGAATGGTTTGGTCATGATTGTTTTCTCACTCACACCTAAATTTGATTCCGACATGATTTCTTGTCTCTTCAAACCTGAAAATCTATTTACAGGATTCACTCCTATAAATAGATTCTCATAGCATGATGAAATTAGGATGAAATCACAGGTTAATGATAGGTTAATGAATCAAAAAACCACCATAAACGCATCTATCACAATTTGCATCTCTACTTATAGCAATACGAGATCCTTAAGCACCAGTTTCATAAACTCTAAGAATTGCTCTGACTAGGGGTAGGTCTGAATCTGAGTTAGACCAAGTGGAATTTCTTGCGTGAATCCAACTTTCTTGGCATAGACTTGGTACTGCCAAGTTGCACCATAGCCTGGTTCATAAGTTTGAGTATTGACTCCTCTCATTAAAATTGAGAGCTTTGTCTCAGGGTCTATTGGTTGTGAAAAAGCTACAGTAGCTTTTTGTCCATTAATAGAAACTGTCGTGGGAATTTTTTGTCCTGATTGATTGTTGACCTCAATTCCTCTATCAATTTTCACTCCTTCAGGCAAATTAATTGTGAGTGCTTCTAAAGGTTTACCCTGTACATGGACTTCAAATTTGTGAGTAGCATCTGTGGCATAAGTAGTATTAGGAATGGCAGCACTTTTCATTAAATGGGAAGCGCTAAAATCACCTGTTTTTCCGCTTGCAAAAACAGCATCAACTGAAGATGTAAATGCCAGTGTGAATGCAACAGTATAAATCAAATTTTTCATTTTCATTCTCCTCAAAAACTAGTTCAATTTACTTTCTATTATCAGTTTGACATTCACAGATGAAATCTCAATGAAATCCCATAGATTGTTAGAGAAAAAAGGTTGGATTAGTAAGTACGAAACCAAGCAACACCTATGGGAATTTCTCCATCAATGCCAACCTCTCTAACTGAGAAGCTGTAGACAGAACCATTACCAAGATTTCGTCTTCTTATTTTGTTAAGGTCAACATCAAACTTAGTGTTAGGAGCAACTGGTTCGGCGAAAGCTAATAGTATTGTTTTACCGTTGACAGATACATTAGTGTTAATTTTCTGCCCCTTTTCATCCACGACATCGATATCCTGAATGCTATTACTTATAGTTACATTGTCTGGAACTTTGAGAATTAGTTGGGTAACAGCTTTGCTATTTTGGGGAACGTGTAACCGGAAAGTATGTCTAAAAGTTCCCCAGCGTATGGGAGGGAATTGTGAATTTCCATCAATATGGGGAACCCTACCATCATCTGTTCTAGCACTTGCATAGCTAGGAGCAATAATAGCTGTGCTACTCAGAGTCAATACAATGGCGTAAATCAATGACCTCTTCATATTTATCTCCAAAATAATTAAACACGTTAGTTAAAGTGCAGGTTCATGCATTGTGAGTGAATCTGCTCTTAATAGATACATCAAAACTTGGCGAAGCCATATTTAACTACCCCTTGATACAGCTGTTAATCAGGAGAAGTAGGTAGTTAGCTTACCTTTATCAAGTTCAAATGGTCGGTGATGTTTTTGCAAAAGAGGTAGCATACCTCTATCTACTAGCATGACAAGTCAGAATGAAATCAAGATGAAATTTCAGCAGTTACCATTAAAATCTATAAATAAATTAAAATGGAGAAAATTGAGCTTCACCTATAGGAATCTCTACGTCACTACCAACGACTTTACCCGAAAGATGGTAACTAGAAGTAGAACCAAGAATTGGTTGAAGTACTTTGTTGAGATTTATTTGTAATTTAGTAGTGCTGGAAGTAACTGGTTCAGGAAAATCTATAATAATTCTTTCACTCTCTAAAGAGATATTAATTTTTATTTTTTGACCTTTATCATCTAACACGTCAATATCATTACTTACAGCAACTGTGGATCGAGCATCAATAATTAGCTGAGAAAGAGCCTTGCCATTTTTAGGAATGTGTAACTGGAAGGCCAATTTAACAAGTTGCCAGCCAGTAGGAATAGATCGGATGTTATTTTCAATACTAGCAACCTTATTATTATCTGTTTTCGCATTTGCATAGCCAGTGCAAATCAGAGCTGCGGTAGCTACACTACATACAGCAGCATAAAGTAGTGTTCTCTTCATCTCAAGTTTTAGATTAACAAACTATGTTAACTAGATTGCAGATTTATTCTTAGCGAATGAACCTTTACAAAACTAGCTTGACAGGTCACTATGAAATTAGGATGAAATTTTGAGTAAATTTCTACAAAAATAGGCCGATTCAGCCTATTTGATAAGCTTTATAACCCATTTCATTGCCCCGTCAGTTTGTTTTGGCAATTAAGACTAAAACAATATAAACAGTTCCAAGCTATATATTCACTTCTTTGTAAACAAATGAAATTTACATGAAATTTTTATAACTTATTAGCCAAAGTTACTACCATACCTAAATGAAATTAGCATGAAATTTAGGCAACTCGTCTGCGATCGCCCTTGTTAATGCCTATGTGTAGTATCTGCGAGTATGGTAAAGAAACGCGATGTCTACGACGGGCTACGCCTACGCTAACTCTAGTTAACCTACTAGCTAAAGCAGTAAACCTTTTATATACTGTTAGTTTGTTCCTAGCTAGAAACAAACTAACATCTCACTTGCACGAATTCGCCACTCGAACGGGTAGTAAATTCCTCCTTCCTACCGCTTCTAATTTAATGGTTGACCTACACCAACAGCTTGGAGTTGCTCTCGACTGGGTTTGCCAGTCATAACTAGTTTTCCATTGATAGCGATCGCAGGCACTGCATTCACTCCATACTGCTGGGCTTTCTCCTGCTCTTGTCGCAGGTTATAGACTGATACTTCACAATTAGGGCAAGTCAATTCTTGCACCAATTGAACTGTTTCATCGCAAAGAGGACAGTCAGCAGTAAAAATCTCAACTTGACGTTTTGTCATGATATCCACCAAAATTCTTTTTACTTATTCATTCTGAAGCCTCTAGCTAACTATAGAGTCAACCCTATAGGTAAACATTATTTTCCAAATAACCTTAATTAAAATTCCTTGGACATATCATCCCCTTAAATTTGCAAGCCTAGCTCATCAAGTTTTAAGCTAATATTTTTGCCTACAAGTATTGTAATTAAACTTTACTTAAAACTTTCAATGTATCACTTGACTCTCTAGCCGACTATAGACTTTAAAGTTATAGCAACACATAGTAGTAAATAACTATGATTGCTGTCATGGAAGAAGTTTGTTGTGAAGTATCATCCCTAAAAAAACTCCTGAAAATTGGTGAGCTAGCAAAGCAAACTGATGTGGCAGTGGGAACCATCCGGTATTACGAAGGCTTGGGCTTGATAAAACCAGTTGAAAGAAGTGAAAGTGGCTACCGTTATTACGACTGTGAGGCAATCAACAGGCTGCAATTCATCAAAAAAGCCCAGTCTTTACAGTTTTCCCTGTCCGAAATTCAGCAAGTGCTAGGTATCCGTTCCCAAGGCGACCCTGCTTGTCCACTAGTTCGGGACTTACTCAAACAGAAAATTGCTCATCTTGAGGAGCAAATTTATCGCATGAAGGAACTGAAGGATGAGCTAGAGGCATATCAACAGCGTTGGGCAAACCGACCCTTGGATAATCCTTGTAATAAAGAGCTTTGTAGCTTGATTGAGGAAGTTGCCTGCTCTGATATACCTGTTCACAATTTACGAGGATAGGAAATTTATGACTTGACTCTATACCCGACTAGAGACTTTAGTATGGTCTTAGTTTTTCAGATACTACTAGCTTGGCAGAATAATGGAGAGTAAAAATGAACATTAGTACAAGCGTTAAGACAGTATTGAGCGGAGCTGTTGCCAGTTTTGCATTGCTGACGTTAACCACTACTGCTTCCTTTGCAAACACCCCCAAGGAAACTGTGACCCCGAATCAATCGGCTAGGGCTATAAGCGAAGCAAAACTAACTCAAGTGCTGACCAGTCAAAAAACAGCGCCAACGAATCAAACACCACAGCAGCCAAACCCAACGGGATGTAAGTGTTGCCAAGCAATGATGAATAGTAAGCCAGGAATGATGAACAATATGCCGGGAATGATGAACAGCCAAGACAGTCCATCAAGATAGAGCTTGATAAATCCATCGGTGAGAAACACATTTGAAATGTCAGAAAAAACTAGGAATGTTTAGAGAAGTCTCGCCGAAAAAGGCTAATGAACTCATTGCTAAGGAAGCTATCTTATGGTTTGGCTAAGGAACTTAAGGTAAATCAAGATGACTATCGAACTCGCTCCTTTTATCCAGAAGCTCAAATCGCACTTGCTTTTGTGTTTCATCATAAGTCAATAGCTTTATTACAGCAGAAAACTTACTCAGGAGAAACACAATTATGAGTCAGCCTGACTCAAAAGACTACAACATGATGAAATGGATGGGAATTGCTATGGTAGCTTGCTGTGCTATACCGATAGCATTTTTCCTCTTTTTAGGCGGAGGCTTGGGAGTGTGGTTCGGTCGTTCTATCCAGCAGCCTACTAGCAATCAGTCAACCAACCAGCCAAACAACCAGGCTCAACCAAAGGCTGTAAATGTATTCCTAGAAAAAGCAGTCAATTGGCAAGTAAATAATCACGTTCATGGTTTGACCGTGAATCGAGATAATCCCAACATTATTTATGTTGCAAGTCATAATGGACTCTTGCAACGTTCTGAAACTGGAGAATGGTTTTGGATGGGAAAAGAGCGAGCTGATTATATGGGCTTTACTGCCGATCCAATTAACAGTAAACGCTTTTATTCTAGCGGACATCCACACACAGGAGGTAATCTAGGATTCCAGATCAGTGAAAATCAAGGGCAAGATTGGAAACAAATTTCTATGCCTGGGGTAGATTTTCATGCAATAGCGATCGCACCCAGTAACCCCAACGTTTTTTATGGATGGCCCGCTTCTGGGGCGCAAGGGCTGCATACTTCTAACGATCGTGGAAAAACTTGGGTCAAAACCCGCATGACTGGATTAGGCGATGCTCCTTTTGACCTTGCAGTTGACCCACAAAACCCTAAGCATTTGTTTGCAACTACCCGTTCGGGAATGTATGAAAGCACCAACAGCGGCAATGATTGGACATTAGTACCTAGTACACGGGAAGTTCCTGTTATCAGTTTGGCTCTACAAAAAGAAGGCAACAATCTTATAATGTATGGCTATCGCTTTCTCAAATCAGCACCCGGTATTTATCGTAGCAGTAATGGTGGTAAAACCTGGGCGAAACTTTGGACTGAAACTAATGGTGTAGTTGTCAAACTAGCGATCGCCCCTAGCAATCCTCGGATATTTTATACAGTAAATGATAACAACGCTGTCTTTCAATCCCAAAATAGCGGCAAAACATGGATAGAACTAAAATAAATTTGAAGACTATCTACCTAGCTGTAGTAATCGGTAATATCGCTCAAATCTGCAATCAAGACATTTTGAATGTTTAGGATTACTTGCAACTAAGATTACAGTTTAGCCATTGCCTTAGTTAATCAATAGAGAGTAATGATGATAGCTTGAGTAGCATTAATCATAGTTCCACAATTGAGAAAATAATGATGGCGAAGATACATACTACTGTAGAGTCAAATACAAAAGATTCTCTAGACTGGTATAAACGTTTATTTGCCTGGATGATGGCTCATGGCACTGCTAAGTACGAAGAGGAGATAGCAGACCGAAAGCGAGCTTTGTTTACCGAACTACATGGCAACGTTTTAGAAATTGGCCCGGGTACGGGCTGCAACTTATCTTATTATCCGTCTGATGTTCACTGGATTGGCATTGAGCCAAACCCTTTCATGCATCCATATTTACAGCAAGAAGCTGAACGGCTCGGCTTAGGCATTGACCTCTGTAATGGAACTGCCGAACACTTGGAAGTCGAAGATAACAGCATGGATGCTGTTGTCAGTACGCTCGTTTTATGTTCTGTGAATAATCTAGCTGCTGTGTTGCAGGAAGTTATACGGGTACTTAAACCTGGCGGACGCTTCTTTTTCCTTGAGCACGTTGCGGCACCTCAAGGAACAATATTGCGTTTGATACAGCATGGAATACGACCACTTTGGAAAACCCTTGGTGATGGCTGCCATCCTGATCGCGAAACTTGGATAGCATTGGAGAATGCCGGGTTTGAGCGAGTAGATTATCAACATTTTCGGGCAAACGTGCCTGCGATCGTCAGCCCTCAAATAATTGGTGTAGCAGTCAAGAAGCTCTAAAAGACATAAGTATAGCCAAGTAAACTTTTAAACCCCATTTTCTGGAGCCAGAGTGCAGCTTACATAATGCTATTTCGCATGACATTTGTTGAAGCGATAGCAATTACTAAATTAATTAATATTTTTTCCTCATTTATAGCTACAACTATTTTCATTAAACAAGAGATGGTTGATTATAAGTTAGGATTAATTCTTGGGATTGCTATGTTTATAGGTGGAGCCATCGGAGGTGGTATTAGCTTAAAATTGAGTAATATCTGGTTACAACGTATTTACTTAACAGTAGTTGCTGCTTTAGCATTCATCACATTTCGGAAATCTCAGCAACACAATCACTCAACTAGCATGAATAATTTATTAACGCCTCCAATCTAAAACCGAATTCTATTATTAACATATCTACTGATTCAACTCAACTCAGGTTTGAGAGTTTTTAAGCTTTCCCGAAGTAGGGATAATGCATTGATGAAAATGAGTAGAGAAACGAATATACTGGCGATCGCATCAGCCCACAGCCAATTCAACAAAAGGACTGCCAAAGATGCAAATAAAAGACTAATAGAGTTAATCGCATCAGCAATGGCGTGAAGAAATACGCCACGTATATTTAAGTTGTGATGGCTCTCCTCATATAACAAGGCAGCATTTACCCCTTTTACGACAAGTTCTAAAATAGCCATCATTAGTATCGGAAGACCTGCACTAACCTGCGGTTCTTGAATCTGATAGATCGCTTTCCAGGCTATAAATACAGCAATTCCAAGTAGAAGCAGACTATTCATTAAAGCTGCCCAAGCATCTAGATGAACTGGATCAATATTGAGCTTATTTGACGGACGATGGGTTAATTCAGCCGCCACTAGCGCAATAGCGATCGCGAAGACATCAACTGCCATGTGTCCTGCAACCGCAAGTAAAGACAAGCTATGAACCCAAAGCCCGACAATCAGCTCTGCTAGAAACAGTCCACTTCGCAATCCCAACACTAGCCAGAGGAGATTGATGGGCTGTTCTCTGGTTTCATCTGAAAGTGTAAATGTAGGCATCATTCACTGATTGACTTCTCAAGCACAAAAAGCGATTCATTTGATAGACCTCTACTTTGCAATCCGGCTCGCATTCAAAATCGCCAGTAGGGCTACACCGACATCGGCAAACACAGCTTCCCATAGTGTTGCTACTCCAATGGTTCCTAGCACAATAAAGAGTGCCTTAATCGCTAGTGCCACCACAATGTTTTGCACTACAATTTGACGGGTTTTCTGGGCAACTTTGATGGCTTCTGCCACCTTTGAAGGAGCATCCGTCATCAGTACGACATCAGCAGTTTCAATGGCAGCATCCGACCCTAACCCACCCATTGCCATACCGACATCAGCTCTAGCAATTACAGGCGCATCATTAATGCCATCTCCCACGAATACGAGTTTTGCTTTGCCCGATCGCTCTAGCAGTTTTTCGATTTCGTCTACTTTTCCTTCTGGCAGCAATTCGGGAATGAACATATCTAAACCTAGTTGACGAGCTACTGAGGAAGCAACTACCCGATTATCTCCCGTCAGCATCACGGTTTTCTCTACACCCATTCGTTTCAAATCTTGAATGGCTTGAGGAGCATCTTCTTTGATTTCGTCTGCAATGAGAATGTATCCGGCGTAGCGTCCATCCACTGCCAAATGAACCACAGTACCTGCGACATCACAAGTGTCATGGTCAATTTTTTCTCGATGCAACAGGCGATCGTTGCCTGCAATCACCACTTGATTTTGAACAACTGCCCGGATGCCATGCCCCGGAATTTCTTCGTAATCCGTAACCTCAGATTCAGCAATCGGTTGAGCGTAAGCTTCCCGAATCGACTGTGCCACCGGATGATTAGAGTGAGATTCCGCTTTCGCTGCCAAGGTCAGCAGTTCCGACTCAGAAAACCCATTTTTTGTCACAACTTGGGTGACTTGAAACGTGCCTTTGGTTAAGGTTCCCGTTTTATCAAACACAACTGTTTTAATCGCTGTAAGCGAATCCAGGAACGTTGAGCCTTTGACCAAAATTCCCCGCTTGGCGGCTCCCCCAATCCCACCAAAATAGCTGAGAGGAATGCTAATTACCAGTCCGCAGGGGCAGGAGATTACCAGTAGCACCAAGGCACGATATACCCAGTCCGCTCGATTTGCCCCTGGAATTAGTAGGGGTGGTAACAGGGCAATACCTAATGAGAGAAAGACAACAACGGGTGTATAGTAGCGGGCAAACTTAGTAATGAATTTTTCAGTAGATGCTTTTTTGCTGGTGGCATTTTCAACTAGGTCAAGCACCTTGGCAATCGATGATTCGCCAAACAGTTTCGTCACTCGAATCGTCAGCACACCTGATTTATTAATCATGCCTGCGAGAATGGTATCTCCAGGTTTAACCGTACGGGGAACTGACTCTCCTGTGAGGGCTGAAGTATCGACTTGCGAGTTCCCCTCTAGAATTTCGCCATCGAGCGGTACTTTCTCGCCTGGTTTCACCAAAATCAAGTCTCCGACGTTGACTGTTTCTGGAGAAACCTGTTTGATTGTGCCATTCACTTTCAAGTTAGCGGTATCGGGACGAACTTCCAGCAACGCTTTGATCGAACGGCGCGATCGCCCCACTGAGTATTCCTGAAACAACTCTCCAACCCGAAAGAACAACATCACGGCAACGGCTTCAGGCAGCTGGTGAATAGCGAGTGCGCCCAGGGTTGCGATCGTCATCAAAAAGTTTTCATCAAAGATTTGCCCTCTGAGAATATTGCGTCCAGCCGTTTTCAGCACTGTCCAACCACTCAACAAATAGGCTGGAATAATCACGGCTAATTCGGCAATGTTGTAGGGTGTGTTGTGTAAGGGTTTCTCCAACAGAATGGCAATGGTAAACAGAGCGATCGCTATCAGTACGGGTGGTAGTTCTTTCTTGAGATTAAATTCGCCAGCGCCGTGAGAGTGGCCATGATCGTGTTCGTCTTCCTCGTCATGCTCGTCGTGAGTATGACCATCCTCATGACTATGCCCTACGCGATCGTGGTGATGGTTATGCGCTTTAGTGACAGTTTTAGGTGCGGGCGATTTTGGGTTTTCAATGGTATAGCCCAGTGACTTGACTCGCTCTTGAATCGTTACGTCGCTCACCTGCTGCGGATCGTAGGTCACAGTTAACCGCCCGGTTGCCACCGTCACAGATGCCTCAGTCACCCCTGTCAATCGTTCCAGGCTACCTTCTATCTTCATCTTGCAGCCTGTACAGTCCATACCGCCTATCCGCATCTGTTGAGTTTTGAGCGATGGAGTTTGAGTCATAGGGGTTTAATTACGCGGTTGAGGAAGAACTTTCTGAACTTTAACATAAACAATGAAATATCTGAAGATATTTTCAGATGTTTAAGTGTTAAAATGAGAATCATTTCCCAATACTGAACCCACATTCTGCTTTCAGTAGCTAACTCCAACTTTTATGAGCAAATCGTCGTCATCAAAATCACAGTCTTTTCAAAGTGAGGATATACCCAGTTGCGACACGCATCTCGTCCATCTTGAGCAGGTGCGTCAGGTGCAACCAGAGGTGATGCCGATTGACAAGGCGCAACAGATGGCAGAGTTTTTTAGTGCCTTGGCCGATCCCAGCCGTTTGCGCCTGATGTCTGCGTTAGCTCATCGAGAACTCTGTGTCTGCGATTTAGCTGCTGCTGTCAAGGTAAGCGAGTCTGCGGTATCACATCAATTACGAATTTTGCGATCGCAACGCTTAGTGAAATATCGGCGAGAAGGGCGTAATGTCTATTACAGTTTGGCCGATGGCCATATTATCAACCTTTACAAAGAAGTTTCAGAACATTTAACAGAGGTAAAAGATTAAGCCGAAATTTTATTATTTGGAAAGCTGTAGCTTATTGAATTTGTAAACTAGCTAATATCAGATATCTATAGTTATGTGGTGAAAATGCCTACAGCATTTCCCAAAAAAAATATATATATTGTGTAATTTGTGTTCTAAAAAAACTGTAATTTTCAACACTCAATTTATCAAGAAATAATTCAGGAGTCAGTCGCCAGAATGAGCGGATGAATTCTGTGCGTAGGTGTGAATGAATATATGGATTTAAGACCCCGCCAAATCATAGATTTGGTGGTATTTAATTAGTGGCGGGTCTGAATCTTCCACGCTCTTAATTTAATTTCTGAATTCTGGGTTATGAATTCTTCTTCAACCTAAATATAGTAGTTTTTCCTAACAGCGATCGCCACTAAAAATTTCACCCAGATTTCATATTGATATGAAACACTGGAAAGAGACTACTAGTTCAACTCTGTAAACTACTCACAAAAGCAATGTAACTAGCTAAAGAAAGTGGTAGTCCAAGTTTACACATCAAACGCGACTGGAGCTTTCTCACTATATTTAGGACACAACAAGCAATGGGAATCTCGAATTTGTTTCAATCTTCTGCTCCACTACATTATGTTTCATTGACAATGTTGATGTTACTACTAAATACTCCTACTACTGTTTTGGCTGGCGGTGGTCATGACCACAGTGGCGGAAGTGCGTTTCAAGCAGGAGGCGAATCGACGGGTTCTGTTAAAGTGGATGCAGAAACCGCAAAACTGCTAGGAGTTAAGGTAGAACCAGTACAACGCCAACGATTAGCTGTTGGTATTAAAACTACTGGACAGATTGAAACTTTGCCTAGCCAAAAAGTAGAAGTCACCACCCCAATCCAAGGAGTAAAAGTAGTTGAACTGTTGGTAGAACCAGGCGCACTAGTAAAGAAAGGCCAACCCGTCGCCGTTGTCACTAGTCCTGATTTAGTGGAACTGCGGGTTAACTCTCAGGAGAAATTGGCACAAGGAGAGGCTGATTTACAACAGGCTGAAGCTGACTTGAGGTTAGCACAACAAAACCGCGATCGCTATCAACAAATAGCCGCAGCAGAAATCGCCCAAGCCCAAAGCCAAGTAGCATTTGCTCAAGAAAAGTATGAGAAAGATCAAGTGTTAGCCACTGAAGGTGCTTTGCCACGTCGCAACGCTCTTGAATCTCAAACCCAACTAGCAGAAGCTAAAGCTAAACTAACCACAGCCAACAGCCGCCGCGATGTCATTGCGGCTGAAAATCAACTCAAACGCGCTCAAGCAGCAGTTAGCCTAGCAAAGTCCAATATTAATCGCAGCAGTGCTATTTATGAAACTCGCCTTTCTCAACTAGGAAACCGCGCTAATACTAAGGGACTAATAACAGTAACAGCTCCGATTTCTGGCAAGGTTGTTGATAGGGAAGTTACTATCGGTCAATCTTTCGAGGATGCCGGCGGCAAGTTAATGACGATTGTGAATGATAGTCGGGTTTTTGCCACAGCGAATATCTATGAAAAAGATTTAGATAAAGTGAGGACAGGTCAACAGGTAAGGATGAAGGTTGCTAGTGTGCCTAATCAAACCTTTACAGGAGGGATTACACGGATTGGCTCAGTAGTCGAAGGAGAAACACGAGTAGTACCAGTACAAGCCGAAGTCAATAACGCTAGAGGACAGCTCAAACCCGGAATGTTTGCCGAACTTGAAGTTGTAACAGACCAGACATCTACAGCTACTTTGGCAATTCCCCAGTCTGCTGTAGTGGATGCAAATAATAAGAAATTGGTCTATGTCCAAAACGGCAATGCCTTCCAATCTGTGGAAGTTGAGTTAGGACAAACCTCTGGAGATTTAATTGAGATTAAAAGCGGTTTATTCGAGGGAGATTCAGTAGTTACCCAACGTGCGCCACAACTTTATGCACAATCGTTGAAGGGTGGTAGTAAATCCAACGAAGGAGAAGAACAGGAACAAGCACATTCAGAGAATACTAAGGCTAACACCTTACCGCTACCTCTGTGGTTATTTGGAGCAGGAGGAGTGACCCTTACTACTTTGGCTTTTCTAGCTGGTAGTTTCTGGTCTAGCCGTCGTAACCGTTCCCGTCTAATACCAATAGGTGACGGTTTTAATTATGAAACCGAGGTTTATATCGACAACCACAAACAACCAAGCCCCTCTACTCCCACCACTTGTGTTGAGGAAAATGAAAAAGATACTCATTCCAATTACTAATAAAAAATTTGCGGTGCTGATTAAGAGTATGAATTTATCGGGCTACGCCCCGCTAACGCTAACACGCAGTACCGTTAAGGCGGAACCCGCAGGGTGGCGCAGAGAGTAGGAGTTTTAAATCCTTGATTTTTTATTTCATACTTCAATTCAGCAACGCCAAAAAATTAATAATGTGGAATTTGAAATTCTCTCTTATAAAGTTGTGGATTTGAAATAATTAACAACTAATAACCAACAACAATTAACAACTAAATAGATAATGATTAGTACAGTTGCTAAATGGGTAATTTATCGACGCTGGTTAGTAGTGATTGCGGCGCTTATTTCCACAATAATCATATTATTTAATACCATCCCGCAAATGCCGTTGGATGTTTTCCCTAACTTTGCACCTCCCCAGGTCGAAATTGAAACAGAAGCTCCCGGACTCGCTCCTGAAGAAATAGAGTCTCTGGTGACATTACCAATTGAAAGCTCAATCAACGGCACACCAGGGATCAGCGCAGTTCGTTCTTCCTCCTCAGCAGGACTTTCTGTAGTCAGAGTTGTTTTTGGCTGGGGAACAGATATCTATCAAGCCCGCCAGTTGGTACAGGAACGACTACAACAAGCAGTGAGTAAGCTACCCGAAGGAATTGAAACACCAAGACTCGCTCCTATCAGTTCACCTATCGGCACTGTATTAAAATATGCTTTCACAGTGGAAGATGAGGGACAGAAAGGAGAAACATCCATCCAAAACCCAACATCTAAAATCGACTTGATGGAAGTACGCCGAATCGTTGATTGGCAAGTTACAAATCGTCTTTTAGCTGTGCCTGGCGTTAGTCAAGTACTAGTGTATGGTGGCGAAGTCCGCCAGTATCAAGTACTAGTAGATCCGAACAAACTCAGAGCTTTTAATGTATCTTTACAGCAAGTGTCTGAAGCAGTACAGGGAGCAAATGTCAATGCTCCTGGTGGCTTTTTAATCAGCTCTGACAAGCAAACTCTGATTCGGGGAATTGGCCGAATTGAATCCTTGGATGATTTAAAACAATCTGTAATTGTTGCCCGTCAAGGAACGCCTGTGCGTTTGGGAGATGTTGCCGAAATTCAAATTGGCGGTGCGATTAAGATAGGCGATGGCAGCTTAAATGGTAAAAATGCTGTAGTGGTGATGGTGAATAAGCAACCTCTAGCTGATACTCCTACCGTCACCCGTGCGATTGAAGCCGCAATATCTGAGCTAAAAGCAGGTTTACCGAAAGGAATTAAAGTAAATGCAACCTTCCGTCAAGCTGATTATATTGATGCTTCAGTAGAAAATGTTAGATCAGCCTTGGTAGAAGGTAGTATCATTGCAGCAATTATCCTCATCCCTTTTTTAATGAATTGGCGGACTCTTGGAGTTGTGCTGTTAAATTTTGCCCTGACTTTTATATTTTCATTGCAAGTATTATCTTTTTTGGGCTTGGGGCTGAATACAATGACTTTGGGGGGATTAGCGATCGCCATTGGTACAGCGATTGATGATGCCATTGTCTATGCAGAAAATGTTTTTCGTTTGTTGCGACAAAATAAATATTCTCCTAATCCTAGTCCAATACTGAAAGTTGTCTTTGAAGGAGTAGAGGAAGTCCAGGAATCTCTGATTGGGGCAACTTTAATTACTATTGTCGTTTTTTCTCCAATATTTGCCCTCGCTGGTGTAGAGGGTCGGATTTTTGGCCCGATGGGTCTTAGTTATCTGGTGGTAGTTATAGTTTCTAGTCTAGAAGCGCTGCTTGTAAGTCCGGCTTTGTGTGCAATTTTACTTCCACACGGAAAAATGCCGTTAAAGGAACCATTAATACCCCGAATTTTCAAGCGGCTGTATTATCGTTGTCTAAATTTTGCTATCCGCAGTCCCATGATCATTATTTCTGTGGCTGTGGCGGGGATGATAGCGGCAATAGTGATTTTTCCAGCTTTGGGACGGGCTTTTTTACCAGAATTTCAAGAATCAACTTTGGTCAATACTTTAGCTCTTTATCCAGGTTCATCTTTAGAAGCTACTAACAGTGCCGCCTTTGTGTTGGAGAATAAACTCAAAGATGATCCCCGATTAAAATATGTGCAGTTACGGGCAGGACGCGCCCCTAGCGATCCGGATGCAGCACCCGTCAATCTTGGTCATCTTGATATTGGGCTGAGTGACAAAGGAATGGAAAAGCGTAAAGAAACAGTAGAATGGTTGCGGGAAGAATTTAATAAAATACCTGGTGCTGCTGCAAATATTGGTGGGTTTATTTCTCACAGAATTGATGAAATATTATCCGGGGTCAGAAGTCAAATTGCTGTGAAAATATTTGGCTCAGACTTAGAAGAACTCCGCCGGATTGGTCAACAAGTTGAAAGTGCAATGTCATCTGTATCTGGGCTTGTAGATTTACAATTAGAACCGCAAGTTCCCATCGAACAGATTCAAATAAAATTTGACCGTGTTGCCGCATCACGTTATGGTTTAACAGTTGGGCAACTATCTGAACTTGTCGAAACTGCGCTCAATGGTAAAGTAGTATCGCAAGTTTTGGATAAGCAACAAAGTTTTGATTTAATTGTCTGGTTACAGTCAGAATACCGTAATAATTTACAAACAATTGAAAATTTGTTAGTTGATACCCCTTCCCAAGGTGGAAATGAAGGAGGAAATAAAATTCCTTTAGCTAACGTGGCTAAAGTTACCTATGGCACTGGCCCAAATACCATTAACAGGGAAAATGTCTCCCGTCTAATTGTAGTATCTGCTAATGCTCAGGGCAAAGATTTGCGATCGGTAGTCAATGAAATTAAAAACAAAGTCAAGGCACAAGTGCAATTGCCCTCTGGTTACTTTATTCAGTATGGCGGTCAATTTGAAGCCGAAGAAAGAGCCTCACAAAATATTTTAATTTTCAGTGCTATTTCCTTTGTAGTGATTACGGTATTAATGTATCTTTCTGTCAAATCCATTGCTTCTACAGCAATGATTATGATTAACTTGCCCATCGCTTTAGTCGGAGGTGTAATTGCTGTGGCACTAACAGGGGGCGTTGTTTCAGTCGCTTCCTTGGTAGGTTTTGTGACTTTATTTGGTGTAGCTACTCGCAATGGACTACTTTTAGTAGACAATTACACTACTAAATTTTCTAGCGGAATGTCGTTAAAAGAAATCCTTATAGCCGGGTCAATGGAAAGACTAAATGCTATTTTGATGACATCTTTTACATCCGCTTTGGGATTAGTACCGTTAGTAATTGCATCGGGGCCAGGTAAGGAAGTTTTGCAGCCACTTTCGATAGTGGTTTTAGGTGGTTTGTTTACTTCTACAGCGTTAACCTTGCTGGTTTTACCTGCTTTGTACTCGAAGTTTGGTAGGTTTTTATTACCTAAGCGAAGTGCGGCTGTTGAGGAAAACGGGAAGGTAGCTGGGGTGGTGCTGGAGAATTAATTAGCATCACTAAGTTAAGCGCAGATGGGACAGTAATTTTGCTAAATTACAGCCAGTGAATTCTTTACTGGCTGATAATATAAGAAGTAATTGATAGGTACACAGAAACTTCCAATAATGGGCATCGCTGATCCAATAAAATACTCGTACAATATCACTTTTATGAGATTTTTTGAAAAAAGTATAGGGGGAAAATATTTCAAGTTGTTCCGTTACCTGCAATGGATTTTGCTAGGTTTAGTAATTAGTGTATTAGCAAAACCTTTAATAGTAACGGCTTATATAGGTTTAATGACGAATGGCGATCGCTACCTTCAACCAGAATTAGTCCCAAAAGAACAGGTTGCAATAGTATTTGGTGCAGGAATTCTTCCAAATGGTAATCCCACACCCATGTTGTCAGACCGTGTAGAAGCTGCTGTCAAACTTTATAAAATGGGAAAGATTAGTAAACTCTTGATGACAGGAGATAACAGTACAGTTTCCTATAATGAGGTCAGGTCTATGCTGAAATATGCCCATGATCTGGGTGTACCGATGAAAAACATTACCCTAGACTATGCAGGTTTCAGCACTTATGAGAGTTGTTATCGCGCTCATAAGGTTTTTGGTGTACATAAAGCTGTTGTCATCACTCAAAATTATCATCTTCCCCGCACTGTTTATACCTGTCGCCAATTAGGACTAAAGACAGTTGGTTTAGGAACTCCAGATATAGAAATTTATGGACTACGAGGAATGATTCCTGATTTATTACGGGAATCATTAGCGAATGTTAAGGCTTTGTGGGAAGTTGACATTACCCGTCCCCGACCTACTTTTTTAGGACAGTTTGAACCAATTAATTGATGAAGTTTTTAAGATTTATAATTTCGATTATTTTATGCTTATTTATTTTTATGTAAACATTTGATTTTATTCAATTGAGGCTAACATATTTATGCCTAATTCAACATCCCAAGTAACTAAACTTAAGAGTAAGAATAACGAATTTTCATCTACAGCAGATACAGTGCGTATCTATCTTCATGAAATTGGACGTGTACCTCTGTTAACCCATGAGCAAGAAATTTTTTTTGCTCAACAAGTTCAGCAAATGATGGTGATGTTTACTGCAAAAGAAGAGCTAGCTGAAAAATTACAGCGTGAACCCACTCTGCAACAATGGGCTGACAAGATGCAGTTGAAAGAAGATGTGCTGCTGCAACAACTAAGTCAAGGACAAATTGCCAAGCAGAAGATGATTCAGGCTAATCTGCGGTTAGTGGTGTCTATTGCTAAAAAATACCAGAAACGCAATATTGAGTTTCTAGACTTAATTCAAGAAGGTGCATTGGGGCTAGAACGAGGGGTAGAGAAATTTGATCCAACTCTTGGATACAAGTTTTCTACTTATGCTTACTGGTGGATTCGTCAGGGAATTACACGAGCGATCGCTCAACAATCCCGCACTATTCGTTTACCCATTCACATGGCTGATAAGCTGAACAAAATTAAGTGTGTTCAGCGAGAGTTATCTCAAAAGCTTGGTTACATTGCTGGCGTAACGGAAATCGCCCAAGCCCTCAATTTGGAACCCAGTCAGATTCGAGAATATTTGCAGCTTGTTCGTCAACCTGTTTCCTTAGATATGCGAATTGGATTTGAGCAGGATACCCAATTACAGGATCTGCTGAAGGATGATGGAATGTCTCCCGAACGCTACGCCGAACGAGAATTGCTCTATCAAGACATTCACAACCTATTAGCAAAGCTGACTCCCCAGCAAAAGGAAGTCTTAATCTTGCGCTTTGGTTTAGCAGGTGGATGCGAACTGACCCTAGTACAGATTAGTCAACGGATGGGTATTAGTCGAGAACGAGTACGACAAGTGGAAAAACAAGCTCTCACGCTTCTACGAAGATATGGAATTGACTCACGCAGCTATCTAGCTGACTGATGCTCCTGAATTTTGAAAGCTTGTAGTGTCAACTGGCAGGTGAAAAACGGCTTGGCCTGCTTGCTGCAAAGAATATGATAATTACACAAATAGCCTCATTATTTTAACGTTTAGCTGACTCATTCACAGCAACTCATTGATGTTCAATAGCCCAATGATAATTAGTTATGGATTTCAAAAAAGGAGTAAAGGAATCGCGATCGCCTACAGTTGAGCGTAGCTTATCATCTACACTCTCCCTTGTACAAATTTCACCCGAATTTCATTCCAGCCTGTCATCCTAGAGAAAGTTAATGCTGACTTATCCTCAGTAAAGCTTTATCTTTCCAATAATGCTCAATTCTATTGTTAAATGGTCGATTGCTCAACGTTGGCTAGTGGTTATTGCTTCCATCCTCATATCTGTTTGGGGCTTTCTCGTCCTTACACAAATGCCACTGGATGTATTTCCTAACTTTGCTCCTCCGCAAGTGGAAATTATGACCGAAGCCCCAGGACTAGCACCAGAGGAAGTGGAGTCCTTAGTCACTCGACCGATAGAAAGTGTAATTAACGGTACACCTGGACTAGAAGCATTGCGTTCTTCCTCAGCTGTAGGTCTTTCGGCTGTGAGAGCTACTTTTAGCTTGGATACAGAAATTTATCGCGCCCGCCAATTGGTAACGGAACGGTTGCAACAAGCACGCAGTCAACTACCGCAAGGTGTAGAAGACCCAGAGGTTCTACCGGTTAGTTCCCCCTTGGGATGGACTGTCAAATATGCCTTTACTTCTGAAACCACTCCTTTGATGGAGGTCTGGCGAATTGTCAATTGGCAGGTGAAAAATCGCCTGCTGGCTGTCCCTGGTGTAAGTAATATTGTCATATTTGGTGGGGATGAGCGTCAGTATCAAGTCCTAGTAAGCCCCGATAAGCTGAAGGCGTTTAATGTTTCCCTTGATGATGTCACCAAGGCAGCACAAGCAGCCAACGCCAATGCACCAGGGGGATTTTTAATTACTCCCGACCAAGAGACATTGGTGCGAGGGGTAGGGCGGATTGAATCTATCGAACAACTTAAGAAATCAGTAATTAAAGCCAAAAATGGCACCCCAGTACTGTTAGAACAAGTGGCAGATGTACAAATCGGTGCAGCACTCAAACGCGGCGATGGTAGTTCTGCGGGTAAGAAAGCGGTGATTTTGACTGTCAATAAACAGCCAACTGCTGATACACCAAGCGTTACAAAGGCGGCTGAAGCAGCGATGTCAGAGTTAAAAGCCAGCTTGCCTAAAGATGTGAAAGTCACCGAAACCTTCCGCCAAGAAGATTTTATCGAAGCCTCGCTAAAAAACGTTGAAGAAGCTTTGCGCGATGGCACGATCATTGTTTGTGTCATCTTGATTCTATTTTTGATGAATTGGCGCACGGTGATCATTACCTTGAGCGCGATTCCCGTGTCTTTGTTGTTGGGAATGATGATCCTCAATTGGACGGGACAAGGCATCAACACGATGACTTTGGGCGGACTTGTTGTGGCGATTGGTTCGGTGGTGGATGACGCAATTGTTGATATGGAGAACGTCTACCGCCGTTTGCGAGAAAACCAGATAGCAGGCAATCCTGTGCCACCACTGCAAGTAGTTTTCAATGGTTCAGTGGAGGTAAGGGTAAGCGTACTGTTCTCGACAATCATTATCGCAGTCGTCTTTGCACCAATCTTTGCCCTTTCTGGGGTGGAAGGTCGGATTTTTACACCAATGGGTATAGCTTATTTGCTGTCAATTGTGGCTTCTACTTTAGTAGCACTGACATTGACTCCGGCATTATGCGCCCTTTTGCTAGTAAATCGGCGTTTACCAAGTACAGAAACTTGGGTTGAACGATTTTCTCATCGCTTGTATCGCCCGTTTTTGCAGTTTTCTCTGCGTCGTCCCAAGATTGTATTGACAGGTGCGATCGCTAGTTTTGTCGCTTCAATATTAATTATGACCTCGTTAGGGCAAGTTTTTTTACCAGAATTTCAAGACCGCGCCCTAGTGATCACCACAATTCTGATGCCTGGTCAATCTCTGGATGCGACTAATCAGGTAGGCTTGGCGATAGAGAACACCCTGAAAAAAGACCCCCGGATTCAAGCAGTTCAGTTCCGTTCTGGACGAGCGCAAGGCGATACCGAAGTAGCTGGTGCCAATGTTGGAGAACTAGATGTTCAACTGAGTGAAGAGGGAGGAAAAGACCGAGATAAGGCAATTGAAATGATTCGGGAGCAATTTGAGAAAATTCCCGGTGTAGTTCCCAATATTGGTGGTTTTATTTCGCACCGGATGGATGAAGTGCTTTCTGGGGTAAGGAGTGCGATCGCTGTGAAAATTTTCGGCCCTGATTTGGAACAACTCCGCCAGCTTGGTCAACAAGTACAATCAGCTATGGGTGAGGTTTCCGGTTTAGCAGACTTGCAATTAGAACCGCAAGTACCAATGAAACAGGTGCAAATTCAGTTTGACCGTAACGCAGCAGCTCGCTATGGTTTGACTATTGGCGAATTATCAGAGACGGTAGAAACAGCTCTCAATGGGCGAACTGTATCTCAAATCTTAGAACAGCAACAAACCTTTGATTTAGTTGTTTGGTTGCAAGAAAAATACCGCAACAATATCGAAGTCATCCGCGATTTGCTCGTTGATACACCCAACGGACAGAAAATTCCCCTAGCTCAAGTCGCAAAAATTGACTACGGTACAGGCCCCAATACTATTAACCGCGAGAATGTCTCCCGTTATATTGTTGTCTCCAGCAATGTAGCTGGACGTGATTTAGGTTCTGTGATTAAAGATATCCGGGACAAAGTTAAGCAAGAAGTACAATTACCTCCCGGCTATTACATTGAATACGGCGGTCAATTTGAAGCACAAGAAGGAGCTACAAAAACTTTACTTTCGGCTGGTGGATTAGCTTTTGTTGCGATCGCAGTTCTGATTTACTTTGCTGTCAAGTCCATTCCTGCCACCATCATGATCTTGATCAACTTGCCCTTAGCCTTAGTGGGTGGAGTCATTTCCATAGCCTTGACTGGTGGTATTCTCTCTGTAGCTTCAATGGTAGGATTTATTACTTTATTCGGCGTTGCTACACGTAATGGACTATTACTGGTTGAAAACTACAATTCTAGGATGGCAGAAGGACAACCTCTGCGACAGGCTTTGATGGAAGGGTCGGTAGAAAGGTTGGCTGCTATCTTAATGACGGCGTTATCATCAGCTCTGGGTATGGCACCTTTGGTAATTGGTAGTGGAGCTGGAAAAGAAATCCTCCAGCCATTAGCTGTTGTAGTGTTAGGTGGATTGTTTACCTCAACCGCTTTAACCTTGTTAGTGCTTCCGGCTTTGTATATACAGTTTGGTAGATTTGTGGTGCCAAGAAAGGCTGAACCAATTATTCAGCCAGAAATTGCACGAGAAGCCAGAGCCTAATAATACAGCTTGGCGGAATTTGCAATGGGCTACGCCTCACTACGCTAACGGAATTAGGAATTCCTAATTCTTAAAGGTTTCATTGATTTGAAATAGGTGGTTTACTTACAACGTGCTGTATTAGTTTTTAATTTACAAAACATCAAGGAGTTTGAATTAATGAAATTTCTGAAAACCAGTTTAGTAATTGTTAGCAGTGTAGGATTAATTTTTTTGGGTGCTTGTAATGGTGGGAATCAAGCTGCTAACTCGGAAAGTGCTACCAAAACAGTAACTACAAAAACAGCTGCCAAAACTGAACCCGTTGCTAAAACTGGGGAAGCGCATAATGAAAACGACGGTCATGCTCATGATGAAAAAGGCGATCAATCTAATAATGGAGAGCATAAGGGTCAAGTTATAGAGTCGGGCAAATATCATTTAGAGTTCAAACCAGATATAGAAAAAGATTCTACTCATTTAGATATAAGCGTACACGGCGAACAGGACAAAGCAATTACTGATGCCAAGCTCATGGCTCAAGTTCAGCTACCAGATGGCAGTAACAAAACCCTACAAGTTCTTTATAATACCGAGGAAAAGCAATATTCAGCAAAACTGCCTGCGGCTGCAACGGGAGAGTATAAAGTTGTTATTCAAACTGATGTGAAAGGTGAAAAATTTAATGGTCGCTTTACCTTTAAGCGATAATCCGAGCAATTCAATAATTAGCGATAATAGTGATATCAGTATAGGAAAAGCTATATGACAATATGGAAACAATTAACAATTTATGTTAGCGAATTGGATTGTTGGGAACATCAACCCCTTCATCAAGTTCTGCTTGGAATCGCTCGCAAACAAGGATTAACAGGGGTAACGGTAGTGCGGGCAATTTCTGGATATGGCAAACATGGGGTTTTTCGTACTCTAAATAAGCTAGATCCGTCTACTGAGTCCTCTGCACTACCACTTCTTGTTACAGTTATTGATAGTGAAACTGCAATAACCGAATTTTTTTCCTTAGTCAAAGATATGCTTAAAGATAAATTTGTGACTTGTCAAAGTATAGAAGTTCTATCACCATTGGTAATGTTTTAAGGGCAGTATTCATGTCTCACAATCACAGTCACGGACACAGCCACGAACCGACTAATTACAACCGTGCCTTTATTATTAGCGTTGCTCTCAACACTGGATTTGTTGTTATTGAAGTAATTTATGGGTTAGTTGCCAATTCCCTGGCTCTACTTGCCGATGCTGGTCACAATTTGAGTGATGTTCTAGGTTTGTTACTCGCCTGGGGAGCAAGCTTCCTCGGTCGTCGCCAACCAACACCACGCCGTACTTACGGGTTACGTCGCTCCTCTATTTTGGCAGCTCTTTTGAACGCTGTCCTCGTACTCGTGGCTTCTGGCGCAGTTACATGGGAAGCTATCCAGCGTTTTGCTAAACCTAGTCCAGTATCAGGTGGTACAATTATCGGCGTGGCTGCAATAGGCATTGCCATCAATATGGGAAGTGCCTTGATGTTTCTATCTGGTCGTGAAAGAGACTTAAACATTAAAGGAGCCTTTCTCCATTTGGTTGCTGACGCAGCAGTATCTTTAGGTGCAGTTCTGGCTGGTATTGCTATTGTTACCACTGGTTGGCTGTGGTTTGACCCTGTTGTGAGTTTGATGATTGTTGTCGTGATTATTGTGAGTACTTGGCAATTGTTCCAAGAATCTTTGAACTTGGTTACGGATGCCGTACCAGCAGGTATTGAACCACTTGCAGTCCGTACATTCTTAGCTGAACTTCCCGGTGTATCTAGTGTTCATGACTTGCACATCTGGGCAATGAGTACTACAGAAACAGCTCTCACTGCTCACTTAATTATGCCTGCTGGAAATCCTAATGATGCTTTTTTAGTTCAGGTAAATCAACAACTTCACGACCATTTTGGTATCGAACACACTACAATTCAGATAGAAACAGGCGATCCAAGTTATCCGTGTCCGCTTGCTCAAGAAAACGTGGTTTAAACCAATTTAGTTGAGTATGTGGATAGATAATTTGGTGGCGATCGCATTTTGAGCAATTACTGTGACCGAATACCTAATCATCTTAGCTTTGTGAGAACAAATCCCCAAAGTAATAATTATTTAAGTAGAATTGCTGATTTTAATATATACGAAAATAACTAAATTTAGAAAAAAATCTATAAAATACTGATTTTTCATCTTAATTTCATCCTGTTTTTGTAAAGTAGAATTTAGAGATTTAAACTTTAAATCTTATAGCTTTTTCAAATACTACAGTTGTCTCACTAAAATATGGGTGCAACTAAAATTTAGATGCTTATAAATTAAGATGAAATCAAAGTCATCATCTCAAAAGATGAGCTTTATTCCTCGCTCTATCCTACGGACGATAGGAAAATTTCAGCAGACGTTAGATCCAAATGCCGAAGCAAAGGTTATTGAAGAGTTTCGCGCTTCTCGACTTCAAACAATTTCCTCTGTCCGTTTTCTGTTAATTTTGATTGTAGTTCCATTACTTATAAATCAGCTTTCTAGAAACTTTATAATCACTCCCCTAGTTGAGAAGTTCTGGAATTTACAAGAGTCAAACATTTTCTTAAATTCTTCTCAAGAAGAAAAAGCTTTAGCTGAACTCAAAAGATTCGAGCAAGGTATTTATTTTGAAGCTCGAATAGATAAAATAACCACATTATCTGACGAGGTTGTTCAAAAAAAGCTTAAGAAAAAAGCTATTTCGCTATTAGAAGAAAATAAAATTGAAAGTATTAATGCAGTGACAAATGTCTTTACAGATATACTTACAGCCATCACATTAATTATTTTAATTTTAACAGGTAAGCAGCAGCTATCTATTCTTATGTCTTTTGCTGGCGATATAACTTATAGTCTCAGCGACTCTGCCAAGGCTTTTTTAATTATTCTATCTACAGATATATTTGTTGGTTTTCATTCTCCTTATGGATGGGAAATAATTATAGAAAGTACTTTAAAGCATTACGGTTTACCAGAAAACAAAAGTCTTACTTCTTTATTTATTGCTACTGTTCCAGTAATCATGGATACAGTTTTTAAATATTGGATATTCCGCTACCTCAATCGCAATTCTCCTTCAGCTGTGGCTACTTACCATAACATGAATGAATAATTTATAAATATATCTAAATCTTTACATACAAAAAATACTGAAATTATGCCAACTCTCAACATGATTACAACAACTTCCAATACTAAATTCAGCACAGATATAGTTCGGAATTATCTGCAAGATATTGTTCGTGTACCATTGTTGACTCATGAGGAAGAAATTATATATAGCAAACAGGTACAGCAGATGATGGTGTTACAGAAGAAGAAGGAAACTTTGAAGAAACAACTCAATCACGAACCATCTCAAAAAGAATTAGCTCAATATCTACAACTTAGTGAAATAGAAGTGAGGGAAATTTTTCATAAAGGTGTACAAGCAAAGCAAAAAATGATGGCAGCAAATCTTCGTTTAGTGGTTTCTATTGCCAAAAAATATCAAGGACGAAATATGGAGTTTATGGATTTAATTCAGGAAGGTTCATTAGGTTTAGAGCGTGGTGTAGAGAAATTTGACCCCACTCGTGGCTATAAGTTTTCTACCTATGCTTATTGGTGGATTAGCCAGGGAATGACACGAGCAATATCTCAGCAATCACGAACTATTAGACTGCCAATTCATCTTACCGAAAAGTTGAACAAACTAAAAAAAGTGCAAAGGGAATTATCTCAAAAACTAAAGCGCAGTCCTAGTATGTGTGAAATTGCAGAAAAGATGAAATTAAACCCTGCTCAAATCCGCGAACTTGTGATGATATATCGTCAACCTGTTTCATTAGATAAACAAGTGGGCGATAACGAAGACACAGAATTGCAAGAACTTTTAACAGAAGTTCCAGAAGCCTCGCCTGAAATCCAAGTAACTCAAAATTTAATGCGTCAAGATATCTATCTCTCACTGAGAGAATTAACTCCACAGCAGCAACAAGTCCTAATTTTGCATTATGGCTTGGAAGATGATTGCGAACTCACCTTGACGCAGGTAGCTCAACATCTCAACATTAGTGAAAGCAGAGTTCGTTACTTAGAAAAACAAGCACTGAGTTACCTCCGTCGTTGCCAAACAAATCTACGAGAGTATATTTTCAGCTAAATGTATTAAAAAAAATCAGTACGAACATTTTGCTTCTTCAACTGTTTGTCAATATCGTTATAAGCTGAAACGAGGTTAGAGAGAGCTTTGAGACTATAAAAAAGTATACGTTTACGAAAGTGTTATTGCTCCACCAAAGGTCACTTATTTATTTTTATTTTAAGCAATCCCTTCAACTAGCTAAAATTTCACCCAAATTTCATTTGTCTTTGTCAAGCTATTAAGAGGTAGCATCTTTCACGGCAAATGATTCTGATAATTGATAGGCATAGTGGAGTGATTATATGACTCAAATGAATAGAACACTGACATATACTGCTATTTTCGCATTGATTATGGCAGTTTTAGTTCCAGTCACTTATGCAAATCCTACACCACAATCTAGTAACTTTCCTCATGTTATTAGCTTAGGGGAATCTCCTCAAGGTATTCGCCATTGGAGAATTCTCAGACATACTTTAAAAATAGCAGTTCCCCAAAATAGCAAGGCTATTTCTCAGCTAATTATCGAAGCTCCAGCTAACATTGTTTTAAGAGAAAGTATTGATGTGTCCGAGGAATCCGGTAAAAAAATTGCTGCAAAAGTTTCTATTCAAGGCAAAAAAGCTACGCTAGAGTTTGCCGAATCAATTGCTCCTGGAACTATCATCGTAGAAATGAAGAATGTTAAAAAAACAGCAGTGACTACTGGTGATAAGTTCTATAAGATATCTGCCATTCTTGCTGATCTGAATACAGAGTTACCAATTGGTATTGCTCAATTGCGTGTAATTTAATGAACAAATTGCTAAAATACATCTGCTAATTATGAAAGTTTTACTAGTTGAAGATGAGCCAGATTTGGGTGCATCAATTCAGCGAAAGTTGAGTAAAGAAAAATATATTGTTGACTGGGTTTTGGATGGAAATGAAGCTTGGATTTATCTAGAACATGATTGGACTCAATATACACTGGCGATTTTTGATTGGTTGTTACCGGGAATGTCAGGTTTAGAACTGTGCAAACGCTTACGAGTTCGGGGCAATGCTTTGCCCGTGCTGATGCTAACTGCTAAAGATAGCATGGCGGATAAAGTAGCTGGTCTAGATGCAGGGGCAGATGATTATTTGATCAAGCCGTTTGGGATGGCAGAACTACTGGCACGGTTGCGGGCTTTGCAAAGGCGAGGTGCTTATGGAGGTGCAGCGCTTACGTCTCAGTTGCAGCCTTTACAATTGCAAGTTGGTGGACTTATCTTAGACTGTGGTAATTGTACAGTTTCTCGACAGTATCCTAATGGTGAAAATAAGGTAATTTATTTAACAAAAAAAGAGTTTCAATTATTAGAATACTTGATGAAACGTCCTAATACAGTTATTACTCGTGACCAAATTTTGAATCATCTGTATGCATTTAGTGCAGAACGGGTTAGTAATGTAGTAGCAGCTCAAATCCGACTTTTGCGACGCAAATTATCGGAATATGGTTGTGATGTGTTAATCGAAACTATCCCTAGTATGGGCTATCGTTTCAATCCTGGCAATGCAGATTCGACTATTTCGTAAGACTCGCTGGCAATTGGCTACCTGGTATGCGGTAGCTATGGCTCTGATTCTGTCCTTATGCGGTTTCGTGATTTACAAGGTAATCATTGATGCTTATGTGGCTTCTATCAACCGGGAACTGGAATCGGTAGCAGGTACACTACATGATGTAATTGAACCAACTTTGAAACAACCTGGTATTACAGAGCTCGTTTTCCAGCAGGTTTTACCAAATATTTGTTTAGCCGAATCCAGTTGTCCTACCCAAAAGATCCTGAGTCACAGTCAAAGCACCCATAATGAACACGGCATTTTTAGTACTGTATACAAAGATAAGCAATATTACATCCGTTTTGTCGATGGTTCAGGACGGTTAATTGCAGTGGCAGGTTTCCAACCTGATGAATTGCCACCGACTGTGGAAACCCAAGTGTGGCAAGTAGTCAAAGACTTACAAGGCAATCGTTACAGTCAAAAGTCTCTACTGCTGCACACTCAAGATAATCAAGATTGGGGCTATATTCAGGTAGGGCGTAATTTAAATGACCTGGATAGTCGTCTCGCTGCTTTGAAATTAATTTTGGCGGTGGGATTGCCAATTACGGTACTGTTAGTTGGCGGTTCTAGTTGGTGGCTGGCAGGGTTAGCAATGCGACCAATTGACTCTTCGTTTAAACAAATGCAACAGTTTACGTCTGATGCCTCTCATGAGTTGCGTACTCCTCTTGCAGCGATTAATGCAACGGTAGAAACTTTATTTGATATGGAGTATCTGTCTGAGGAGGCGCGAGATGTTTTGGCATCTATTCAACGTCAAAATCATCGACTAGCTGAACTAGTTCAGGATATGCTGTTACTGTCTCGATTGGAACAGCAAACGCTAGCGACACAAAAGATACATTGCTGTCTGAATATTTTGATTAATGATCTGATAGAAGAATTTTCAGCGTTAGCGGCTGCGGCTTCTTTGCACATCACATCTTTGGTATTATGTCAAGAGCTTTTATACGTGATGGGAGATGAAGACCAACTGTTACGCGTGCTTTCTAATCTCATTGCCAATGCTTTACAATACACCCCGGCTGGTGGTTATGTAACTGTCATCCTCAAACGCAGCAACGGTAATGCTGTAATTGAAGTTCAAGATACAGGTATTGGTATTGCATCGCACGAGCAAAAGCGGATTTTTGACCGTTTTTATCGAGTGAATAGCGATCGCTCCCGTAGCACTGGTGGATCTGGATTGGGATTAGCGATCGCTCAAGCAATTGTTCAAGCTCATGGAGGTAGTATACAGGTGCAAAGCCAAGTTGGTAAAGGTAGCACCTTCATCGTTCACTTACCCTTGACAGAAGAACGAAAGCAACTGACTTGTTCATCAAAAGATGAGAATTGAATACGCTTCTCAAGGACATCAATGAAATCACTAAAAAAGTTAAGTTTGACAACTTCTCTTTTGACGTAGGCTGTGGTTTGTGTGAATCTTCCAAATAAAATTCCATGCCATATCTATCAGGTATCAATAAAACTCTAGGCTATACGTTGTTTTTCGCCTTATTTATTACTCCTGCTACTGCTCACAATATTCAAGTATCAGGGGATGTGGCAGGCACTTGGCACATTGAGCCTAACCATACTCCCAAAGCTGGAGAATATGCTAAAGCCTGGGTTGCACTTACCCGCAAAGGAGGAAGAATACTGCCACTAGAGCAGGCTAATTGTCAAATGGCTGTTTACTTGCAACCTCGTAAAACTGCTGACTTACCAATATTACAACCTACTGTCAAAGCTATTTCAGTTGAAAAATATCAAGGTATTCCTGGAGCAGATATTGTCTTTCCCAATACTGGAATTTATCAATTAGAGTTGAACTGTGCGCCCAAAACCGAAGGCAATTTCCAGCCATTTCAGATGAAATATGAGGTTACGGTTGCATCTGGTGTGAATGCACCATCTCTTGCGTCCCAAGAATTAGCCCAGTCAGAAAAAACTGCAACTAGCACGACTAAACAAGAATTGAATATTCCGGCGATCGCTAGTGCTGTATTCTTAGGACTAGGCATTTTAGGAATATTGATACGGCGTAGTGTCAAGCGTTGATGCTTTTAATTTGCCCCAGCTTGTGGTTTTCGTCGGTGCTGTATTAGCAATCCCATCGCCATACCAATGCCGACAATAGCAGTAAAGTAGAATAAACCAATCAACCGGATGTACATTGGCGGTGCAATTCCTTCAACTTCAACTTCTTGTGCGACGTTCACCACTAGAAATTGACGCTTAGATCCAGGGCTAGGAGTTGCTTCCACCTCGACTTTGTGAGGTGCGCCATCAAAAAATTGCTCTTTTCTATGCCTATATGCCTATATGAATATCTATACTGAGTAGATTGATATTTCTGCCAAACTTTTTGACATTATGAGAAAATTATGAAAAACTCTTTGGCAGAATAGATGACTATCCCAAAAAACAAACCCAGCTTACCAGAAGTTTACCGCAGCATCAGAGTACCCAACAGCAAGAGCTTTTGGCGCAAAATGCTGGCTTATGCAGGGCCAGGATATCTGGTTTCAGTGGGATACATGGACCCTGGAAACTGGGCTACAGACATCGCTGGGGGAGCTAAGTTTGGCTACACCCTATTGACAGTCATTCTGCTGTCGAACCTGATGGCGATATTACTGCAATCGCTCTGTGTACGTTTGGGTGTTGCTACAGGGCGAGATTTGGCACAAGCTTGCCAGGACTATTTCAATGCAAGAGTTAACTTTTGTTTGTGGGTTCTGTGTGAAATTGCGATCGCTGCTTGTGACTTGGCAGAACTACTAGGAAGTGCGATCGCGCTGCAACTTTTATTCGGCATTCCCTTGGTATGGGGTGTGTGTATCACTGCGCTGGATGTCCTGGTATTGTTATTCCTGCAACATAAAGGCTTTCGCTATACAGAAGCCTTGGTAATAATGCTGGTAGCAACCGTAGGTATCTGTTTTACAGCAGAAATTCTGTTCTCCCGACCTGATATAGGAGGGATTTTGTTGGGATATCTGCCCAAGAAAGAAATTTTACAAAACCCAGAAATGCTCTACATTGCCATTGGCATTTTAGGTGCAACAGTGATGCCTCACAACTTATATTTACACTCTTCTATTGTGCAAACCCGCGATTGGCAACCTAGTACTGAAAAAAGATGGGAAGCGATTAAGTTTGGCACAATTGATTCAACTTTTGCTCTGTCGTTGGCACTATTTATTAACTCAGCCATTTTAATTGTGTCTGCTGCCACATTTCATTTTTCTGGGAATCAAAATGTGGTAGAAATACAAGACGCTTACAAACTGCTTTCACCATTGTTAGGTGTTAGTGCTGCCAGTGCTATTTTTGGTATCGCCTTACTTGCTTCCGGCCAAAGTTCAACACTGACTGCAACCTTGGCTGGGCAGATTGTCATGGAAGGATTTTTACAATTTCGCCTTCCGTCCTGGTTACGCCGTTTAGTTACCCGTCTGCTTGCTATCATTCCAGCATTGATTACGATTATTATCTTTGGGGAACATAGTACAAGCAGCCTCATCGTTCTTAGTCAAGTTATTCTCAGTTTACAGTTACCGTTTGCTGTGATTCCATTGGTGATGTTTACGAGTAACCGTCGCTTAATGGGAGAGTTTGTGAATCCCTTATGGCTAAAATCTTTAGCTTGGCTAGTCGCTATTGTTATCGTCATGCTCAATGTTTGGTTGCTATTACAAAGTACTTTGGGTTGGTTGGGTTTCAATCTCTAAGTCTCTAAATCTCTTGAAACGGCTTAGGATGGATTTAGTCGAGAATAATGCCGTGCATCTGTCTTGATATAGCTATCAAGGAGAAAGTCAAGCCATGAACTATATTCATAAGGCTGTTACCATACTAGGAATAACAACTAGCGTACTGAGTGGAATACCTGTTGCTGTCCATGCTGCACAGTCAGCACCAACGCGCATCGAACAGATGAATTTTCAGGAATACCACAACCGGGGAGTGCAAAAGCTTGAGCAAGGCAACTTCAACGGTGCAATAGAGGATTTCAGTCAGGTAGTACAGTTAAATCCTAGATACTACGAAGGTTTCTGCCTGAGAGGTTTGGCAAAATCTCAATTAAAAGACTTTAAAGCAGCCGTGATTGACTTCGATCAAGCACTGCGACTAAACCCCAACCATACAGATGCTTACAATGGTCGAGGAACTGCTTATGCAGAACTAGGAAACATTCAAGCTGCGATTACCGACTTTAACCAGGTACTAAGAATCGATCCCAAGTCTGTAGATGCTTACTACAATAGGGGCTTTTTGAATTATAGGCAGGGAAATCACAAGCTAGCGATCGCAGATTTTAATCAAGCACTAAAAATCAACCCCAACTTAGCTGATGCTTACGGGAATCGAGGACTGGCTCTTTATGCTTTAGGCGATCGCAAAAGTGCTATTACCGATTTACAGCAAGCTGCAAGTCTGTTTCAACAGCAAGGAGATACCCAAAGGTATCAGCAAACACAAGCTTTCCTTAAACAGATTCAGCAGTAAACAATATTAAGGTTCAAATTTGTAAAAATCATTTTTAATAAGTTTATTTTAAGGGTAGGCAAGCAAAGCTTACCCTTAAATTTAGCCTAATACCAATTTGAAAAAAGAATCCGACAGATGGGTAGGGGCACAACAATGTTGTACACTTGCGAATAATTTATGTGTCGCAAACATTATTTGAATTGCTATAACTTATACCAATTTGCAATTCGCAATGACGCTCGTTCCGACGCTCGATAGCGAAGCGTTAGCGACGTAGGAGCGTCTGACTCGCTAACGCTATCGCTAACGCTGCGCTAACGCAATTCGCAATTAAGAAACTTAGATGCAGCAGGACTTTTGTCATTTGCATCTGTTGCCAGATTTTGGAGAATCGGTATTAGATTACTGATTAAAACTAAACCGGCCGTTGACCTTTTCACCGCCAACATCCGCAGTAACTTTCACTTGATATTGACCTGTCGCAACTCCATCCAGTTTAGCAGTATAGTGTTTACCATCAGCATCATATGTTAGGGGAACTGTCTTTTGTTGTCCATCTGGTGACTGAACATCAGCAGTAACTTTGGCATTTGGAACAGCTTCGTGTTTTTCGCCTGTTTGCAGATAAAAATCTAAGTGAGTTGCATTCCCTTCTTTCTCAGGCGCTAACTCCATGTGATACTTTCCTGCTTCAACGACTTGAGCATTTTTACCATGTGAGTCACCATGAGCAGATGTTTCAGTTTTGGCAGCTGGTTCGGTTTTGCTAGTATTTTCTGTAGAAGGACTAGAAGGATTACTACTGGACTCAGAAGCTTGATTACTACAAGCTCCTAAAAAAAGTAATCCTACACTTGCGAAAACAACAAAGCCTAATTTGAATGATTGCATTAATTTACTCCTCATTGATTATTAGAAAAATTTCGCTCAATCCCATACGTAGTGCATGAATATCTCTACATTCCCAGGTGGACATCTGGGAAGAATTAATAAATTAAGTTTCATACAGCTGAACCTTGAGTAACATCGATTTCTTGTACTTGTGTAGTCTTTTTGGGAACCAAAAATTTCCCAAATAGCGAATATAAAGCCGGCAAAACTAAGAGTGTTAAAGCAGTGGAAGTAACCAAGCCACCTAACACTACCACAGCCAACGGTTGTAAAATTTCCTTACCTGCACCAGAACCAATTACTAGGGGAACCATACCTAGTGCTGATGAAAGTGCTGTCAGGAGAATCGCAACTAATCGTTCCATCGAACCATCAACAATTACTTGTTTAAGTGGTATTCCTTCTGCTAGGCGATTGTTATAGTTATCTACTAACAGCAATCCGTTACGGGTAGCTACACCAAATAAAGTAATGAAACCAACCATTGAAGCGACGGATATGATCCCACCACCTATAGCAACCGAAATTACACCGCCAATTAACGCTAGTGGCAAGTTAATCATAATCATTGCCGTGGCAGGAATAGACTTGACGGCAAAGTAAATCAGCACAGAAATTGCTGCTAGGGCAACCGCACCTGCAATTATCAATGTCTGCGTTGCTTGTTCCTGTGCCTGAAACTGACCGCCAAATTGGACGTAGTAGCCTCCAGGCAGTTGAATTTGTTTGACGCGATCGCGTACATCTTTAATTACAGAACCCAAATCCTTTCCAGAAACGTTGGCAGAAACCACAATCAGGCGGGAAACATTTTCACGATTGATGGTACTTGGCCCCGTGCCATAATCAACTTTAGCAACCTGAGATAAAGGAATTTTCTGCCCGTTGGGTGTATCTACCAACAAGTTACCAATCACGTCCAAATTGTTACGTGAGCTATCTTGCAACCACACAACGAGATTAAACGTTTGTTGCTTCTCTAACACTTGGGAAACTGCTTTGCCATTTAGTCCAGTCTCTATAGTTTCTGCCAATTCGCCCACGGTCAGCCCATAACGAGCGGCTGCATCGCGGTCAAATTGGATTTGAATTTGTTTAACCGGGACTTGGGGTTCAAGTTGCAGATCCACAATGCCGGGAATACCACTCATGGCAGACTGTACCTGTTTACCAATAGTGCGGAGTTGTTCGAGTTCGGGGCCGTAGATTTTGACAGCGATCGCACTTCTGACTCCTGATAAAATTTCATCCATGCGGTGTGAGATAAACCCGCCAATATTAGTTGCAACACCAGGAAGTTTTTCAAACTCTTTACGGAGTACTTCAACAGTCTTCTCTCGATCCTTTCCTCCTTCTTCACTAATTTGCACATCCAACTCACCAAAGTTTACCCCTGCCACATCCGGGTCTCCTTGAGCAAACCCAGAGCGAAACGCAATGGCATCGAAACGCTGCTCCTTTTTGAGGGCATCCATCACTGCTAAAGCTGCTTGGTCAGTTGCATTCAGGGATTCACCGGGTAAAAGAATTATTGCATTGACCAAAGATCGGTCTTGGAACTCTGGCAGGAAGACTTTTCCTAATCCAGGTAGAATTATCATAGATGCAACAAAACCCGCAAGTGCAACTCCTAAAACTACCTGGGGGCGACGAATTGAAAACTTCAAGGCTGGACGATAAAATTGATGTACTTTGCGCTCTAGCCAAGTTTCCGTACTAGGTAAACGGCGATTTGCCAGTAGTAAGGCACATAGTGCTGGAGTCAGTGTTAATGCAACTAAGGTAGAAGCAAGAATCGATAGCAAATACGCCATTCCCATTGGTGTGAAAATGCGACCTTCTACCCCAGACAAAACAAAAATCGGTGCAAAGACTACTGCAATAATTACTGTAGAAAATAGAACACTAACACGTACCTCTACTGAACCATCAAACACGACTTGTAAAGGATTTTTCGGGTTGTCTGCTATTTGGTTCTCCCTCAATCGGCGGTAAACGTTTTCCATATCAACGATGGCATCATCAACCACAGAACCAATAGCAACCACCAGTCCACCCAAGGTCATGGTGTTAATGCCCTGTCCAGTCCAGCTCAGAATAATCATCCCCAACAGTAACGACACAGGCAGCGCACTAAGGCTAATAATAACCGTGCGCCAGTTCATCAAGAAGATAATCAGAATAACTGAAACAATAATTACGCCATCCCGCAGGGCTTCCTCAACGTTTTTGACCGAAGCTTCAATGAATAAATTCTGGTCAAAGGTCTTAGTAAACTTGACATCTTTCGGTAGCCCTGGTTTAATCTCTTCCATTGCTGCTTCCACAGCTTTGACAACGGTGGGAGTATCTGCCACAGGCTGCTTGGAGACAGTTAAAATCACCGCTCGTTTGCCTTGAAATAGTCCATCTCCACGTCGCAGTGCTGGACCAATTTTGACCTCTGCTACCTGTTCTAGTAATACGGGTGTACCTTTCGTCGCCTTAATTACTGAACGCTTGAGCTTGTCAATCGACTCGATCCGCCCAATTCCCCGAATTAGCGTTTCTTGATCGGGAGTAATTAAAAATCCTCCCGGCACGTTGACGTTGGCATTCTGCACTGCCTTAGTAACTTCTGGCAGGGAGACATTATAGGCTTTGAGCTTGTCTGGGTCAACCAAGACTTGATACTGTCGCTCATCCCCACCATAGAGAAATACGTTACTCACCCCTGGTACAGCCAGCAAGCGATTTCTTACATCCCAGTTGACAATGCGCCACACCTCCATCATGTCAGTGCTTTCAGCAGAAAAAGCGTATTTGACAGCCCATCCCAAGGGCGAGTTAACAGGCAGAATTTCTGGCTGCTCAACCCCTTGTGGCAGTTGCGCTCCTTGTAATCGCTCTGTAACCAGTTGACGCGCACGATATATATCAGTGTCCCAGCTAAAGACGGCTTTAATTGCAGAAATTCCGACAGCGGAAGCGGAGCGAAGCGATTCTAGTCCAGGCGTTCCGTTAATCGCGCTCTCAATCGGGCGAGTCACCAAAGACTCGATTTCTTCTGGTGCTAAACCGGAAGCTTGAACTTGAATTTCTACTTGGGGAGGAGCAAAGGCAGGAAATACGTCAAGCGGCATTTGTGTGATGACGCGCAATCCCCACAGACTAATTAATATCGAGGCAATAACGATTAGCCACCTTTGCGCGATCGACCATTTGACAATGGAATTGAGCATTATTTTTCAGACCCTAGCTGGGATATCTGCTTGGTTATAGTGATGTTTACGATGAGGTACTGTATTTAATGTCTCAGATGAAAATGAAATTAAGATGAAATTTGTAAGATCAAGTCAAAAGTACCTTGAGGAGAGATGTCAGCCAAAAACCTATTTCATGCTGCTGTCAAAGGAGCATTACTGAAGGGAAAGTGGGTAATTACAGCCTAGCCGCTCATAAATGAGATTGACTTAGCAGCAGAAAAGATTTTAGGAACTGAGAAAACAGGTTAAAAAATCGCGATCGCATTACAAATTATAAGTTTTTATTCTGTCTTCTTAGAAGTGCAAGAGCGTGTTTCTCTAGCTGTCGCACTCGTTCTCGACTAATACCCATGCGTTGACCAACCTGTACTAGCGTGAGTTCGTGTTCGCCTGCTAAACCAAAGCGCAAGGTTAACACTTCCTGCTGCTCTTGAGGCAACTTTGACAATAAGTTTTGAATATTTTGCTGAAGAAATTCTTGAACAGTATGGTCTTCAGGAGACAGTCCATTGTCCTCCAGCATATCCAGCAATTGAGTATCCTGCTGCTCTCCAATTCTCATATCTAGGGAAATAGGTTGACGAGCAAACAGTAAATACTCTCGAATCTGACTAGGTTTCAAATTGAGTGCTTCAGCAATTTCAGTCGCGGTGGGAATATGACCCAGCTTTTGAGATAGTTCTCGTTGAACACGCTTTATTTTGTTTAGCTTTTCAGCAATGTGAATGGGTAAACGAATTGTACGGGATTGTTGAGCGATCGCCCGCGTAATTCCCTGACGAATCCACCAGTAAGCGTAGGTCGAGAACTTGTATCCAAGGTTCGGGTCAAATTTCTCAACCCCTCGTTCTAACCCCAAAGTACCTTCCTGAATCAAATCCAGAAACTCTAGGTTGCGTTTCTGATATTTCTTTGCAATTGATACCACCAACCGGAGATTAGCAGTAATCATCTTTTGCTTGGCAAGTTGTCCCTGATTTAGCTGTTTGAGCAGTACTTCTTCACTCAACTGCATCTTAACAGCCCACTCTTGCAAAGTAGGCTCACGCTGTAATTTTTTAGATAGTTCTTCCTTGACAGCAAGCATTGTCATCATGTGCTGAACTTGCTTGGCGAAAAAAACCTCTTGCTCATGGGTCAATAGAGGTATACGTCCAATTTCATGTAAATAGGTACGCACCATATCAACTGGGGATGGAGATTCGTTCTTCTTAACATTGGTTATTTGAGATATCGAGTTAAGCATAATTCGGTTAACCTCTGTCAAAAAATACTATGTAGTGCTGAGAAAAACAATAAATTAAATAATTTTATCGAGGAGATTTTTCCAGTTATTTATGTTTGAGCATTGGAGTTGATGATTTTCTTGTATTAATATTTAAAATTTAAAAAATCAAAAATTAAAAACATTTAAAAAAAGTAAATAAAAATATTTTAGTAACCTATTTACGGTTATACTCATCAGTTAAAATAGGTAATATATAAACAATTATTAATTTCAATCATCATATCTTGATTCCCAAAGTATCTTTCCCTAACGCTGTTTTTTGTTTTCTCAATAGTTCATGTAATTCTTCTACTGACTCTTTTATTTTTACTCTGGTGACTCCAACCATGAATGTCTGCTCATATTTATTCCTTATTTATCTTTATCACTTTTTTAGTGAAATGGTATTAGGTGCCAATGTTGTTACTTAGGGTCTGCTGAATAGCTTTAAAACTCTTATCTTATAAGCTTTTCAGGCTGTTTTTGGAGAAAAAAGTGCAAAAGAATCAGATTATAAGACTTAAAAACTTTGCAGTGATGATTTTTTTGACTCCAAAAAATTGTCAACAATAGGGGTAAAACTGTTCCCTGTTTCCTACCCCCGCCAAAGAACTTTTTCAGCAAGCCCTACTTAGCAAACAAGGGAAATCAATCAGCTGCGAAGCTAGCTCAAAAAAATCTACAATATAGACTATGTTGGATCTGCGGGTTCGGCTGTTGGTCCCCCTAATACTGAACACAATCTTCTTTATCCAGGGTCACATTCAGAGTAATTAACTAAGCAGTGCAGTAATACATAAAAGTGCTTTCTCCCTGTGTTACTAGCTGAACCTTTTGGAGGTGTGCTACGTCTAGTTTTTATCTCTCGATGTAGCAACAAACCATAAAATTAAACTCTTGCAATACTACCCTTACTTCAAAGCTTTGTTGTGCTGAAATTCCAAGAAATGTTGGCAATAAAACTGAATGGCATATTAGTATCAATTTATAATACTGATTGACTCTCAAAAACTGCTTTTGATACCTTGCCATCCTCTATAACTGACATAGTACGCTTAGGTAGCAAGAACTTACCAAACTTAGCATACAAAGCAGGCAAAACTACTAAAGTTAACGCCGTAGAGGTAAACAATCCACCCAACACAACTATCGACAATGGTTGTAAAATTTCTTTTCCAGGACCACTCTCAACTACCAGAGGCGCTAATCCTAAAGCAGAGGTAAAAGCTGTCATCAAAATTGCATTCAGACGTTCCATTGACCCTTTAATCAGGACTTCTTTAAGTGGTATACCTTCAGCAAACTTGGTGTTGTAATTATCCACAAGTAACAAACCATTGCGAGTAGCAACTCCAAATAAAGTAATAAAACCAACCAAGGAGGCAATAGAAATAACGCCGCCAGACAAAGCTACTGAAAATACTCCCCCTACCAACGCCAAAGGCAAATTAATCATAATCATGGCGGTAGAAGGGATAGATTTGACTGACAGGTACATGATGACTGTAATTGCTACAAAAGCAATAGCACTAAAAATCAAAATATTCTGACTAGCTCTTTCTTCTGCTTCAAATTGTCCGGCGTATTGGATATAGTAACCAGCAGGTATCTGTACTTGCTGCTTAACTTTAGCTTGAATCTCATTGACTATAGAGCGTAAATCTCGACCACTAGCATTAGCAGAAACAACTATCAAACGAGAAACATTTTCTCTGTTGATAGTGTTGGGTCCAGTACCATTTTCAATTGTTGCAACCTGTGATAAGGGAATTTTTTGCCCGTTAGGAGTATCAACTAACAAATTGCGAATAGTATCTAGATTTTGTCTTGCATCTGGCTTTAACCACACAGCTAAATCGAAAGTTTGTTGTTTCTCTAAAACTTGAGATACTACTCGTCCATTCAGAGCAGTTTCAATAATTTCGGAAAGTTTGCCTACTGTTAAACCATACCGTGAAGCAGCAGGTCGGTTGAACTTAATTTGTATTTGTTCAATCGGTATTTGGGGTTCTAGTTGTAAATCTACAATCCCATTCACAGTTTTCATGACATCATCAACTTGCTGTCCAATGCTGCGGAGTTGTTCTAAATCGGAACCAAAAATTTTGACTGCGATCGCACTCCTCACTCCAGACAACACCTCATCCATACGGTGCGAGATAAAACCACCAATGTTTGGCGCTACCCCTGGTAACTTAGCAAATTCCTCCCGTAACTTCTCAATCGTCCCCTCCCTGTCTTTCATCCCTGCGTCGCTTAACTCGATATCCAAGTGTCCCAAATTCACCCCGGCTGCGTCTCCATCTCCCGGCGCACGCCCAGAACGCAATTGTACGTAGGGGAATCTAGAGTCTCCCTTGAGTGCGTGCTGAAGTGCTTCACCAGCTGCATTAGTAGCTTCTAGAGAAACTCCCGGATAAAGAGTTAGAGTATTAACCAAAGTTTGCTCCTGAAACTCTGGTAAAAATATTCTGCCAAAGGAGGGGACAATTACAGTAGCAGCCACCAAACTAGCGATCGCAGCGCCTATAACAATTCCAGAACGTCGCAGAGAAAATGTTAGTAGTGGACGATACAGCCCCTTAAAAAATCTTGCAACCCAAGGTTCTGTTTCAGGCAAGCGACCATAAGGCAATAAAATTGCACACAAAGCTGGAGTTACCGTCAATGCCGTAATACTAGAGGCTATAACTGCTGCCATATAGCCTAATCCCATTGGGATAAAAATGCTGCCTTCTACACCAGCTAAAGCAAAAACTGGAGAGAAGACAACTATGGTAATTATCGTAGCTCCAAATACTGAATCGCGTACCTCTTGACAACCGTCAAATACAACATCTAAAACCGGACGTGGGTTTGGTGAATATTTATTTTCTCGCAGGTTACGGTAGACATTCTCGGCATCGACAATTGCATCATCAACCGCTGAACCGATTGCTACTGCTAACCCCCCCAAAGTCATAGTATTTAAACCTTGTCCCAACCAGTTTAGTAATAGTACTCCTAGTAATAAAGATAAAGGTAGGGCAGTTAAACAAATAGCTAGGTTACGCCAATTCATCAAAAAAGGAATTAAAATTAAGGCAACAATAATGCTGCCTTCAATTAAAGCCTCTCGAACATTTTCAATAGAAGAATCAATGTAATTTTCCTGACGAAAAGTAGGAGTAACTTTGATATCTTTAGGCAATCCTGCTTGAATCTCTGACATCGCTGCTTCAATAGCACGGGTGACAGTAGGAGTATCGGCTTGAGGCTGTTTATTAACCATTACAATAACTGCCTTCTGACCGTTAAAACTGCCATCACCTCGTTTAATAGCTGCACCAATTTGCACATCAGCAATATCTGAGATTTTGACAGGCGTACCATTGCGGGCAGTAATTACTGATTGCTGTAATTCTTCAATAGATTCAATTCTGCCAATTCCGCGAATTAACTTTTCTCGGTCAGGAGTAATTAAATAGCCACCAGGAGCGTTAACATTAGCAGCTTTAGCTGCTTGCTCTACGTCTTCTAAAGTGACATTGAAAGCTCTTAGCTTCGCTGGATCAACTAATACTTGATATTGCCTAACATCGCCACCATACGCCACTACCTGACTAACACCAGGCACAGCTAAAAGGCGGTTTGTTACTTGCCAATCAACAATGCGCCGCACTTCCATTAAAGGAGTGCTTTGAGAGGTGAAGGCATATTGTAATACTGTGCCAATGGGAGAACTTGTAGGAGAAATTTGCGGAGTTTCTACCCCTTCGGGAAGCTTACTTTGAGCTTGTTGTAATCGCTCTGTTACTAGCTGGCGAGCTTGATAAATATCAGTGTCCCAGTTAAAAATGACTTTGACGACAGAAATTCCCGCAGCTGACGATGAGCGTACTGCTGTTACTCCTGGAGTGCCATTAATCGCACTTTCAATTGGTAAAGTTACTAAGGATTCTAATTCTTCGGGGGCGAGTCCTGGTGCTTCAGTTTGAATTTCAACTTGGGGTGGTGCAAAGCTAGGGAAAACATCCAAAGGCATTTGGATAATCGTCCGAAATATCCAAATTGTCAGGATAATTGTACCTAAGATGACTAACCAACGGCGAGCGATCGCCCATTTGATGATAGCACTCAGCATTTTTATTGTTGGGTATTTTTACTGATGATTATGACTTTTGGTTCTTCATGAGGCGCGCGGTGGTTATCATCTGAGTTTGTAGAACCATTAATAGAATCTTCTGGTACATCATAGGCAAGTTCTGCCCCTACTGGAACTAGTTGAGGCTTGCTGCGACGGCCTGCCATGAAACCTACAGCAGCTATTGCAGTTCCTCCACCTGCTCCTAGCAACCACAACGGTACTGGGAAGCTGGGCGTTTTAACTTCAGTCGCTTGTGCAGGAGCTTCTTTTGTCTCACCTGTTGGCTTAGTACCACCCCGCAATGATTGTGCATAAAGTTGTGGTGCGCGTTGAGTGACAATCATATCGCCCTCAAATAAGCCACTCTTGACCTCAACCATATCTCCAGAGGTTTGCCCTAAAGTCACTTCAACTGTTTGGTAAGCATTACCATTTTGCACGTAAACAACTTTCTTACCATTTGCGTCAACCACTGCTGAGGTAGGAATAGCTGAAATAGCAGAGGACGTTTGGTCTGTTAAGACTTCCAGCTCTGCGAACATTCCTGGTTTGAGTTGCCCGCTAGAGTTATTCACCTCTGTTTGTACTGGTACAACTCGTGTTTCTCCTTCTACCACCGTACCAATCCGGGAAATTCGTCCAGAAAAGGTACGCTCAGGCATACTGGCTACTTTTAGAGTCACCCTTTGACCAGTTTTAACTCTACCTAAATCTTTTTCATAAATGTTAGCTGTGGCAAAAAGCCGACTATCATTGACAATCGTCATCAATTTACCACCAGCATCATTAAAAGTTTGACCGATAGTAACTTCTCTATCAGCAACCTTACCAGATATAGGAGCGGTTACTGTTACTAATCCCTTAGCATTGGGAAGGTTTCCCAGTTGAGCAAGTCGAGTTTGATAACTAGTATTACTGCGATTAATATTTGACTTTGCTAGTTGAACTGATGCTTGGGCGCGTTTAAGTTGATTTTCTGCCCCGATAACGTCCCGACGGCTCTTGGCTTTGGTAAGTTCGGCTTTTGCCTGCGCTAGCTGGGTCTGGGATTCTAAGGCATTGCGTCGGGGTAAAGCACCTTCAGTGGCTAACTGTTTGTCTTTGTTGTACTTTTCTTGAGCAAAGTCAACTTGACTCTGTGCTTGAGCAATTTCAGAGGTTGCTATTTGTTGATATCGCTCGTAGTTTTGTTGAGCTAGTCTTAAGTCAGCTTCCGCCTGTTGTAAATCAGCTTGACCTTGTGCTAATTTGTCCTGAGATTCCACGCGTAATGTAACCAAGCCTGGACTAGTAACAACAGCAACAGGTTGACCAAGCTTTACTGATGCACCTGGTTCCACCAACAATTCAACAACTTTTGCCCCTTCAATTGGGGTGGTCACTTCTACTTTCTGGTTAGGAAGAGTCTCTATTTGTCCAGTGGTTTTGATGCCAATAGCTAACCTTTGACGTTGGACAGGCTCGACTTTAATCCCTAAACGTTTGGCTGTGTCGGCATCAACCTGAATAGAATTATTAGTTGAAGTGGCTTCACTTCCTCCTTGAAATTCGTCTCCATGTCCACCATGAGCCAGAACAACTGCGGGACTTGCTAATAACAGCAGGCTCAGAAATGTGCCAGAAACATAACGAATAGCTGTAGGTGTTTGGGAGCGTAGAGAATTAGACATCGCTACTAAAAGTCCTTGAGTATGGGACGGATGAAATTGTCAACGGTCAAAGTGCTTTTAAGTTTTAGAAATACACTCTTTTACCAGTTTTTCATTTAGAAATGAAATCAGGATGAAATCGAGCTTTGACCGCTCTTAAAATCAAATCGCTTTAAACATCACTGGGACTTAAGGGCAGCAAATATTTCCTGTTTATTGGCTCTGTATACTTGCTTCATGCTTCACACAGATACTTTTGCTTACTGGTTATACCAAGTTTTTCGCCACTGTTTCATTTGGTTAATCTCTGTTTGCTGTGAATCAATGATACTTTGAGCCAATTTCTTAATTTCAGGACGCTTAGACTTACTCACTGCATCTTGAGCCATCGTGATTGCACTTTCATGATGGGGAATCATTGCATTTATGAACCGCAAGTCAAACTCAGTATCGGCGGCTCCTAAGTCCATATTCATCATCATCCCTTGCATTTGTTCGTCAGGCATTGGGACTGTTTTACCTGTTTTCGCATCATAAGCCACCGGGGTACTGCTTGCTCCGGGATACCAAGCTGTGCGCCACTGTTTCAACTGAGCGATTTCTTTATCTTGATCTTTAATAATTTCCGAAGCCAACTTTTTGATTTCAGGACGTTTTGATTTCTCCTGTGCTTCCTGTGCCATTTTTACTGCGCCCTGATGGTGCGGAATCATCGCATCAATAAACCGTAAATTATAGTTAGAATCGGCTGATCCTAAATCCATTGTCATGTTGTGGTTTGTGCTACTACCATGATTCATCGGTTGCTTGTCGCTAGTATCAGTGGCAGTGGTAGTAGGGTTTGATGCTTGGTTTTGGGAAGTAGTTGTAGAACAGGCTGTTAACAGACCGATAGGAACAGAGGCGATCGCTACTAAGGTCAATGACAAAAAGCTGTTTTTCAGAGTAGAAAGTTGCATAGTGATTATCTAAATATTTCCTGATTTCATTTTGCAATCTCCAGTCAACTGGAGAGTCAACCCTAATGGTGATTTATTTTTTGCTTAAGTAATAAAATCATCTAGGTAACTGGTTGCTTGCAATGCAACTGTTGTACTTACTACATAGTTTGACAGCCGAAGATGAAATCAGGATGAAATTAAAGGTTTCTCCCCAAATTGCCAAGCTAGAGGTAGCCGATGGTCACGCAATTGGTAATCATACGTGGTATCACTGGTATCGGCATATGAACCTGTCTGTTGCTGCGCGTGAGATTGAGTCCACCGCAACAGCTATTTACCAAATTATGGGAGTAAAAACTTTTCTGTTTCGTCCGCCTTATGGCATCCTCAACAATGGTGTAGCTGATTACGCTCAAAAGAATAATTACGCTGTTCTCATGTGGTCAGATGATTCGATCAACTATCGCCGTCCTCCAGTATCTAAAACTTGTCAATAATGTGTTGAAGGACGCGAAACCTGGTGGCATAGTACTGATGCATGATGGTGGTGGCGATCGCTCACGCACTGTTAAGGCTTTACCACAAATTATCGCTTCACTTAAACAGCGTGGTTATAGGTTTGTAACCATACCAGAATTATTAGAAATACAGGTACAAAAAACACCATTGGTAACAACAGCGCAGTTTCATAAAGTGAATAAAGGTACATAAATTATTAACTCATTACTTTACCTGATCCAAGCTATCTTTGTTCTTTTTTTCTAATTATTATCTTGCTTCTTTTTTGCTAAGTTCTTCTCTTGTTTTGGTTAATGTCAATTCCTCTGTTAAGACTCGCTGATAAACCTGTGATAGCAAAGGCGTGACTTGATTATTCTCTGTACCATATCCTAAGCTTGTCCAAGTACCGGACAATATCTGTAAAACCTGATTAAGTTTTTTCTGCTTCAAAAGAGTTGTAATATCTGCTCTCCAAGCATGATGGTCACTGAGCCATGCATATACTACCTCATCTTGTATTTGTGGCTCGAAACTCTCAGGAGCTATACTTAGAGACTTGGAGAATTTGTGGTACTTATTAACTTTTTCTTGCCAGGTAGTTGTAAGGATTTGATAACGACCAGCAGCTGTACTGCACTCGCCTTTATGAGGGCCAGAAACAATTGTTATGCATTGATTGGGATGACGGCTGAGATCGGAAAAATGCTTACCACCATAAAGTAAAGTATAAGGGTTAGAATCTAGAGCTTCACTAGCTGTAATAGTTCGCATTAATGCCCGAATATAAGGATCGCCTTCTTTCATTGCTAAAGGCGGAGTGTAGTCAGAAATGCTAGAGGTTTTGCGAGTGTTAAATCCTTGCCAAAGAACAATTAACAAAACTGTAGTCAATATTCCAACAATTGTCGCTCCCCACTTAAACTTCACTTTTTTTAGCAGGAGAACTTTAGCTGGATTTAGATAGTATGTTTTCTCAACAGTTATCTTAGTAATTTTGTGAACTAATAATAGCAAAAAATTATTATTTTTTGGCATTTGCTTTTTCTATATCTTTTTTATAAATCTATAAATCTAACTATAATTTTAAGCTAATCATCTATATTTTTATTAAAATATATTGTGTTAACAAATATTTATTTATATAAGTTACTAATGTAATTAAAATTTATTATAAATAAATCAAAAATGTGCTATTGATAATTATATATTTTTCATTTACTTCTAAATTTAGATTAAACATTCTTGAGAAAATACTCAAACATCTATATATACATATCAAGATGAAATTAGGATGAAATAATTATCAGCCGTTGGAAATAAATTACAATCATGCCATTAGGAAGATGAAGTTTAACCTTGGAACCTCTTAAGTTGAGGCGAGAAAGTTTTGTCATCAGATGTGTATGGCGATAGCATAAATTATTTACCCTTTTGCTTAGTATAAAGTGATAGTACGCAGATACGACAGCGGCTTCAAACTAGAGTAGTGACCGCATAAACACAACGCAAAACAATCACTACAAGGAAAATTAAGGAGGGAGAATGGCTAATATTGGTTTATTTTTCGGCACTCAAACAGGAAATACTCAAACTGAAGCGGAAACAATTCAAAAGGAATTTGGTGGAGAAGACGTAGTAACGTTAAATGACATTTCACAAGCTGAACCAAATGATTTTAAGGATTACAGTTATATCATCATCGGTTGCCCTACCTGGAATATTGGTGAATTGCAAAGTGATTGGGAAGATTTCTATGATGAGCTAGATAACATTGACTTTAGTGGCAAAAAAGTTGCTTATTTTGGAGCAGGGGATCAGGTTGGTTATCCTGATAGCTTTCAAGATGCAATAGGGATTTTGTCAGAAAAAATTTCAGAAAAGGGTGGTGAAACAGTTGGCTATTGGTCAATAGATGGTTATGAATTTAGTGAATCTAAAGCCGTCCGCGATGGTAAATTTGTAGGTCTAGCGCTTGATGAAGATAATCAGTCTGACTTAACGAATGAACGAATTAAAGCTTGGGTTGTTCAACTCAAACAAGAGTTTGGTTTATAGAGGAGTATAAAGTCTCGTACTGGAAAGGTGCAGTTCTGAACTAGCTCTTTCGGTCAGTAAAGCTTCTTTAATTTAGGTAACGTTAATAATCATTGTTAAGCCACCCCCACCTTCCACCTCAACGTTGTCGTTTGTTGCATGATGAGCAATATGACAGTGCAGCAACCACTTACCCCGATCGCGAGCTGTCCAAATTACGTCGTAGCGTTCACCGGGAGCTACATTGATAGTGTCTTTTTCTATTTGGGCAACGGCGGGTAGAGGATTACCGTCTGTTTCAATAATTTTGAATGGGCCGCCATGAATATGCATTGGGTGGATGAAGGCATTATTTGAACCAATAAAGCGGAGGCGGATTTTTTGACCAATTTTAGCGTTGATTGTTTCAGTAGAGGGATAAGCTTTACCATTAATTGTGAAGAAGTTAGGCATTAGCCCTTCCATCGGCATTGCTGGAAAGGTGTAGCCTTGCTTTACTGTCCACTCCTGAAGCTGAACCAAAACGTCTTGATCGTAGGCAGGAGTTTTTGGTTTATTCTTGGGATCGATGATTAACGCACCGTACATCCCTAAAGTTTGCTGGCGGTCTACATCTTTGTGAGAGTGGTAAAAGTAAGTGCCTGCTTGCTTAACAGTGAACTCGTAAATATAGCTCGCACCAGGTGCAATTGGCTTTTGGGTAACATCGGCTGGCCCGTCCATGTTGTTGGGTAAAATCATGCCATGCCAATGTACTGTGGTTGATTCTGGTAAGTTGTTCTTGACTACAATCCGGACGCGATCGCCTTCAGTAACTCGAATCCGCGGCCCCGGAACTTGACGGTTGAAAGCATAAGCAGCTACTTGAACATTTGGTAGGATATTCCATTTGATCAAAGAAACATCAAGGTTAAATACTTTCACACCATTCTCTAGTTTAGGTGTTAGAGTCTGATCCCCTCGTGCATCAATGGGCGCAGTGTAGGCTATTTTTGTCAAGTCTACTGCTGCCATGTCTGCCATTGCTTCCATACTCATATCAGAGGTCATAATCATTCCTGGGGGCATGACTAAACCATTCATTTGAGTGACACTACTCATAGGTGCAGGTGGTAGCAATGATACTGGAGTCGGAAATTTGGTGCCACCCATATTCATGCCAGACATTGACTTGTTGTCGTTATTCATATTCATCCCAGGCATGGATTGGTTGCCCATATTCATTCCTGGCATTGACTCAGGCTGCATATTCCTAGCACTCATGGTAAAGTTGCCGTAGAGTGCGGCGATGAAAACACCAAATGCTAAAGCTAATAGTGTTAACAGCGTCACAGCTAGAAGTTGCGATCGCGTAGCTTTGGGTTTCATCACCATACCCGCGTGCGAATCGGCAGCAGAAGAATTCATCTCTATATTTCGACGGGTTTTCATGGTTACATTCCTTCCATAATTTGGTCTGTATCAGCATTGGATGCAGGCACTTTATCGGAAGTTGCTGTAATTCCTTCTCTTTCAGCAGCTAAACTGTGACCACCTTTACCTAATGCGCGCACGGTTCCCATGCCATGTTTTAGACCAACAGCAACTAGCCACATATTGACGGGAAAAGCAACTATAAATCCTACTAAAGTTGCCAAAGACATCACGCCCCAGAACCGAATTGAGGTTGCCTCCATCGCTGTCATATCACGGCTCATCAGGATGACCATTACTGGAATCATTCCTGCCATCACCGCATTCATTGAGAGCCATTCCGGTATAAAAGAACGCCGGACAGCTTTGAGATATGACCCACCCAGCATATCTTTCATAAACAAAGATTGAAAAACAAACAGCCCAAAGGCAAAGCCGAAAAGATACTCAGAAATCACATCAAGCCACATGGGTAGTCCAAGGGTCATGGTAATTGCGGCAGCAACGATAATTCCCGTTGCATCACCAGCTAAACAATGAATTGTCGAACCAACAGTCTGTTTCCACAATGGCTTGACAAACTCCTCATGCTGCATTGGGACTGGTTCTTTACAAGACAGAATGTACAGTGCCGCACCAATTACTCCTGTGTAAAGAGTCACTAACAACCATCCCCACTTCATTACAGTTAGTTCAGGATTACTAGTGAACGCATCCCAGGCTACATAAATTACTGAGAGAACTGTCAGACTAAACCAAACAATCAAAACAGTATCAATCCAAGCAGAACTTTTGAAGTTTGCCTCATTCATGCCAGACATATTCATGCTGGGCATATTTGAGTTGATCGCAGGCTGAGGTAAAGGTGAGTTTTGAGCAATAGAATTAGGAATTCTCTCAAGATAATCAGGTGATTTCTGACTTACTCCCAAACGAGGAGTTAATAGCACTAATCCTAGAGTTAGTACTAGTAAAACTATCCATAAAATTGATTTGGAGCGCATATTTACCTTGGAATGTACAATAAGCTAGTTCTTCAAAAGCGTATCTTCTCAAAGAGTTTTGGCTTTATAATTAGCAGAAGTTAGCGTAAGGTAAAAAATTCTTCCGCAGCTGAAGGATGAATACCAATTGTTGCATCAAAATCTTTTTTAGTAATATCTGTCCGAATAGCAAGTCCAAGACATTGAATAATCTCAGCAGCGTATTCACCAACCATATGAGCGCCGAGTACCTTATCTGATTTAGTATCAACTACTAATTTAATGAGAGTTTTCTGTTCTGGTTCAGCAATGGTATCAAAAAGAGGTTGAAACCTTTGAGAATAGCAGTGTATTGATTCCCCAAATTTTTCACGCGCTTGGGCTTCAGTCAAACCAATCGTAGCTGCTTCAGGTCGAGAAGAAAGTACTGAGGGAATGCACTCTAAATTCACAGTTCGGAGTTGATTACCAAACACCGTGTCGGCAAAAGCACGACCTGTGGCAATGGCAACAGGAGTCCAATGGGGTCGGTCGGTGCAATCTCCGACAGCAAAAATATTGGACTGGTTAGTGCAACTATACTCGTCTACTGCGATCGCTCCTTGTTTGACTTGAATACCTGCTTTTTCTAAATCAAGACCACTTAAATTAGGAACTCGACCTATGGCGCAAAGAACGGTATCTACAGTTAGAGCATCTTGTTTATTTCCTAACAAACTCAAACATAAACAGTCCTTATTTTTTTCAATTTTTTCAACAACAGTATTGCAGAAAATTTGAATACCATTTTTTATCATACTTTGCTGTACTGTAGCTCTAATATCTTCATCTCGATCTGGTAAAATACGCTCCTCGGTTACTATTAAAGTAACTTTTGAAATCAGACCGTTCAAGCTGCCAGCAAACTTCACTGCTATCTGGTCACTACCAATAATGGCAATATGCTCCGGTTGCTGCTTTATTTCAAACATCTGACGTGTAGTAATAGCATATTCAATTCCTGGAATTTCTGGTTTTACAGCTTCTCCACCTACAGCAATTAATATTTTATTAGCAGTAATCTGGCGACCCCCAACATCCAAAGTATGAGAATCTACAAATTTTGTTCGTCCCCAAATTAGGTCTACCCCTGCTTCTTCAAGATGCTGAATATGCAATTTACTCAGATGTTTAATTGCTCGGTCTTTAGCTACCATAAATTTATGCCAGTCAATGCGGTCACTCACTTTATCCCAACCATATTCGTCGGCATCTTCAAAAACGTGGGAAAAACTAGCAGCATATGCCATCAGTTTCTCAGGAATACAGCCATGAATTACACATGTACCGCCTACTTGGTCGCGTTCGGAAATTAACACACGAGCACCATGAGCAGCAGATTGTCTAGCGGCAGCAACACCTCCAGGGCCTGCGCCAATTACAAAAAGGTCATAATCAAAGCTCATAAATTATTAACTCTGTTTTTATTCATTTATATTTTTACCTTTTCACATACTGATGAAATTAATATGAAATTCTTGGAGTTTTAATTAAAAAATAATCATGCATACTCAAATGAAATCAGCATGAAATTAGTCTATGTAATTAGTAATAAATATTATTCATGCCATTAGGTAGACGCAAGCAGATTAGTTATTTTTTAATCTGAGGGCGCAGAGGCATAAATACTGTCTCATGTGAAATTGATGACTTGAAATCGGAGGTATAATTATGACGACAACCCAATCTCACCAATCCTTGCTTGAAAGTTGCATAGAGGCTTGCTTTGATTGCCTACGTGATTGCGAAAACTGTGCCGATGCCTGTTTAAGTGGCAATATGGTACAGATGATGGCTCAATGTATCAAGCTGTGCCGAGACTGTGCTGATACTTGCGCTCTGTGTGCCCGTTTTATGTCCCGCAATTCGGCTCTTCATGCTCAGATGTGCGGAGTCTGTGCTGAAGCTTGCGATCGCTGTGCCAGTGAGTGCGAGAAACACGATAGCGACCACTGTAAACGCTGTGCCGAATCTTGCCGTCGCTGTGCGGATTCTTGTCGTCAAATGGCGAAAGCTATGGCGTAAGTAGCTGTAATTGCTGACAGCTACGTTGCAAAATAATTAAAATTTATGCCACACCATGTATTACGAGACAAAATCATGCCAATCATCCACGTAATACATGGAATTTCTCAGAACGACTACTAAGTATTACACAATACGAGTAGAAAATAGAGAAGCGATTAGTGCAGCTATAGAATCTTCAACAAGAAAATTCAGCGCTCAAGGAACGGTCAGCCATTACCTTTATGCATGACGTTGTGGACTTTGAATCGATAGGTACATCGCCAACTGCTACAAATCCGCAAACGAGAAATGCGTTTGCGATTTGGTGAAGTACTAGATCGCTTTGCCTATGCAGTGTTAGAGTCTTTAAGACGGCAGACTTACTTGACTCCAGTTTAAAAAGGCTTGTTGCAATGCTTGGAGAAGTATTATCGAGTGAGCTGCTAAGAAAACTAGAAGTCAGTTTTGAGTTTGATGAAGGAAAATTCTGTTAACAACTAAGTAACAATGGCTACGCGACTTTTACCTCAGCTTGACGAGGAGTCTAAACCGGCTTGTCAATAACATTTGAGATGCGCTTACCTTGACTACCATAGTTCAAATAACAACAAAATTTTATCCGATTAACTTACCAATTTCATTTAATTTCTGTGACAAGATTTCTTGTAAAGATTCAAGTTGTTCACGACTAGCATTAGCTAAAGTTATTTCAGATAATCCACTACTGATTTTTTGAATAACTGCCTTTATTTCTTTCGATTCTGATTGTTCTGATGTTAAATACTTAGCTTTAATGTTCTTAACTAAATCGCGTGTCTCAGGTACAGTTAAACTTTCTTTTAATACCTGTTCTGTTGCTTTGATTCGTTCTATAGCTGCCTCTTGTTCGGAAATTTTCAATATTTTTGATGACAATGTTGCTAATGCCAATGCGTGAGCGCCTTTCAGTTCTTGATGACGAATTGCTTTTTTTAAATCTTCTGGCAAAGATAACATTGGTAAAAGATTGGACTTAACAGAAGCAGGATTCAACCCAAATTCTAAGAACACTAAAAATAAAGCTTGCTCTTCGTTATTAATATCCAGTACTTCTAAACCTTGTTGTTGCTCCTCACTACTGGCAATTAATAATTTTGTTAGTTCCTTTACTTGATTATTACGTTCAAGCCGCTTAAGTACAGCACCAAGAGTTGTAGCAACCTCATCCAATTCTAAACCAGTTGATTTGGTGATCTCTTTAAATATTGCTTCTGCCTTATCGAGTGGATTTAAATCTTCAAAACCTAAAAAAGTCAATAACGATGATTGGTCTAAATCCTGTGGCTGAGGTACGATTAAGGCCCGAATAGTCTCCCATCCTAATAGCTTTGCTGCTTCCCAACGTAACTGTCCGTCCAAGAGCATATAACGACCGTTATCTTGAGGAACTAAAATAACTGGTGTAATCTGCCCATGTTTTTTTAGTAATCTCGCTTTTGCCTGAATAGACTCTTGTGTAATTGTTTGTCTTGGCTGGTTAGGGTTAGGGTCAATTAAACCGGTATCAATAGCAATCTCACCTGTTTGCGTTTGCAATTGTTCGCGTAGTTTGGCGATTTCTGCCTCTAATTCTGGTGATTGCAATGCACGCAACCTTTCTACTTCAGCTTGTAAATCCGTAATTCTTTGTTCTTGATCGGTTTTCTGCACTGCCCCTTTAAATTTATCGCCTATTTGCGGTAATGCTTTTGCCATTATTTTTCCTTAATTAATGCAATGACATCATCAACAATTAATTTGAAATCTTTGCAAGCAGGATGCTTGGGACGATACTTGTGCAATGGTAATCCATAGGCACTAGCATTTTTAAACTCGTTAGAACTCCGAATTTTTGGATATAACTTTATCCCTAATCTCTCAGCAATTGCAGGTAACTGTGCTAGGTATTGCCTATGCATAGCTACTACTTCGTTATACATACTGGGAACAAACCCTAAAATTGGTGGACGTGGTTCAAGTTGTAACTCGTCACTTGTGGAAATACACCATTCAACTAACTCTGCCGAACCAGAAATAGCTTTCATTTCTAACTGTACTGGAACTAAAACATGAGTAGCAGCAGCTAAAGCATTGACATTTAGCATACCCAAAGTTGCAGGACAGTCCAAAATAATTAAGTTATGAGGTAATGAATATTTATTTAGTTTGTCTGCTAAACTGTATTCTCCACGTTTTCTGATCACCAATTCATTAGCTATTTCAGCCAACAAGGGATGTCCTTGATACACCTCAACTTTGGAATCCCAAACTGGTACTAATGACCAATCACCTTTAAAATCCTTAGACAGTAACTCTACTGTAGTTAAATTTGCTTCGGCTGGGGACAAACCACAAAACACATCCAATGAACGTTGGGGGTCTAAATCTAACATAGCTACTGTATAACCCCGCTTACTTACTTCATAGGCAATATGTGTGCTAATGGTAGACTTACCTACTCCACCAGCATTAGCCAGGAGCGCAAGAACTATCTGTTTCATAAAAATTACTCAAACTTAGTCGCAGTATATCAATGATTTGTCGGATTTTAAAATCCGACAAACATAAGTTTGAAAATTTTAATAAATGTCGGATTTCAAAATCCGACACAAGCTGAATTTCAAAAATTACATTAGGCTAATTGAGGCTAGGCTTTTTGGCGAGTCGAGAAGCTTCCTAATTTATTTGTGGTGGACGAGCCTCTCACTCATTTTTTTGTTGCCAAAATGATTACCCAAATAACTCTCGGTGCTGATAAGCAAATCGAGAAACATCCTGACTAGCCACAGGTTTAGCATAAATAGCCTGATTGCGAATTGCCTGTATCTGTTCTGACTCTCGCTCCATAGCTGGTATGAATTCTTGTCGCTGTTTCAGCAAATCCTCAAACTCAATTTCCCCTGGTCTACCTTGATGAAAAGCCTCCTCAGCACAACGACGGACTGCATTACCAATTTCTGCCGGACTGCAAATGCGATATTCAGCCAACAGTCTACGCCATTGGTCATCGCTCCAAGGTGAGTTATTGTCTCGAAATGCTGGAAAATACTTAGCTAGATGTAGATTGAAAACTTCATATCTTGCCCCTTCATGGGGTAAATCCACAAAAAAGATATCATCAAAACGGCGCACTAATTCCGCAGGTAGCATTGACAAGCGATTGACAGTAGCAATGGTATAAACTGGCTCTTGATGCTCTTGCATCCAAGTCAGTAAAGCAGCAGATAGCCGCCGTGCCACACCTCCATCTGCATTGGAGTCCCAGCCAGCAAAACCTTTATCAAAGTCATCCCAGTAGAGTACACAGGGAGCAAGGGAAGTCACCAAAGCAATAAACTCCTTTAATGCTCTGTCGGGATGAGAATCACCCAGTAGTACACCCCAATTAGCTGCTAACAATGGTAATCCCATTTTCTTCGCTGCTAACTTGGCAGAAAGGCTTTTACCAGTACCCGGTGGTCCCCATAAGAGCATCCCAGTGGGAAACTTTAATCCATATTGCTTTGCTTTAGGTTGAAGTAGACAGGTAATAGTTTCCAACCTTTTCTCCAGCAAATCTAATCCCCCGGCTGAAGGTACATCCGGTTGAGCAATGTACTCTAAACCCCGTCCCCGCAGTTTGCTAACTTTATGCTTTAGCACTAATTGGGCAATTTCCTCAATCTGCTCTGCAAAACGCAGATATTGCTGTAGTAGCATATTTATCTCGCCTATGGGTAAACCCTGACAGGCACGTAAGAGCAATTGCAGCGCTTCTGTTTTTTCTGTTGTCTTTAACCAAGAATGGTGATGGGGTATGGTGGGGCATAGGCGATCGCACTCCGCAAACTGCTGAAGCCGGGAATGACTATGCCCAACCCAGGTATCACAAAACTGCTCTACAACCATCTGCACCTGCTGTTGGTCTGGAAGTGGATTTGACAGTACAGGAATAAAAGGCTGTAATTCTAGAGATAGTTGAACGTAAGTTTCTAATAACACCCAGTAATGATGTTGCTGACTCCAGAGAGTTTGATGACAGCCATTGAGTAATTGATAGCTACGTTTTTGACTTATTTTGCTACCATCATCCTCATTTAGCACTCCCTCCAGTAAATAAATGCCTGGTTGGTATTCCTCCAGAAGATACTGAATAATGTCCCCGTTTTTACCTTTGTCAGTTGACTGTAAGATGTACTGACCTTGATGTTGAATTAATTTCTGTAGTCCACAGTAACCAGGATTCCAGACAAAGACTGACAAAGACCGCTCCTCACCCCAATGGTAAAACTGCTGTAATATCTGTATTCTGTCAGGCGTATGATACTCCACAGCCACAATTGGAGTATTTTGGTCAGCCAGAGCAGGCCAGTCTGTTATCAATTTCATAAATCTGACTTTAACAACTTACTTTTCCCTTTTAGAGCAAATTTATTACTGGTGCTTTAGCCACACGGATAATTATTACTAACTGGTTGGCTATATTTCTTGTGTAAAAAAGAGCGATCGCCTCCAGCACAGCGTTAATTTCGGAAACTGCTCCTAGTGCGTTTCTTTATCTCTTAATTCCAAAGTATAAATTTGTCGTCGCAGCAAAGACAGGTTTGAAATCGCAAAAAAATGAAATTGAAATGAAATGGATGTGAAAGCCGCGATTGCGGCAAGGAGGTGAAAAATTTACTTGATTAAAGGAAGCTGTAAAATGGCGTACGCAAAGCGCTCCGAAGGAATCGCTAAAGCTCAAACCAATAACAACAATCGCAATGGAGCTAATGCTAAAACATCTGCCAAAACTAATGGCACATCCGCTACAACTAAATCAAAGGTAGCAAATGCTTCACCACAAGAAGAGGCATTAGCATTGTTGAAGGAATTGCGGAACCTAATCTTCAAAGAATACGGCGTTAAATTGCAGCTACGGGATTCGCGTGTTTCAACTAAAATAGGTCATGCAGCCCGTGAAAAACTCGGACTTGACATTGCTGCTCAGGTGAAAAAGAAAGGTGGTAACAAAAAGTTTGATTGGCAGAAATGGAATACCAAATTATTTACTAAATTGTTTGGACAACCAGATGCACTCAAATATGCACCAGAAGTAGTGGCAATTTTCATGAGTATGCTCTACGACACTATTAGCACTGACCCAGAGCAAGCAATAGCAGATTTAGTTGAATTCAACCGTGCATCTCTGGAACGTCGTAATTCTTTCCAAGAACAGGAAGAGGAAGAACTTGACGATTTAGATGATGAACTGGACGAAGACCTGGATGAAGATGAGGAGGATGAGGATATCGAAGATGAACTCGACGAGGATTTAGATGAAGATGACGAATTAGATGAAGAAGATGAAGACGAGTAAATAATTCCGACTTATTCTCAGTAATTTACAGAATAATAACCCAAAATAACCATGTATTGCCTCAAACAATACAGGTTATTTTTTTGCAGAATAAAGAATTGAAAATGGAGCGAATTGCATCTTTCGATGCTGTTTCTATGAGAAAAATACTAAATATCAAGGAGTAATTCTCATGGTTAACGCTAACGCTCGCAAAACTGCTAAACCAGCACGCAAAGTTGAAAGGCATATTCCTGCTTTAGAACGAGTAATGACTTATCAGGAAAAAGTACACCTGATGGTAATTGAAGTATTGCGGGAAGAATCAGGAAGAGAATTAGCAGCAGCAGCCAGATTTAACGGACAAGAGTTTGATTGGGACAAACACAATTCCCACTTCCGTAAGGACTATGTAAATACACCATTAAAAGAACTGGTGAATTATGCCCGCAAACTTTACGGCTTGAATAATCTTGATGAAATACGAGATAGACGTGCTTCTCATAAAGCTGCTCGGTCTAAACGTATGGATGGACTCAATAGTTTAAGTAGCAACTCTGATGACTTGATAAATGACGATTTTGAACAAGATGAAGATGACGAAGATATAGAAATTGACGATTAATTACGATGCCCTGAATTATCTAATTCGGGGCATTCTATTTCCCGCCCACCCGCATCCAAAAAACAGAATTGAATGCAGCGATTGCTGCTGAATTAAAGAGATTCAAAAGTGAACTCTAAGTCAGAAGGCATCTGTCGATGCTGTCTAGGTGAGATTTAGTAATTCGTTAATCAAAGGATAATCAAATGACTCGTAATCAGCAACAAACAAAAGCGTTGGATCAGGTAGTAGGATATCAGGATAAAGTGCGATTAATGGTACTGGAAGTTTTACGTGAGGAATCAGGCAGAGAACTTGCTGCTCAAGCACGTTTTAATCAGCAAGAGTTTGATTGGAACGAACATAACATTCACTTTCGCCAGGACTATAGCGAAACTCCCATCAATGAACTACTAGCATACGCCAAACGTCTGTATGGACTGAAAGATTTGGATGCAGTACGGGAGCGGCGCAAAGCTCATAAACAACAACGTACAGCTAGATGGGCTGAAGCTTCATAATTACCTGCTGGCTCTCACAGTAGCCCCACTAAAATGTGGGGTAACTTTTTTGCCCACCCACCCTCAACCGTAAAAGCTTTATTTTACCGAAGATGCAGGTTCGCACCCCACCCCACCAAATGTTGTAATTGTCCGACTGGAAAGTTTACTAGTCATTAACTCATTAATCTGCTGGTTTGAAAGTTGAGTTGGCTTGACTTCAACTGTGGGTGCAGTTCCTCCCCTGTTGACTTGAATAATGGAATTAGCCCAATAAAACTGCTGCTGGTCAGGTTGGGAATAAACAGGATAACAGCCTTTCGAGGCGATCGCTAATTTATGCTCTACGCTAGAAACTGATGGTAGAGAAATACCAGCACGAGCTAATTTTGCCTCTCCTACTGGCCCCCACAAACGCAATTGTTGATTTACACAACGTTTTCCATCCTTGAGAGGGGCAATAATGTTGCCACAAACTTTAACATCCACGTCATACATCGGTGGATAATCAGGCACAGTTTGAGCTTGAGCTTGAGTCGTATTCTTCTCATCCTTGCCACTGACATTTACAGTAGCAGGGGTACAAGCTGTAATTATACCTCCTATTACTAGCAGCCAAAGCCAGTTAACTTTGCAGGTAAACATCTGCTGAATCCTCTTCTACGATTGAGAAATTGACAACTAATTTTTTAACTTAAACTTTGCCCATTTTGAAACCTGGAGTTTTTAAGGAGAGTGTATTATTCGGTTGTGGCTTGAGTTCTGAGCTTTACTCTAATTCCAAAAAACTATGGTTTTCAAGGTAGACGCGGTTTAGATACAAACTGGCGTTGATTGCTAGGTGATGTCCATAACGTGCAGAACCCGGATGAGGCTTTTCTGCTACTTGCTCCAATTTCCAGTGTTACCCCCAAACGCTTGACATCCTTAGCACAAGAAAGTTGACCGTTTTGGTCACGACTGAGTAAATCTTGATTCCATTGCATTAGGTTGTGAGCAAACTTACCTTCATTACTGGTTGCCCATTCCAAAGCATTGGCTTCCTCTTGGGTCAGTTGGCGTGGCCCGGCAGGATCTAGATGACTGGATTGATACCAAGACATTCCACCTATACTTACCAGTCCGCCTACTCCAGCTGCAATTAATAGCAGTATTCCCGCAGCAATTAGAGAGGGAACTGAATGAATAGCACGCTCAAATTCAGTACGCCTAATTAATGCCGCCACTGACTGAGCGATCGCTTTTTGCTGACCTTTTACTGCTGCCTTTTCATATGTCTGGAGATGGTCATAAAGCTGCGTTTGCCACAGGTCAAACATTGCTTCCATTTCTTTGGGATTGTCTTCCAACAGCACTTGTAGCCTGCCAGTAGCAATCATCATCAGAAATGCTGGGTCATCAGGGTCTAGTCCAGTTTGGACTACTATTTCCCAAACCCTAGCTTTAAATGAATCATCTTTACCTCGAATGGCTAAATCTAATAAAGTTGGGTAAGGAATTTGGCTCAGTCCTTTGCCTCTAGCGGCTACTGAATCCAAAAATTCATCGTCTAAATCGAGTTCTTCAGTGTGAGAATTACTCATATCTGTATTTGCTTTTAGCTGGAAAAGAGGTAAATATTTTGCTAAGGTGAACCACAAGTACAGTTCTCAAATCTGTCCCAACTGTGGCACTCATACTGGCAAAAAACTGCTCTCGGAGAGACGGCATTCCTGTTGTGAATGTGGGTATCAAACAACTAGAGATCGTGCTGCGGCACAAGTACTGTTACAGAGAGGGTTGGAATCGATAAATAGTACCGATGGACAATCGGGGAAAGAAATTGCCTGTGAAGTCGTACTGTCGGGGGTGCAATGCCTAGATAAGTGGCGCGGCGTAGGAATGCTTAATCGCGAGGTTAAGAAGCCCACACCTACCTGATAAGCAGGTATGTGGAGGATGTCACATTACTTCTTGGTAGCAACTTTGCCGTTGACATTAGCATCATCAACTTTTTCTGTTGGGGAAGTAATTGAAGCTGCCGGAAGGTTCCAGATTTTAGCTTTCTCAATTTCGTCAGAAGCTTTTTTGAGAAAACTGTGTAATCGCTGCTTACCCAATACACCTAACTCTCCATAATCTCTAGCCGCAGAAAAATTTATCTGATTGGCATCAAGTATATCCCGTTCTCGATAGCTGAACTTAGGAAAATTGATGACAGCTACTTTATAAGCTTTGATTAAATCCTGTAAATCCTTACGTCCATCTACGTGTTTCCAGTCATCGCATAAACCACAATTGCGTACAAAGATATGCTTGACTTTGTTTTCAAAGCGTTCTAGAGATTGCATAAATAATTGAACGCTGTCATATCCACCACTACAAACAAACCATTTGTATATTTTGACCTTATTTTTCCCAGTAAGTTCTAGGATTTGATTACGCTCAATCCAATCAGTTACTGCTGGGTATACTTGAGCAGGTAAATTGACAATGACAGAAGTTGTTAGTGCTAAATTAAAAATTTCATCAGCATCGTAAGCTTTACGCTCTGATTCGCTAAAAACTGCTATTTTATGATTATCTGGGTAAAATGCGCCCACATCTGGATTACTTTGGTCTGCTTCTACCAACTCATAAGAGAGTTTATTGTCAATGCAGTATTGCACCATAACCCGTGCAAACAAAGACTTGCCAACTCCACCTTTTTCACCATCCATGAAGTGAATTGCTGCCATTTTAAATCTCCTTTTTGATTTGACTAAATGTGCATTAATAAATACTTAAATATTCTCAAACATATCGTCTGTTTCATCATAGAAAGACCCCTCACCAGGAATGAAGGAATCAGAATCTATTTTGTGTTTTGGCTGGTTGTCACTATTACTACTGCCATTGCCTTTAGTTTTACCTTTAGAGCTAGCATTACTATCATTCTCATCATCAATACCATCGCTATTACCAATTTCTAGACCGAACATATTAGCAAGGGTTTGAGGATTGGTCATAGTGCTGAGAGGTACAGGCAAAACATCACTTGATTTATGTGGTAATCCTAATTCCATTCGCAAATAGGCCAAATGTTGCTCTAAGGCATGACAACAAATTAACCCTACTTGACGCACCTCTTTATCACTAATTTCTACATCCGCATTTGCTTGAGCTTGATATGCTAAAGGCAACCAACACATTCGTAATGCCTGTAACACCATCTCTTTGCTAGTACTGACCCCATTTCCTTTTTGCAAATATATAATTAGCTTTGCATCAACAGTATTTGAGTAAGCACGAAGCCGAAGAGTCAAATTTTTATATTGTCTTTGTCTGTCAGTATCAGTTCGTTCAGGCAGTCTGCGACTACCGCTACTATTGGGTTGTCTATTATTGTCATTATTTTTGGGTTGTTTTTTATTTGTAGTCATGCTACCTTCTCGATTTGCGCTCTAAACCGCATAAACAAACCAAACGCATCAATCAACCTAAACGACAAAGCTTCCTGTTCCCGGAAAGTACGGCAATAATCATTACTTTTATCCTTGAATACTTCTTGTACCTGTTGCTGTAAGTCAGCACCCCAATAAGTTGAAATTTCTTGAAAGCAGTCTTGTAACTCTTGCTCTAAGTACAATGCTGCACCACCACTCAAAATCACCTCGTTCACCGCAGGTAAAGTTGATTCCAGCCAATCGTAAAGCCTAGACCAATACTCAGCTTTAGCAGTAGCAATGGCATTAACAATCATCTGCAATTCATAATCAATATTTTTAGGTTCTCTGCTTTTGACTAGAGCGCGAATTGCTTGGTTATCAGCCGTGATATCTGAACCGGCTGCATAGATGGCAGAGGTCAAAGCAGTGGCATCCTGTCCAGATGTGCGCTCAATTACTCGCTTTACCATTTGGTGAAAGCCCAGCCCATTGGTGTAACCCGCCGTCATCTTGCCCCGTTCAAATAATAGAAGGCTGGTGTTGCGATGCCCGAACATCAGCACTGCAATGGTTTGAGCATTAAACCATTCTTTACCATTCTGGCGTTGACGAATCGTTGCCAATCCCGCACCTTCGGGTAAGCACTCGAATCTCTCCAGTTTCACCCGCAACCTTTGACCCCGAAACCTAAAATCCTTGAGTGCAGACTGCAACTGTTGCTCAAATGCTTGGCGATTTTGATATTCACCATAGGGCAGTAGTGAAGTCAGTGATAGTGAAAACCTGTTAGGCAATTTGTTGTGTTGAGCGATCGCACCAATAACCGCCAAGGCTTTGTGAATTGAGGTTTCGTACTTGAGCTTATCGAGTCTGGCAGATGCTGAAAACTGCTGTGCCAGGAATCCAACTACCGTACATTGTGTATCACCATTTGCAGGACTTGACACCCAGGCTTCATCTGCTGGTTTAGGAGATTCTAGACCCTTGCGACTCGACATATAAGCGTCAATCGAACTTTGAGGCAACTTCAGCATCTCTGGTTCCATTGTCATCAAACATGGTTTGCCTTCAGTTGCTAGTTCGTAAACAATCTTGGTCAAGGAAGCACCAGGGTCAAAACTGACTATCAAGTTTGACATTGACTGTGGTTTACCTAAAAGCTTTCCTTTAAGTTAAGTGCAAATATAAATCATGCCAATCTACCCACTGACCATTTTTATAAGGCAAAAAATTAGCCCATTGGTTATTTTTTTGCTGCATTTTCTCAAGTAGTTATTTTTATGCTATTGAATTCAAAAATACGCCACTCAAATGCCAATTCAACGCCACTTAAGCGCCACTTAAACGCCAATTCAATCCCAATTGAGTGCCAATTCAACGCCACTGCATACATTATGTATATATTCTTCTTATCAAGAACTAAGCTTATTGACAATAAAATGGTCAAAAAATCCCAACTCAGTTCCACTTAAATGCCAACTCAATGCCAACTCAATGCCACTCATGTTTTTAATTTGAGTAGCCCAAAAAAACCTTTGGTGAGTAGCAAGCTATGTTGCTGTCCGGACATTTTTTCTGGGGAGAAAAAACGCACCCCCAGGTGCGGCAACAAACTTGCCCTCTTTTCACGGTTCCCCTACCTAAGTAGGTCAACCACCGTGATAGAGGGGAAGATGATACGAAAATTCTCTCTAGGAGTTCAGCCTGGAAAATTTCTGCAAGGTTTGGACGGATTAGCTTTTTAATTGCGCGATGGGCTACGCCTTGCCGTAAGCGATCGCTCGATTTCGCTATATCAAAATATCCCTAACGCTATCTTGACTACCTTAGTACTCAACCAAAACTATTGCAGCGCATTTCATTATCTCGCATCGCATCTTGGTATTGAACCAGAATCGGAAGTAACCGTTTGGTCAATGACAAATGATAGTGCAGTCGTCAAACTTAAAACAGCTAATGACTAATGCATCAATAATGCGACAAAAACGCTCACACAGGATAGACATTAGACTGACTTTGGCAGAATACGAGAAAGCACAGTTAATGGCAGATGAAAATAATCTTACTATGAGTGAATTGTTTCGTGCCAAGACTCTGAAAAATAGATTGCCCAGGCGTGTCACCAAAGTAGCAGGTCAAACTTACTGGGAGTTGGGGAAAATAGGCAACAACCTAAACCAAATAGCTAAAGCAATCAATACTTCAGTACTTATGGGAGAACCTGTGGTCGTAGATAGAGTATTGTTGTCACAGGTAAGAGATTTGGTGAAACAGGTGCGCCGAGAGATTGCTGAAATTGATTTAATCGCTGATTTACAAGATGAAGCATGATTGGCAAGCACATCAAAGGTAAAAGTTTTCGGGGACTGCTAAACTACCTGTTTGGCAAAGATGGAGCAAAACAAATCGGTGGGAATATGGAAGGAACAAACCCACGCGAACTAGCAGCTGAATTTGGTATATCTCGAAGATTAAACCCGAAGGTGAGTAGGGCTGTTTATCATGCTTCTCTCAGTTTGTCCCACAAAGAGAGTTTAGATGATGAGACTTGGGATGAAATCGCCCAAAAGTATCTACAAGCAATGGGTTTTGATATGAACCAATATGTCGTACTGCGGCATACTGACCGGACTCATGAACACATACATATTGCTGCCAGTCGCATTCAATTAGATGGCACTACAGTTTCTGATAGCTGGGACGATCGCAGAAGTGAAGCGGTAATTCGCAAGTTGGAGCAGGAATACAATTTACAATCAGTGCAACCAAGTTGGGAAAAAGATAAGCACAGTCCAACTACTGGTGAACGTAGGCAACTTGCCAGAACTGGAGAGGAGAGCGTTAGAGTGAGACTTCAGCGATCGCTCGACCAAGCAACCCACGACCATCCCACTATGCCAGAGTTAATAGAGCGAGCGCAACAACAAGGTGTTAATGTCCGCGTTGGTTATACTCGCACAGGCATTGTCAAAGGCATTAGTTACCAACTTGATGGTGTGGCTTTTAGTGGTACGCATCTCGGTAAAGCATATACCTTTCCTGGTTTACAAAAGCATCGAGGGGTAAACTACAGTCCTAAGCGGGATGACAAACGTATCCAGAAACTCATGGAGCAAGCTGTTGAAAATCCCACACCAGCAGTGCCTCCAAAACAGGATGACAAACGCACAAAGAAACTGATGGAGCAAACTGTTGAAAATCCCACACCAGCAGTTACTCAAACAAACTCCTTGCCTATACCAGAACCAACAAACTGGGAGCAAATACGTCTAAAGTTAAGCCAGCAGTACAATTTACCCAATTCTCTGCTCACAGAATTATATGAAAAGGGTTGGCTCTATGCAAGTCAAACAGGTCAAGCAATATTTGTGGAACGCACGCTAGATGATCTTCCAACTCTTGCCAAGCAGCTAGAACCAACAGGTGACTTCACCGCTATTCCCCTGAACTCTGAACCGACAAAAAAAGGTAGTTTTTGGATTGCTACAAATGCCATAGTAGAAAGAGCAGTGCTACTAAGTGACCCGATTGAAGTTCTCTCTGTCATTGCCTTAGAATCAACTGTTGACAAAGAAAAGCGCAAACCTACATTGTATTGGAGTATACGCGATAGCAAGCAAATACCTTTAGAATTTTTGCGATCGCTCGATACAGTAGTCATCGCTTTTAAAAATAATGAGAAAGTTGAGGACTTGATAGCTGAGATACTGGCTGAACTACCTCAAGCCAAAAAAGTTTCTCCCGGTGAAGCTGGTTGGAATGGGATGCTAACTAACAATCACTCGCAACCCAACCAAAGCCGAATCCCAGAGCTTCAAGGTTGGGAACTTTGATATCAGTTTTCATTAAAAGAAACACCATCCCATCGACTAAGGAACAGCCAGCACCCGCAGGTTACTTTGGCTGCTAAGTTCTCGGCGAGATAGTAGTTTGGATGTTGTCTGTCAGCATTTAGGGCTTCATGAACCGATATGCTCAGATGAAAATTTGAACAACACCTGTAATATTTTCATTGCCATACCAAATGGCTATCGCTTCCCAGTAGATGTTGTAAATATATAGTTGTCACCCCGATCTGAAATCCCTGGGAAAACGGAATCGGACGTGTAATCACTCTCCTACAAATCTTGGCACAGTTGTTGTGGCAATTGTTTCATCACACGGACAAAAGGAGCCACATCATCCAAACCCTGCGCCACAATCAGAGCGCCTTGAATGGCAATAGCAGCATCTTCCCCACGCTCATGAGCCAGCGTCTCATCTAATCCGGCTGCCCTCAAAACAGTTGCTATTTCATCAATCCAGGTTCGTAATAGTGTTTGCACCTTGGTATGAAAGATATCTCGTGCTGACCCCATCAGCAAGATGGCACACATACAGGGTTGTTGTCCGCCTTCATATAGCTTGTTAATTTGCTCACACATCTTAGTCAACCGAGTGAGCGCATCCCCTCCACCGCGAAGTATCTGTAAAATGTGTTCCTCTAACCAACATTCCATAAAATCCAACACCGCCGTCACCATTTCATCCTTCCCACCGGGGAAGTGATGGTAGAGACTGGCTTTCCCCAAACCTGTCGCTTGTGAAATTTTCGATAAAGTCGCCCCATCGTAACCATACTGTCGAAACAGTTGTAGCAAGCAGGGAATATAAGTATCTTTTGCCATTTACAGAAATTGAAATCTCATCTCTTGACATTATACCGAACGATTGGTACAGTTATTTTGTACCGAACGCTTGGTACAAAATAACTGTACCAATTCCTTAATTTGTAGGGATGTCTATGCAGCATCTCGAATCGCAAGAGGTGTCAGTTGACAACGGGAGAAATCAACTTGCCGTGACTATTTCTGATTGCTGTCGTTCTTATTCCCGTTAGACGGCTAATTTTAACCTAACAGCGCTTCTTTTTACAGAATATTCAGGATTAACCAATGATTAAGCTTTATGGTCACGAACTCTCTGGTAACAGTTATAAGGTCAAGCTCTTGCTATCACTATTGGGCATTGAACATGAATGGATTAAGGTCGATTTGCTCAAAGGGGAACACAAAGCCTCTGAATTTCAGTCGCTTAATCCCTTCGGTCAAGTTCCCCTATTAGTGGATGGCGACACAATTATAAAAGACGCACAGGCAATTTTGGTTTATTTAGCTCGTTGTTATGGTGGTGAACAATGGTTGCCACTGGATGCTGTCTCACTTAGTCAGGTTGTACGTTGGCTATCTACAACTGCGGGTGAAGTGCGTCAGGGGCCAGAATCGGCTCGTTTGTACTATCTGTTTAATGCCACCAGTATTGATATTGACAGAGCTAACCAAAAAACAGAGTTTATTCTTACACAACTTAACCAACATTTGCGCGATCGCCAATGGTTAGAGTTCGAGCGGATAACTATTGCAGATATAGCAGTATTCCCCTATGTTGCCTTAGCACCAGATGGCAAAATTGCTCTTGACTCTTATCCTCATATTCTGGCATGGATTGAGCGAGTTAAGACCCTTCCCGGTTTTATAGGAATGCAAGGAATTGCAGCACCTGCCTTGGTATAGGCAAATAACACCCAGTTTAGATGGAGAAGGTAGAGAGGAAGAGGAATTTTTTCCCTTCTCTGCTCCCCTGTCTTTTCTCTACCTTCCCCTGTTTTTAGATATGTAAAAATAAAGAGTTATATGCCACGTAAATTTACGCAAATTGCTTTCACGCCTGCTGTCAAAGTTGCTCAAGAACAACGTGGCTCACGGCAGACCTATGCTCGATTTGAACAAAATGGGCCTTCTAACGATACCATCACACCAGAAATTGAGGAATTTATCGCCCAAATGGATGGTTTTTATTTGGGAACCGTCGGTTCTAATGGTTATCCCTACATTCAATTTCGTGGTGGACAACCTGGGTTTTTGAAAGCTATAGATGAAAAGACTTTAGGATTTGCTGACTTCAAAGGCAATGTTCAATATGTTACCGTTGGTAATCTTGACGAAAATGACAAAGCTTTTTTGTTTTTGATGGATTATCGCCATCGCCGACGGTTGAAAATTTGGGGCCGGGCTATGTATGTAGAAGATGATAGCGAACTAATTGAAAGCCTGAAACTTCCTAACTATGAAGCAGAAGTGGAACGAGTGATTCTGTTTCACATTGAAGCTTGGAATTGGAACTGTCCACAGCACATTCCTATTCGCTATTCTGAACAAGAAGTGGCGGCATTGCAAGCGAGAATAACTGAACTAGAGGAACTTGTTGCTAAGAAGTAGCAAATCTAATTTTTCTGAGTGAGCCAAGCCAATCAAAGGTTTCAGGCGAAAATTTATGTAAGTCAAATGTGGAAAAGTTGGTTCTAGCGCAGCTAACGCCACTTAGAGAGGGATAAACTCTCTAGGCGTAACTGCCATGACCTTAAATCCCAGAGAAACAACTATTAAATTTCTTAGACAAATAGGCTTTACCACCGGAACCAAAATTTGGCTCAGGATTTCTTGGGACTTGCCCACAGAAATGATACCTAAAAACTGGAATCACTACTACCGCAATGATCAATTTGTCTACTCCCACTACATTCTCTGCGGTAAAATCACCCAGCAAGGATTTCAACTCTACTGCTGCACTTACGGAGGTCGAGACAAACAGGGCAACACCTGCTGGCGACTGACACCTAAACGCTATGCTGATGGTTGGGCATTGGCATTTAAAATGTCATATCTTGGTGCTACAGTCAGCTTTTACCCCAACCAACCAGACAAGGGCATCAGCAATCAGCACGTTAGTCAATGCCAATGTTTATTCTACGAAATTGATGATTTGGCATTAGTTGAGCAGCGACAAGCTGTAGATCGGCTAAAGGATGAAATCAATTTGGAACCCGCCGCCGTAGTTTATACAGGTGGGAAATCTCTGCATGTTTACTTTAAATGCAGCCATTTCTTGAATCCTGCTGAATGGCTGTACCTCAATCGCCAACTGACGATTATCCAAAACGCAGATCCAGCAATTTGCAACTTAGCTCGTTCCATGAGACTGCCAGGTATGGTTCGCAGACGGGTGGTGGATGGAATATTAAGTGCAACTATCCCCATTACCCTAGAGCATTGGTCAAACCGTCAGTACAACGTGGAAGAGCTAGAAACCGCATTTGATTCTACAGCCTTATTTCCCTACGAACTTTCTGAGCAACGTTGGTGCAAGTGGGTACAACTTCTCACAAGAGCGAAAAATGGAGAAGTTATCGACCCACAAGCAGTGCTACTGCAACCTTCTGTGACTGTCCCTCGCTCAACCTTGCATTGCCGACGAGGAACAGTAATACAGGCTACAACCAGAGATAATCGCTCATCTCTTAAACAACTACGCGCTAGCGGAGTGTCTGTTCCTTTGTCTATCTGTTTAACGAAGAGCGATCGCACTTTACTAACTTATGGTGAATTTGAGGGAAACAGAAACAATTCTGGCTACAAATTAGCTCGTAATCTACTAGGTACATCTAATTTACTTACCAGACACCGAATCGCTTATCATCCCGAACCACGCCAACTATTTGACCGATATTGCGATCGCTGTACACCTCCACTTGAACCAACTGAGGCGGATACAATTTGGCACAGTGCAAATAAAACAACAGCCTTTGCCAGCCGGGACTTTGGCTCAATTGTCATGAGCATTCGTGAGTGGAAATCACACCGAAAATCAAACAAACAGTGCGTAAAAAAACCAAAAAGATTAGTTAACGCAAGGTTGACAAAATCGATGTAACACCCTTCCAATTATCTACCGTGTACACATATCTTTGTACAGGATTAAAACGGTGTGGGACAACTCTCAAATACTTATGTGTACACGGTAGCCCTATTTTGAGGAGAGTATATGACTATTCAAGATGAGTATTGAAGATACTATCTCTAGTTTTATTTTACCATTTTCGGTAAATAAGACTGACGATAATTGTTCTTAGCCATCAGCCTAGCCTCACGCTTTGTCCACTGTTTCTGCAAAGGTACATCAGCCAATCTTTGCAATAATATGAATACGCTATCATCTCCAGTTAACCTAGCGATGATTTGAGCGATCGCCTTACAACAACTCCAAGGATGACGTACCACCTGAACTTCTGCAAATCTCACCACACCCCAATTGCGTTCTAAGAAAAAACGGTTACGGATTTTATCATCATCAACATCAATGCAGTGGTGAGGTTTACCTGTATCTCCAGCATAAGGTTCATCAATCTCAATATCGAGAGCTAACCCAGAAGATTGATGGTAAAGGATAAAATCAGCCGAGTAGCGTTGAGGATAACCTGGAATCTCAAACTCAACCGCTTGACAGATAAGATTTCCTGGAAACGCACACAGTAAATGGCGAAAAAACTCCTTTTCGCTCACACCTTGCTTGGCTGTACCATTCCCATCTGGTAATGCAACGCATCCTTGAAGCAACGCTTTTAGATACCCCTTTCCTCGATCGTCGTTAGTAAAGCGCCTTGCTAGTGGTGGATAAAGAATAACCGGATAATAGCCAGTAGACATTAGTACTTATCAGGCTGCTCGTGTTTAATAATTTTTATTCGCAAGTATCAACCCTAATTGTAATCAAGAAAACTCATCTCAGATACTGACCAAGTGCATAATAATACTATTCACCGTGACCTGAAACCCCCTAATCTCATCCGCCGTCAGCAATATGAATACTTGATTAACGGAGATACCCATGAAAGAATTAATGGAACAGCCTTCATCTTGGCTACCAAATGGAATAAAACTTAATCTTTCCGATCAGTTTCGTCCTTTTTCTTTTACTGAAGAGTTACAAATTCGTTTAGAGGAACTATTAGAAAAAAATAAAGAAAATTTACTCAATCCAGATGAACAAGCAGAATTAGCTGGTTTATTGGAATTAGAAAAAATCTTTAGTTTTATCAACGCTAAACTTGCGTCTTAATTGTGGTTATCAACAATTTTGTTCGCTTAAACGTCCGTAAAAGGGCAAAATACTTGTGCGAATATTGTCACTCTCCAGAACGCTCAAATGCAACACCCTTTACAATTGATCACATTATTCCTCAATCTTTAGGAGGAACAGACGATCTCAATAATTTGGCTTTAGCTTGTCATCGTTGTAATCAAAGACGGTATAATTTTACAACTGGGATTGATCCAGAAACACAAACAGAAGTTCCATTATTTAATCCGAGAAATCAAAATTGGTCAGAGCATTTTATCTGGACAGAAAATGGGTTAAATATCATTGGAACAACTCCTATAGGTCGTGCAACTTGCAGTCGTTTTGATTTTAACGATCAAGACCACGATGATGGATTTATTCTAAATTCCCGTCAACTTTGGTTAACAGCAGGTTGGCATCCGCCTATTGATGATCTACGTCAATAATAAAAGAATATCCATCTTAATAAACACTAATAAATTAAACTTTTTCGGGTATTTGTGTCAGGGTTTGAAATCCTAGCCATCGGCACATAAAGTTGCTGCGGTTGCTTCCCAGAGGCGCTATCGCGCTACTATTGCTGGTGTTAAGCAAGCAACATTTATGCAAACATTGATAACAACTCTAACCTCACCTGATTCAACTACTGCTGCTCATCAAAATCCTCAACTTACACAAAAGGTCACTTCAAATTTATCTGACAATACTAATTTAGATTCAGGCACTATAGCTATTTTAGAACAGATTGAAGCTGAATATGAATACTACCAAGTTTGTGAGGAGTGGTAGTCATGAATTTAACACTCGCTCAACAATCCTTAGCAGGACTTTCCCAAACTGCTGCTCATCTCTGGGAACAGCTAACTAATTGTCAGACTCCTGAAGAAGAAGCTGCTATCATCACCGCTATTTGGGAAACTCAGGAAGTTCAGGAAGAAGTTGTTGATATCCAAGCAGAATTAGCATTGCAACTGGATGCTGAAATAGCGGCTATTAAACAACGACTAGAACATCTAAAAGCTGTACATCAATCAGCATTGTTAAGACTAGAACGCTGGCGACAAAAATTAGATGAAACTATTTTAGAACAAACCGCCGCAGGAATTCTACCTGAGCAAATGATTGGTAATTCACTTCGCATCACAATTAAAGAAAATCCGCCAAGTTGTGAGGTGCTGATAGATGCAGAACAATTGTCTCCAAAATACCGCAGAGAAAAGACTGTTTACTCAGCAGACAAGAAAGCTATCATTGCTGCTTGGAAGAAAGGTATTCCTGTAGATGGCACTCACATCATGCGTAAGCGCCGAGTTATTTATGCTTTGACAGCAACGGCAATTCACGACTTCAAAGACTCACTTTTAACTTAGCAATAAGCAATAGCTTTAACTAATTTATCAGCCGACAGCAGGAATTTTACTGTTTTGTTGGCTGCTACTTATACGCGAACCAAAAAGTTTTTTATAAGTCAAGACAGCCGACATTTCAGGTAAATACAAGGAGGGAGCAAAACAATCTATTAGTAAGCATTTCAGGCGATACCCCTAGCTCATAAGCAAGCGATGTTTAACGACAAGCCTTATAAGCATCTATGCTCTTAAACCAATGGTGAATACTCCTGATTCACGATGGCTGAAACTCCTGTTTTTACGTTATCAAAAATTTGTAGATAACTTGTTTTAGCTGTTTCTCTAACTGCTCATTTTTAGCCAACCAAACACAGTCGCAACAGTTAATTCTAAGTCTATCCCGGCTAACACTGGCAAACGCTCATCACCTTGCAAAAGTTCTGGTTGCTGATTTGGACGGAAGACCAAAATGGAACGATCTTCTGGGTCTATCAACCAACCTAATTGGCAACCATGATCTAAGCAATAGAGAATATTGCCTGTGACTCGATTTGAACTTTGTTCAAGGGAAAGAATTTCAATTGTCCAGTCTGGAGAAAGCAGAAAATCATTGGGTGCTTCTCCATCAGCAGCAAAGGGAATACGCGACCAGTTGAAAACCGCTACATCAGGTACTATTGAGCGGATACCAAAACTACAGCGCAGTTCTGGAAAGGCATAAGCAATATGCAGGCTTTCGGCAACATCATTGATACTGTTGCACAGCCTTAACTGTAATCGGCTATGCTTCCCTTTTGGCATTGGTTTTTGAATAATCTCACCATTAATGTACTCGCTGGCAGGCTTGGTTTCTGGTAGCTTGAGAAACTCCTCCAGGGTCAGAGATTGGGTAATTACCATAGACATAACTCAGTCGAGAAAAGCAAAGGGAATATGTTTTAGTCTAGCAGTACCGTAATCTGAAAAACTGTTTTTACTTCTGGCTACCGCCACAACTGCTTGCACACCAGTTAACAAGGTCAAAAAAGCTATGACTACAAAATGGCTAACACCAGAACAAGCCATTGTCAAAGCCAATCTCACTGTTACATCTGAAACCTTAAAATCTTACATTTCAGAACAACAGGGAAAAACCACTGCCGAAGAACAATTCCAAGCTTTAGGATTGCTATTTGATAGGGAACGTTTGCGTGCAGGTAAACCTAACTTTTTGCAACTTTTAGAACCAGTAAGTGATGAAAATAGCTACGCCGAAGATGAAATTGACTCTCATCAGTTAGCCGACGATGACATAGAAACATCTGCTACCAACAGGGTAAATCAATTAGAACCATTTATTTTCGAGCAATGCAAAGTTCAAATCGTTATCACCCTACTACCTACACAACAAACAGGAGATAGACCTGTAATGATTGCTGCTAGCAGTCACGGTGATTTCCCCGTAGTTGCCATGCTCAATAAAGAAGAACTCGGTGATTTACCACCTGCAATTGTTCAACTACTGGACGAACTGAAAGCCGATTTTCCTAATCGCCAAATTCGCCGGAATATAGCCCAGACTAAAGCTGTCAAAACCAATAAATCGCCCACTGCCCAGACTCCAATTAGCACTAAAACTGCTAGCTCAGATACTACTAAACCAGCCAGTAATACTACGCAAATATCACTGTTTTAAATGCCATGATTACTACAAATAGCAACAAATTACTTGTTATCTACGAAGGTCAACAACACTGGATTCCGGAGGCGATCGCCGTTGACGACCAATTACTACGGGATGCTTTTACTCCTCTTTGCGCTGAACTGGCAAACGCAGACATTGAGCGTCAACCAGGAAAACCCATCCACATCATCAAGAAGCCCGGTAAAAAAGGTACTTCTTCTCTAGATTGCCTGATAGTGGCTCCTGAAGAAATCAACCCCGCATTCCAAATGTGCTACCAAATGCGTCAACGTCAGGTCATCACTGGAATTGACTGGCAAAATGCAGCACAGCTATCAATTGAAATTGAAGAGGCGATCGCAGCTGGAACAGAATTTTCTCAGTCACTCAACCAAACCCTAAAATCCCTAACAGCCTGCACTCCCACATATAGCGTTATCCCTGAAGGTTTTTGAGTGCTGACAAAAGGAGTTGGAAATTGACTTGAGAGGTAAATTATTATCCAAATTACAGCAGTTTGCATATTGACTGAACTACACCTTCCACACCCTACTACTGTGTCAATCCAAAAATAACGGATAGAGGCAGGCAGGGGGAGAAGAGGAATTTTTCTAGCTTAGCTGCTATTAACCCAGTAAAGTTGCCTTACTAGACCACTACCTCTATCTATTCTTCAATTTCGTTCCTATGAATGACGAGTTGCCGCTAATAATATGTCTCACCTTGTACCCATCAGCATGGCAGAGGCGATTTACAGCCTTAGTCAGTGCCAATTCACCTTAGATGCCACTGAATCACTTGAATATCTAGAAACCCAACTCAACATTTACTCCTTACTAGAACTGTATCAGCACTACTTCCCTACCGAATGGAAAGCCAGCCAAACTCCTATTTACCCACTTACAGATGTAGATTGCCATAGTCCTAGAGAACTGGAATTTATTGTACTGATTTACACTCATCTACTTCCGTTATCCCACTGGACTGTAGAAACAGCCTACGAACAAAGATTGCACAGCATTCCTATTACCCCAATGGGTATTGACTGGACAATGGATGGAGAAATTGAACATCTCAAAGATGGTTGGCAACTACTTTTACCCTTTAGCCATGACGGTCGCTGTTGGCTCGATGACATACACCCAGAAGGTAGCGATTGGTTTGATAGTGAATTTGCAATTTACGAAATTACCTATAGTGACATCGACCACCCAGACAAAATTGACCTCAAAAAACTGAAATGGCAGTGTCATCACTTAGATAATCCTTTAAAGTTTCTGCCTTTAACTTTAAAGCTGCTAGACCATGAAACTAAAAACCTTTGGTTGGACGAGTACGCAGACGATTATTATTACCAACCTGACTGCACCTCTCTACCTTGGTCAAAAGCATCTATCGATTTACTCACCAGAAAATGGCAGCAAGCTAACCGAATGCTGAACTGTGCAGCCAACTTAATTGATTGGCTAGAAGCAGACTTGAAATCTCATGCTCAAATCCTACTAAAACTATGGAAACAAGCATCGAAACCACATTAATCGAAACTACATCTACAGCAATTTTATCAGGCGAGATTTTACGAGCAATTTTGGCAGACCCTCCCCGAAAATCTCCAGTAATTCAAGCAGAATTGCTGTTTTTGGATGGCATTTACATCTTCCATCACAAAGACAAAGAAATTGCCGATGCTCATATTTACAAATGTATTTCACCCGCAACCCTGAGAACTGCCTTCAGCCACGAACCAATTGATACTGGTTGGATGGAACCAGGAATTGTGCGCTGGGGAACAGGCAGTACAGACACATATTTGGTAAAATTCATACCACCAGCTACTCATACGATCAATTGCGATGAACTTGGTTGTTTAACCGTTCCGCTACCTGCAATGGTGTTTGTAGGCAAGGGATTAAAGTATTGGGTTTGGGCAATTCAAAAACAGGAGTTTACTCCTCAAGCACCAGCCTTTCATGTGCCACTACCCAATGTCTACAATTCTGGACAGGTATGTTGGGGAGTGAACGAACCACCTGCTGCTAATGGTCTATCAATTAACCGTGCTTGGAATTTATTTATTTCCAGTCTTTTCACCAACCATTTAACAATAAATAAATCACAAAAATACCGTAAGGATGTTCGTCAGCAACTTCTAAAACTGCACAAAAGATGCAGACGTGCAACCTATCCTGTATTTGACCTTGTGCCTATCGGCAATCAGAAAAGTGTTGCTATGCTTGTGCAGGAAATCCTTAATGAACCCATTGCTTGAAGGCATTATTGGTTACAAAATTGTCACATCTTCTTCTCTACCAACACACACTAGCAGTGGACTAGAGTACCTTTATGCCGGAAATGGCATCTTTGCTAGAGCCATTCGTCCTGGCATAGAGGTATTAATGCCTATTTGCTTGTGTTCCCAAACTATCAAAGGGCTACCTCACCTAACACCTTATCTCAAAGTCACTCCGTTAATTCCCAAACCGCTACTACTGGAAATGTGGCGGTTGAGTTATCAAGCTGGCAATCAATTTCATGAAATTCTTTTTCACCTCCACTGTACTGATGCAGGCTGGGATTTACAAGTCCCAGACCAAATTCAAACTCCAACTAGCTGCCAGCCAACTAATTCTGGGAGTGACTCTTCCCACCAGAAAGCGGCTGTAGACATCCATTCCCACGGTTCCTTACCTGCCTTTTTCTCTACCACTGATAATACTGACGAATCTGGCTTTCGTATCTATGGGGTACTAGGTAGAGTTAATACACTGAAACCAGAGATTAAAATACGGGTTGGACTGTTTCGCCACTGTTGGGATGTACCTGCTAGAGCAGTGTTTGACATCGACGGAGACTTTTTTATGGTTGATGTCTCACTTTCATCTGGCTGTAAATTTTACAGTACCGATGTATCACCTGTAAATGGGATGGAGAAGCTATGGAGGTGAATTTCAATTTAGCAAATCAAATGTCTGTTCCCTCACCAATACCTATATCAACTTTAACCAACTGTACTATGGAGCTAAATCTTGATTTGGCAAATGCTTCTCCTGTCGTGACTGTCAACTACTCGAAGATAGAACTGTGGCTAGTTGGGTGCGGCGGTACTGGTTCTTGGTTGGCTTCTTCTTTGGTTAGGTTAGGTAGAGTTCTTTCTCAGCAAGGTAAACAGGTGAAACTCTACTTTGTTGACCCGGATTATGTTGAGTCAGCTAACGTTTTACGCCAGTGCTTCTGTGATGCAGAAATCGAACTCAACAAAGCCAAAACGTTGGCACTGCGCTACTCCCTAGCTTGGAAAATGGAAGTTACAGCGATCGCTCAACCTTTCCAACCCGAATGGATTCTCCCCAGTTATAATACCCTGATTGTTGTCACTGCTTGCGTAGATAATGCCAAAGCCAGAGAGTCAATTACCCAAGTACTTCAGCACAACACTCATCACCCTGCGCCTCACGTTTGGTATTTGGATTGCGGTAACTCCAAGCGTAGTGGTCAGGTACTATTAGGTTCTCATCTGTCTAGTAACCCCAATGACTATCATTTCGAGGCTTTAGGCTGCTTTCGCTTACCTGCGCCAACCGTACAGCAACCCGACCTACTGGTTTCACAACCAGAAGAGTTGGCAGACAACAACTTATCCTGTGAACAAATGGCCTTGCTCAATAGCCAGTCCTTGAGCATTAACCAGCGAGTTGCTGCGGAAGCATTTGATTATTTGTTGCAATTGACGACGGGGAAACTACGACGATTTGCTACTTATTTCGACTTAGAGAGTGGTAGCGGAAAATCCCTGTATACGACGCAAGTCAGTATTATGCAGGTGATTCTCCTGGGTCACTCCTGTGCGTAGGCGTACCGTCGTAGACATCGCTCCCCTCTCAAGTTAACAACCAAGCACTGTACAGAAGCAACTGTACAGTGACTTCAATTAAGCAAACCAGCCCGCAACGCCAATACAGCCGCCTGAGTGCGATCGCTTGCACAAAGCTTGTTCAAAACCCCACGCACATATACTTTTACACTTCCCAAGCTGAGATAGAGTTTTTGGGCAATTTCGTTATTGCTATAGCCTTGGACAATTAACTCCAAGACTTCCAGTTCCCGATTTGTCAGTGGATCTGCTTCCAGAATGCTTGCTTGTTCTGGGTCAATTGCAGAGATCGTTACCGTTTGAGTAGCATTCGGTTTGACCGTCGCCGCAGCTCCAGTACGAGTATGCTTGAGAACAATACGAGCGATCGCTGGGTCAATCCACGACTGACCTTCATGGGTCATGTGCAGCGCTTCCAGCAACAACTCGAACTTAATTGTCTTCACACAGTAAGAGTCTGCCCCAGCTGCAAACGCTGCCAGTACCATTTGCTCCTTGGCAAAGGAAGTGAGCATCATGACTTTAGTCTGTGCTGCTGACTGTGCTAGAGATTCCCGAAACTGCTGCACCAGCCATATTCCGTCTCTATCCGGCAAGCCAATATCGATGATCGCTATGTCTGGTTTTGTACTTTGGAGCAGTTTCAACCCATTGGACGCTGTAGCTTCATCACCCACGACTTGAATACCTTCTTGCTCGTTGAGAGAACTACGCATACCAATCCGTGTTAAGCTATGGTCTTCAATAATTGCTACTCGAATATCTACCATCATTTACCTCAGCAGCTTGGTAACTATACTTTTTTAACTGTCGAATATGGTTTCAAGGAAAGGATTACTCCATTGGACGAAAAATTTTAGCTATTCAGCCAAAATGTGGCTCTTGAGATGCAAAGCGGCATTTCAATGTTATTAAACCTCATCCAGGTTGAAACCAGTAGTTTTTACAGTATTGATTGAAAAATTCATATATCAAGGGCTACATATCTCAACAGCTGTTGAAAAAGCTCCAGTGTTCAAAATGGACATAGCTTAATCTGAAAATTCTCTGAAAAAATCTTCCTAAAGTATAAAAACATATAAAAGTACTGAAGTTAGACTGAAACCAACACAGTTTATTCTGACTTGCGTCCACATCACACTTACAGGAGGATGTAACTTATCTCTAAACGAGAACCCTGGCTCTTACACATAGGCAGATTAACAATTAGTAATTACGAATTCGTAATTACGTTATGGATGGGGGATTTGGCGTTGCTCAATTGCGGTATAAATCCAGATGTAGAGACTAGCAGTTGCAACGTCCCTACAGGATTTTGATATCATGCACAATCGTTTTCATACATGAAATCAGCAACGCCGGGGATTTAGACCCCAAGCATAAGGTTATACCAGAGATCGGAGACTATAACCAGTTTCTTAATTACAAATTACGAATTATGTTGACCAATGCCTTGAGTTTCAGAAAATTCTGATGAATGTTCATCGCTGTGTAGTGGTCAGCATGGCGCTTGAAATTACACTTTTCCCAACGAAATTTAGCTTGACTACTTTATTTCTCTACTCGGAAGGGATTAGGTTTATTAAAGGCGTTTTATGAAAAACACTTTATCTTGGAATATAACTTCAGAACAAAGAAACCAAAGAATTCTGCTGGTGGATGACTCAGCTGACAGCCTCCGTTTGCTGCAAGTCACTTTAAAGCTGAAGGGATACAACGTGATCATAGCCAACAGTGGTGCTGAAGCATTGGTAAAAATTGCCGAATCTCCTCCCGATTTGGTAGTGCTTGATGTGGTGATGCCAGATATGGATGGCTATGAAGTTACCCAGCAAATTAAGCACAACTCAAACTTACCTTTTATCCCAATTTTGCTGGTGACAGGTTCTGAAAAATCAAGTGTCGTCAAAGGTTTAGATGCAGGTGCAGATGAATTTATTCGCAAGCCGGTAGATAAGAAGGAATTACTGGCCAGGGTGCGGGCTTTGTTGAGACTGAAACACAGTATGGACGAACAACTGTTCCTCATTCAGCGACGGGAAGATTTTGTGACCCGTCTGACTCACGACCTGCGAACTCCGTTGATAGCTGCTGACCAATTCCTAAAGTTGCTGCAAAGAGGTGTTTTTGGCAATACCTTATCAGCAATGCGTGAATCTTTAGAACAAATGGCTCAGAGTAACCAAACTTTGTTGTCAATGGTCGATACCTTGTTAGAAGTTTACCAGTATGAAGCTGGAGGTAAAACTTTGGATTTTTTTGTAGTTGACCTGTGGGAATTATGTCAGCAAGTAGTGCAAGAACTAATGCCTTTGGCTGATGTTAAACATTTAACTCTCAAAGCTGTTTTGACAGAGGGTACTGAAGCTTTTTTAGTTAGAGTTAAAGGCGATCGCCTGGAACTACGACGACTTCTCACTAACTTAGTTGGTAACGCCATTCGCTTCAGTGATGCTGGGTCAGTAGAAGTTCGCCTCAATTCCACTGTTCAAGGGGTAACGATTGAAGTAGAGGATACAGGTATTGGCATGAATCCAGAAGAACAATTACTCTTATTTGATCGCTTTCGACAGGGCAAGCATCAACGTCGGGGAAACGGTTTAGGATTATATTTGTCCCGTCAAATTGTTGAAGCCCATCAAGGGAATATCTCTGTTTCATCGACTGTTGGAAAAGGCAGTATCTTCACAGTTTATTTACCTGTGCAAACAGTTTATTCAGAAATGTTATCAGCATAAAAAATTTGGGAAATCGAGCTTAAGGATTTGCACCAAAATAACTTACCTACTTTATCAAAAAAATGATAACCAAGGCTTTCAGTTATTCAAAAAATTAACTTATTAATGCGTGCCTCTTAAGGGAAGTTTTACCAAGATTCATCTGGTTCAGGTGGATACCAACCACGAGTAGTTGAACTTTCATCACCTAGTCGATCAATTGCCCCAGGATCGCTATTGAGAAATTCATCTAAATCTTCGTATCCACTTGGATAATAAGAACCTGATGTAGGTTTGATAGGATTTTCCTTAATTATTATGCTTTCACCAGATTTCAGATGAGCATATTCGGGGTAATGCTCATCTTGGGATATATCATCAGAAGGAGTGATCAACTCATCTCCTGGTGAATCTGGGTCATCGTCATAAAGCATTACTAATAAACCATCTTCTAGTCGTTGAATTCTTTTATTCATAAAATCTAGTGGCAGGTTCAAAATTTTGTAGTTTAAGTAACACAATGGGAAAATGATAATACGATTAAAAGCGCTGTTCAGCTATTTAACTTTCTTGGAAGTCTGCAAGCAGAGCTAATACCGTATAAAATACCGCCTGCCATGAGATCAGTAAATTGTCCACTTGGATGATTTTATCGAGTGTAATTTCGTGCCAAGGTGAATATTGGAGTCTCATGCTTGCTAGATAAGCTGTCTAATAGATTATTGGTAATGGATTTAACCACTAGAGTCTTAGAAGGTTCTGGTTTGAGCATACCTATCTTTGATGGGTCGTATAACAATGGTAAGGGGAGATATTTATCTGAACCAGAAATCATTAAAAATTCTCTGCTTGAACAGATGTTTGAAGCAAAAGATTTACAATCTCTACTACTGGTTAAAATTGACAGTAAAAATCCAGATGCCAACCATTTAAGACAAAGAACTTTTCAGGATGGAATCCGACGCAAGTTAGCTTTCAGTTCTGGCAATAGTTATTACTTTGCTGATGGTTCACTGCATAAAAAAATTAGACGCTTATTCGCTACAGAACCGGATACTGCCTGTCGCTATGGTTCTTTACTAGTTAGTAATTGCTACAAAGGCTCAGAAACTTTTACAGGGCTGCGAGTTAAAATTGTAGACTTTGAAGACCCACAGTATGCTCATTATAAAACAGGAGACTGTCACGGCAAGATTTCGCCCCAACTTGCCAAACAATTGGGAGGAGAAGGCAATTGTCCATTCCAATTTCGGTTTGCCTGGAGAAGTAATTGGGCTGAACTAGATAATTCCCAGTACCCAAAAACCAGTTTCTTGTCCAAAGGTACTTTCCTGCCCGATGCGAATTTGACCGATGCCCAAGGCTACGACATTATTGTGGATCGTTCCTCAATTAAAGGCATTAAAAAGTCACAACTCAAAAACTTGATACCCTGCGGTGACTATGAGTTTCCTCAAGCGGTAATCGGTAATCGAGGTAACGCCAAAGCCACCAGCTACGATAATAGTTGGCAGTTTACCATTTGGTACTCAGAAGAAGCAGTTAAACAAGATTTAAGTAAACCCACTGAAGAAAAAGCTAGAGAACTTGCCGAGTTGCAGCGCAATCCCTTGGTGTTGGCAAAATACATCATCCAACAATATGACAAACAACAGCGATCGCAGCAAGAGCAATCAGAAGAAGCTTTTAACGAAATTGAGGCTAATGCTAACAACCAAGCACAGGAATCTCGCTGGATTTCCCTCTTACGCAGCGATAAATATGGTCAATTGATTGAAACCCCCAAATTCCGCAAGTTTGCTACCGATTACATAGCCAATCAATGGCGCGATCTAGCGATTAAAGGAGGATACAACCATAATTCGGGTATGGCAATGCCATGCGATCGCCTAACTCGTGGCACAATCTGTGTACCCCATCTACCGGAAGGAGATGTCATTCTCACTCGTTATCCCATCGTCAACTCAGACAACATCCGCCTCTACCAAAACATCCACGACCCAGAATTGAGGAAAACTCGCAACGTAGTTTGGATTCACCCCAAGGATGCCGAGGAATATCACCAAGCCGATTTTGACGGCGACCAATTAATGGTCAGTTCTGCTAGTAAACTGCCTAATATTGCTCAAGAAACTCTCCGCGCAGGTGAACCAGGACGATTTGAGCCAGTTAAACAACGCCCTAAGCTGGCGTATACGGAAATTCCAGATGAAGAAGGCAACTTAAAATACAAAAATTTAGCAGAGATTGCTGCTGCCAGCAGTCAAAATAAAGTAGGGCTAGTAGCAACAAATATTGGGCGCGTACAGTCATCGATGCCCCAAGACGGGGAGAATGTGGAGCGATTTGGCAGACGACAAAGGAAGCTACTAAACCGTCTATTTCAGGCACTTCAGGTTGAGGTAGATTCGCCCAAAAGTGCAGAAAGACTGGAAGATATCAAGGAAATAGGCGGGGAAAATTTACTCGCCGATGCCAAAAAATGGTCAGAGTCTCACCCCAGTTACTTTTTTGACTTTAAGAAAGATGAACGGCTTTATCGCTCTTTTGCCATGCCTGCGGATGCTCCCGGCTCAATCAACGTCATTGCAAGAGTTGTTGTCAATCCTTTGTGGGAACCAACACGCATTCGCAGCAGAGATAGGCATGAGTTTCGCTACCTGTTTCCCAAAGAGACGCTATCTGTAGATGCCTTGGAATGGGCAGAAGAACTGAAAACAAGGTTTCAGCAAGCTAGAGACGAAATTAAAGAACGGGTGGGAGATGACAGGGAAGCCTTTAATGAGGAACTAGGGAAGCTCTACGAAAGCTATCGGGCGGAAATTGATGAATTATTCCCCACTTCAGAGGAACGATTTGTAAGTCGTGCGGACAAGCTCCGCCAATGCGTAGCGTCTCGCAGAGAAGGGGCAGCGGCATTGTGGCACACACAACACACCCGTCCAGAATTAGATCGGCATCGCAAAGACTGTTTAAAGCTGGCAGAACAGATGGAAATTACGTTTTCGTTTCAGCACGATTATGAACTGCCCAGCGTTGCATTACCACAGGATATTTATGTTTTGAGTGTTCCTTTCGGTGCAGGTGCTATTAAATGGAAAGAATCTTTAGAACAAAAGGGAATTAAATTTGATGCCACAATTCATCCTCAATTACCTCTGATTGAATTTGCTTTGAAAGACTTATCCCCCAAAGTAGTTGATAAATTAGCAGCTAAATTTGGCGAAAACATTAACGATTTAGATGAACTTAATATTCCGAAGGATTTAAGAATTATCCCGCCAGCAGATCATAGTTGGGCAACATCACGTCAGGATTCAGGTGTTGGTGCTTTGGCATATAACCTGTTTACAGAGGAAGTATGTCAACAGCTTCAGGATTTTCAGTTTGATGAAATTAAAGTGTTGGGTATCAAATACAATCACTTCGCCAATGAAAACTTTGCTAGTAAGCAATGGAAAAAGCGCAGCGTTACTTTGGAAGTAGGAGTTTTTGAGTTACCCGAATCACACCCAGAGCATTATCGTTACAACGGTACACCGATATTACAAATTGATGGCAAGAATTTAGGCACTTTTGCTCCTGACAGTCCGAAACTGCCAATTGGTGCTACATTTGCCGCTACTTTGCAACCAGATGGCTCTAGTATTATTCTCAAGGTTAATCCTGAGTCAATCAATCTGCCAGAAGTTCCATTACCGGAATCAGAATCAACATTAGATACTGCTGGGCAATTCCGAGCCATTCACCGTGAACTCTGGCGTAAAGAAATGTTTGATAATTTAGTAGGGGCGATCGCTATCACCTACGAACAGCGACAAGCCAATCAATCTGCAAGTAATGAAATTGAGCAGTTTAAGATAGGTAGCCATTGGACTGCTTATGTGCAACCCGGTGGTGATTTTATTGTGCGAAATGAAGGTAAGCGGACGATTTGTCGAGGCAATCTCCAGACGGGTGAGGAGATATTTCCACTTTCAGAAGAACGTGCCAGTGAGCTAGAAGCGATGATTTTAGACAGAGAGCGATTACTTCACAGAAAGCATGATTTATCACATAATGGACACCATGTTATGAATCAGGATATAGAGTTGAACTAAAGTGGCAAAGGAGATTATTTAAATGTGCGACTGGATTGCGTTGCTGTAAAAAATTCTCTAGCTTTTAATTTTAGTCCATTCCAGATCGATATGAGCTTTTTAAGGGCAACCAAGGCTGAAAATTAGAACAATCAAAATTTGAATTGCGTGGTATCCATTCGACTTGTTTTAGGTCTTCCCAAAGCCATTTATAAGCTAAATGAGTCATAGGATAAGATCCAAACATATCTCTTGAAATAGGAAATCTAGATGAAGATATAGAGTCAGTTTTTACTGAAAAGTGCCTTACCCATTGTGGATATAAAGACTGTATTTTTTCTAAAGTTGATTGTACAGTAGGCTCTTGTTCTGAAAGTGGATAATCCCTCAATTCAAATTTAACTTCACTGAAGCTACCTTCAGGTAACGCTTCCCAATACCAACTCCAAGTAACTGAATTTGAGCTAGAACTAGGTGGCACTATAACACCTACTAACCTAGCTGGGAGAATAGATGCTAGTGGAAGTTTAGGCAGAAATTGAGGATATAAAGTGTTAACTAATTGCTGATAACCTTCAAATGCACCTAAATAAATATCTTCCACATACTTTCGCAGGATTTCATTAGATATGGAATTGTTGTGCCTAAAGACTATGAAAGAATTTGGTAAACACAGATCAGTTTGTTTTCTTCTACGAGCTGCTTCCATCTCAATCTTAAGTTGTGTTAGGCAATGTTGAAACACTGGTGGGAAGTATGAATCACCAATTTTGACAAGGACAGCTTCAAGTTCATATAAAGGGATTGGGTAAGAATAGTTAGGATATTTTTTAGGATGCCGCTGAGTTATGAAGAGCGCACCAAACCATGCAGCTTCCAAGGACAAATATCCGGCTTCTACTGGGAATGATCTCTCCTTTAAAAGAGAACTGATGACTTGTTCTAGAGTCCATTTCCATGCCCAGGATACGTGTGAATAAGGAAGAAACCCCTGAATACTCTTCCAACCCAATGAAAATAAATAATCAGAATCTTCTGTGCTTAGAGGTAATTCAGTTGGAGGTAATTCAACGACATCCGGCAGGTTTTCATTACCAGAATGCCAAGCAACCTCTACCCATGCCGTTGAAAACGGCGCTTCTGAAGGTGAAGTTGTTCCCAGTACTCTTTGACTCAACCGCACTCCTAATGTAGGTAATTTTCCATTTTCCTGAAGGAAAGGAATTGGTGATGAGAACGCTTTAAATCCACTAACCCATGCTTGCATAGCGTCTCGTACCTGTTGCCCAAGTTCCAAAGAAGATAGAGATGAAATCTTTCTTGAACGTCCATGAAAAGCTAGTGCCTCGCTTACTATATTAGCTGCTAGAGCAGGTTGATTTGTAACGATAGGAGTGAGCAATTTAGATACTTGACTGGGCGAAAAGGTAGCAACAGCAATTACCAGAGGATATTGCCAAAGCTCAAGGCGTTGTCGGTCTTTAGCAATTTTCTCGATTAGGGAACTATCCGATGCTAAAGATTGAGCAGCAAACCATTGTGTCAAAATAGGCAGGGGGAATCGTAAGCTATCAGCATTTTCGACAATTAATCTTGAATCTATAAGCTGTTGTCGCTCATTCCAGGAAGTAATCTCATTTGATGGAACTATTGTACTGCCCCTATCGATGCAAGCTGCTGCGAGTTGCTCTAAAAATTTGCTTGCCTTGAGTACGTGTTCCCGTAACGGACGAAGGGAACGCTCCACTAGATTTGATAAAAGTTGCTCCTTCGACTGAGGTATCGAGATAGCTGACTCTCGCAAGTAACTACTAAGGATAACTGCAAATAAAGGTCTGAGAATTGCATCTTGAACCGACTCGGATAAGCCTTGGTAAGAAAAATATTGTCGTCCCGATAATCTTTTGATTAGTGCCTCAGCCTCCTGTTTGGAAAGAAGATTAACTGTTATTGACTCTGGGGCATTCACAAACTCCATGATGGGTCTACTAATGAGAACTATCGTCGTATTTTTCCATACTTTGATAAGAATCCTGGCTTCTTTAAGAAGCTTAACTGCATTAGTGATTCCAATATCATCTACATTGTCAATAATTACTAAACTAGGCTCATTTGCAGGATTATAGAAATCATTAGCATCTTCTTGTATTACTTTTTTTAGTAAATTATCTTTTATCTGTTCTGCCTCTAAAAAAATAGGAAATGGAGTATTGACATTTTCCTTAGCTTCTTGAATTGTAATTTGAAATAAACGCTCGCCAATCAAGGATTTTCCTATTCCCATTTCTCCAGTTATAATAATTATTTTTCCTGGCAAAAGCTTTAGCTCATTTGGAGGTAAACCAATAGACATATCATCAGCAAGCGCAATTGCTTCGTCTTCTTTAATTCCTGCACCTTGCCAACTAGCAATACAGCGTGCCTTAGACAGTAGCATTGACTCATCTAACCGAGTTATGTAGCGAACAAATAAAGCTGTGGGATTCGCTCCCGTTGACCGTAATTGAATGTTTCCACGACTTAAGAGATGTGATATACTTTTGGCATCACGCCGCCCTTTCTTAGTAATTAGATTTATACCTTCTGCAACCAATACATTCCAAATATTTTCTTCTTGGAGTTGATTTTCTATAATTTGTGAAAGTAAAGTTTGTGCTGTTTTTGCATCTCTCTGAGAGTTATCAAAGTCGGCAATAACAATCCGAAGACGCTTGAAAATTTCTGAATTATAAGGAATATATTCCTGATTCAGCTTTGATATAAATTCATCAGTTATTTCTTTTAAACTGTCTGTTCGTCCTTGCCCAAGTCGCTCAATATCCCGGCTTAGGTCATCTCTAATTGTTGAACTTCCTGTAGAGTCAGTTAATAAAATGCCATATAGCAATGGATCGTCTGCAAGACCACGAGTTAATTTAATAATCGCTTCCCAAAACTTTTTATCTTTCTTTAGACCATGTTTTGCTTGAAGCTCTATAAATGTGCCATCTGTAAGTGTGATATTAATATCATCTCCTGGGCCATCTGTTTCTGCTGCCACAGCAATAGGTACATCCATAGTTGAGTGTTCAATCCAACGTAATGGTCGCTGTGTCAATATGTGAGCAGCGATATATGCTGTTGCTTGTGCCTGATATTCGTATCCACCACCGCCGCCACTTCCACTCATTTTTAAACCTTAGTTATTACATATCTGTCAACTAGATATTAGGATATTCTTACTTATGTTGCAAAAATTTACTAAGAATATGCAAATATCATTATTGAGCTAGATCCACTTAATCCTTAGTTACTCAAAAATTTTTCACTAGGTGCTTAAAACCAATTTTTTTAGTCAGGATACGTGACATCAGGAGTCAATACTAGCCAACTGGATAATCTATAAATCGCCATTTGGTCTAGCTGTTTCTAGATAAAGTCTTGTTAGGTTAATTGCTAAGGCAATCAGCTTTGAGTACCTATGGCTACCAAAACACTGACCAAACCTAAGCAAAGACAAAATTCTCAAAATCGCTCATGGGAAAACCTGACAGATCGCCGCAAACTCCGCCATATTGAAAACACATTGGATAAAGCGATCGCATCCTCAATTCAGGATGATTCTATCCAGTCCCACGAAGACTTTAAAGCCTATGTAGAAAACTATAGCCAGGAATCGGGTAAAGCCCCCATCACAGTAGAACTCTGTGTAGGAGGTGGGGATGATGACGAGATTAGAGGCTATCGCTTCTACCTCACCAGCGATCCCAACCACAGAACCAGTGGTAAGTACCTCATTAAAAACCTCGAAGGAATTACCAGCAAAGATGAAAACTACTTCACCCCTTCTAACATTGCAGAAATTTGCGGTTTTGCTGAAACAGAACTAGACGATCTCGATGATGAATTAGAAGATGACCTACTCGATTTAGATGAAGAAAAAGATGATATAAACGACGAACTAGACGACCTATTAAATGATGATTTAAACACTAAACTAGACGACCTAGATGACTTAGATGAAGAAGACCAACCATCTGTTAGTCGTATTAGCGCAGCCCAAACTAAAACTCAAGCCAAAACTCAAGCCAAAACTTCAACTAAAACCCAAAGTAATTCTCAGCCTAAAACATCCTCTAAAACTCAGAACAGAGCTAATACCAATAAAACTGCTGCTAAAAACTCCAAATCCAGAGAGCCTCTAGACGAAGCTTCGCGTTTAAGTGCCACAGCTGCCACCAACGGACGAGAAGTAAATGGGGTGAATTTAGCAGGCTTAACAGGACAACTGGCATCTCTGGGAATTGCGGTAGGACAAGGTGTTTTGGAACAGTTAGCAGCCGAAGCTGATGAAAAGCGGCTTGAACGAATTCTCAAAGAACTGCAACGGCAAAATGACCGCGTAGATAACATAGCCAGTCGCTTGCAAGAAGCAAAGCCGGACTCATCAGAGCCTCAAAAGTCTCAAGATTTTCAAACTGTATCTGAAGAATCAACCGCAGACAATCCACTGGCTGTAGCTGCTACCAAAATCGGCTCAAAAGTAGACAATCTTGGTTCTAAACTAGACCCCAAATACCAATCACAACCATTTGAATTAGATAAGGATGCCAGCGTCAGCGAACAGCTTGACCAAATTGAAGCCTACCTGAAAGTTCTTTCTAAGCGACTTGACCGTTTAGAAATGGTAGTTAGCCGATTGGAAAAACAGATGGCAGCACCACAAAATAATTCTACTGCTGTCGAGTCAAAAACTGATGCAGATATTGTCCCACCTAACTCTGCTAATCAGCCACCAGCAGAGGTTGACATTTTAGAACATCTGACGAAACGCCAAGCACAGCAACAACAAGCTGCCTGTGCTGATGCTTTAGTGGGGTTTGCCAAAGTTGCTGGTGAATTATTTGACCAATCACCCCAAGCAGGTATCGCCATTTCCAGTAACAAAACTTTATGGGTAGAAGCACAGGACAAACAGGTAGCGATCGCCTTAGAAAATACCCAAGGTGAAACACTCTTTGCTGGTACTCGCACTCAGGGACAGTGGGCGATCGCACAAGACAATCTCACCTCTGATGAAAAGACGGGCATCTGCAAACTTCCACAGTCGAAAGAAGAATACGCCCTCAAAGCCAGTACCCAAGCATTAATTCAAAAATTTCAAGAACAACTACCTAACCGATTTAACAGCAACGATGAACCGACATTCACCTGGACTGAAAAGGGCAAAGTCAAATACGAGTTTGAAGTAGTAAAACTGCCCAATGGTACACGGCTACTTCAAGGATTTAACCCTAATCGTAACGATGAACAAGTGCTTGATGCCGTTTTAGTACCAGGGCAACCCCCGGAGATTTTGCAGTGCAGCATTCCCCTGCGTGAGATAGAAGCGCTACTGGACAATCAGCAATCAACTCGCTCTACCCAAGCCCAGACTGATAAAGATACTGCAAAACAACGCCAGAAACAAACTCAAAGAAAAGCCAGCAAACCAGAAATGCAAGTTTAATTCTACAAACGAGAAGAGAAAAATGAACAACACAAAATCTCACATTTCTAAGTTAAAACTGCTGTCATCTCGTAAATTTTCAACCAACTTGAGAAACCTGAAAATCAACCGCACTGACTTACTTTTCATTTTACTATGTCTTGCGATTGGAATTTATTTATTAGCTACCAAACCCATATTCGTCACTATTTTGGGATGTGCCACCATTGTTTTCTTGAGTATTGGGTACGTAATTCGGACAGTACCAATTCTAGAAAAGTATTTAGGTAGAAAAATTCGTTTCTGGCATATTGTTGCCGCCATTATAACTGTTACCGCTTTACTCGATACCTTTACAACTCCAGCCCAAGCTATTTTCTTAAGCGGGTTGGAAAGCTTCTTCAACAATCTAGCTCAACAAAGTTCCCAAGCAGGAGGCGGTTCCACTAGCACTCTGGATACAAACGTTGTTGGTTTGACATTCAACCTCATCCGAGGTGCATTCTTGCTGCTGGTTGCTGCTGCTTCTCTATTTGCCTATAACCAAGCACAGCAAGGTAACGACTGGCGACCAATTGTTACTCAAGTTGGTCTGGCGTTCTCCATCGTAATTGCCATTGATGTCATCACTTTCATATTTGTCGGTAATGGCACAGGAACAACAGCCATAAACTAAACCCAACTTGAATTTTATACCCACTAAATAAAAATTCAGAAGTCAGAAAATATTCGTCAGAATTCATCAGTGGGGGATGAGCGCGGAAAGTCGCAACGGCAGCCCCCGCAGTTGGTATCTGTTAACTACTAAGTAGCGTCACTTTCCTCTTAGACTCGCCACTATGAAACTTGACCACTCAATAAGCTGTCGCACATACAATTTGCACTTTTTGTCAACCGTAACCCTTGATATATCGAGAATGTTTTGGAAAAGTAAAGACGCGACAGCTTATGCAGATTTAGTGTAGTGTTTCACCATTCATCTACCACTCCTACATAATTCAGCATGACTTCTGACTCATGACTCCTGAATTATTTCTTGTTAAATAGGGCTGTCAAAGATGGCAGATTCATAACATATTGTTCAGAAAATTTGGGCGGTGTCAGTTATTGAGAAATTTTGGAAAAGCTGAAAAATCCTGCTAATAGTTCGTCAAAGCAACTTTGAGAGGTTTATGACAAGAAGAAAAATCTTATTCTCCCCTTTATCCCTTATCTTAACTTGTCACTTCTTGGTTGACTGACTACTAATGCAGCACCAGAGAATTACAAAAATATGGCACAAGACAATCGAGAATTCATCAAAGTCAATCGGATTCTAGGCAAGCAAGCCAGCATTGGGCCAATTCCGGCTGAACAGCTACTTCCTTGGATTGCCATCATTGTAGTTTGCTATGTTCTCACCAATGGTTTACTCAGTTTGGGTATGGGTTGGTTCTTTGCCACCTCATTCTGGCTAATTATCAGTTGGTGGATTCTCACAGGCAAACAGCCCCATCAGTTTTTAGATCGATGGCGTAATCCACCGGGAACAGAGTGGTGCAATAGTAACAGTATTTACATCTCACCAATTCCCGAATATCGACCCTGGTGGGTGCGTCGGCGTTATGCAGACTCGCAAGTGCAAATCCGATTCAAGCCGCTGATTGTACCGAATCAATATGGAGGCAAAAGTAAGCTCATGCCCTTCCAAAATGAGGTAAACATCTGCTGTATTGCAGAAATTAAGAAGGATGATCGTGAAGTAGCTGCCCTGTTATTGGATAAAGGCAACTCTCAGTATCAACTCGTGTTTGGGTTCCACATCGCTGGACTGCATGACATACTCCATGAAAATGAGGTCAGCGAATTTGCCCACTCTATCGAAGAGGGTTTGAAAGAACTACCCCCCGGTGAAAAAATTACCTTTTGTACAGGCTGTTATAGTGATGATACTGAGTCATATTCCCTACAGACAGGCTCTACCAAGGGAGTACCTCACAAACGCCAAACCCCGCTTACTGCCTTAGCAGACGATTGCCACTTGAAACCAGTTTCTGTGCTGCTTCGCAACGAGCAATTGCGGGTGGAACAACTCAAGGAAGCAGGTTCTCGCCAAATCTGGAACCAAATCGCCTTCTGTACTTGGACGAGCGATGATGAAGCTGGTTCACAGCACAAGGATTTTGTGGGTGGACTGATTGAAAAATGTAGAAAATTTGGCTCTTGGGCAGTTGAATTGATTACAGGGAACAAACGCATTTACCAAGAAGAGTTTTTCAAAAAGCTCTTACTGCAAGGGTTTCAGCAAGGATTCATTCAGTGGGAATTGCTGCTCAATACCAAAATTGGGTTAGAAGTAACACCTTGCAATGCTACAGATTTGTGGCAGTGGCTTTGGAATCGATTTAATGAGGGTGCGGCACCTCCTATTCCTCAAGTCATCACATTGAAGGAGACTGAGACGGGACTGGAGTTAACAGAAACCCTAACTACCGACAAACATATTTGTACATTACTAATTGAAGGACAACAGGGACGTTCTGCTTGTCCCGAACATCGGGGAGATCATGACCGAGTTTACCTCACAGGTAAAAGCAAGGTTTGTGGAGTCGTGGTCGTAACAGATCCCCCCGTCGGTTGGTCTAATGCCCAAGAGCAGCTAAAGTGGGTTTGGAAAATCCTTGCTTCCAGCTACGTCCACGATACAGAAGCTTGGATTGAAATCAGCCGCAGCAACGACTTCTTCATCCAAGACAACCTGGCGCGTCAGGCAAAACAATCCAAAACAGCCCGTACTTTAGCCATAACCAAAGGACAGGGACGCGACGTTGGAGCGGAAATCAAACAGGAGGAATCCTTTGAAGCCCAGCGACGACTTTATGAAGGGACAAAAGCGTTGCACTGTGCGCCTGTATTTCTAGTTTATCGTCACAGTGCCCAAGAGTTAACCCACGCTTGCAACTTATTGGCTAACAGTTTTGAGACTGCCAAAGTAATTCGAGAGCGTAATATTGCTTGGGAAATTTGGCTGCAAACCCTACCGATTACCTGCAAATGGTTGCTGCACGGAGGCAATCTCAGCGAACGCAGAATAACTTTAGATACTCATACTGTGGCTGGAATCATGCCCCTAACTGTCCCCAAAAACATCGATAAACAAGGTGTGGAATTCCTTACCAGTCGTGGTGGCAAGCCTATTTATGTTGACTTATTTCACCAGCAGATTGGACGCGCTCTAATTACAGGTACTTCCGGCTCAGGAAAGAGCGTTTTGGGATGGCGCTTTGCTCTAGAGGCATTAGCGAACAATATTCCCGTTGTTGGTATGGATATCTCTGCCAGTGGTAACAGCACTTTCAAAACGGCAATTGAGCTTTTAGGCGAGCAAGGAGCATATTACGATATTTCCAGTGGCAGCAGTAACCTACTGGAACCGCCAGATTTGCGACGGTTCGACAAGTCAGAACGGGAACGGCGCATGGAATCTTGGAAGGACTTTATTCGCAAAGCATTAACAGCGATCGCAATGGGTAAAGTCAAAAATCCTCATCTAGCTCAACGGGTTGATGCCTTGCTAGTCAAAGCTTTGGACGTATTTTTAAAAGACTCAGAAATTATTACTCGCTACAACCAAGCCTTTGAGATGGGGTGGCTTTCACCAGAATGGCAGCAGATACCCACGCTACCAGATTTCGTCAAGTTCTGCACTAGAGAGTGCCTTAATCTGAGATCCTTTGAAGAAATTGACCGACAGGCACTCAACCAAATCCAGAATCAGGTTAGTGCTTTACTCGCATCTAGATTGGGGAAAGCGATCGCTCGTCCCAGCACTTTTTCCCCATTACCGGCGATTAAATTCTTTGCCCTCAGTGGATTGAGTAACGAACAGGATGCTTACTTGATGGCAATTAACGCCCATAGTGCCTGTATCCGTAATGCACTATCCCATCCTAAAAGTTTGTTTATTGGCGATGAGCTTTCCGTATTGTTACGTAAAGATGGCTTTGCCCAGATTATAGGCGAAACCTGTGCCACGGGAAGGAAAGAAGGCATTGCTGTTCTGCTGTTGTCCCAAGACCCGGATACCATTTGCGAGTGTTCGACAGGCGCTCAAATTATGCAGAACATGACCTATCGGATTACTGGACGTATTACCAGTAGCGGTATTGCTTCTTTCCAACAGTATCTGAGCTATCCCGTCAATATTATCAGTCAGAATGCGACTGAAGCATTTTTGCCCCGTACCAGCGACCTTTATTCCTGTTGGCTAGTAGAAACAGGTGGTAGATTCTGGCGTACCCGCTTTTATCCTGGCGAAATGATGCTGGCCAGTGTTGCCAATAACCAGGATGAACGGGAAGCACGAGAACGGGTGATGGCTCAGTATCCAGATACCCCCAAAGGCAACCTGTTAGGACTAAGAGCGTTTACCGATGCTTACATTCCTGCTTTGAAGGAAAACAAAGGGTTTAAGCATATTGGTCAAGAGATAGATCAAACCGCAGCATTGCGCGATTGGGTACGCCCAGCCGTAAGTCCTGCGGACAAGCCCTACCAAAGCAGAGCATCTCTGCAAGGAAAAGGCGATCGCCAAGAGAGTAACGATGGCCAACAGGCTGAAAGTAGCCTGATTGCAAGTTGATATATCTAAAAACTGCATTAAGGAGGGTAAATCATGAAATCTAAACTTACCTTTATCAGATTGATGGCACTGATTCTAATTTTGGAACTTGGTTCTATCGCCAGTCCAGCCCTTGCTCGTACTCAAGACAACGGTCGAGATCCAGTAGCTGCTGCTGTTAGTAACAAAACTACTGGTAATAGTATTTTCACCTCAGACACAGCATCTCAAATCAATGATTTTGTGGGAGATGTCAAAAATTTCGCTCAAAATGACCTATTTAATCCTCTTGGCAATCTGCTTAATTCTGCCTTGGGTGCAATTCAAATTCCCGATTTAAACAAAGTTTTGGCAGGAATCATGAACGGTTCAGCCAACAACGACCCTGGCACCGTGCTGTCTGAAACTTTGGAGAACAAAACCAATGGTCAAAGCTCTTATGGTATCCGTGAAGACCTTGGTAAATATGCTACTAGAACAGTTGCCACAGAGATCGCTAATCAGGCTACTTTGAGCCAAACAGCCCAAAGTCAGATGGCTCAAATTAAGCAAGCTACTCAACAAGATACTCAAGAAAGCGTCAGCTTGGGTGAGGAATCCCAAAGTTTAGATGTTACCCAACAGATTTTGCAAAACCTATCCCAACAGACTGCCCTTACCAGTCGCGTCAACGAGCGGATGCTTATTGAAGCCCAGCAAGCACGCATTGACAGGGCATTAAGTAACACCTTAACCGCTCAAACAGCCAAGGAACTTTCAGCCATCAATACTGCCGATCGCCGTAAGAGTGTTGCCGCAGGTAATGCTGCCACTCAACAGGCGGGGTTATTGATCATGCCTGGTGGCATTACCCTTGGTTCTGACAAGCAGTAGCTACCAATTGGAATCTTAGAGCTAGTACCGCCGTGAAGTCAAAAGTCAAAAAGCTGATTAATCAACCTTTTTAGCTATTTACTAGCAAGTTTTAAGAGTACGGCTATGGTTGGTTTATTTATGTCGTGCTGTACTAGCTCTAAGTAATTAATTAGACATTGTAAATCAATTACAACTTACGCAAAACCTTCCATTTCTTCGTGTCTTCCCTTCTCTACGAGAGGCTGCGGCAATGGGATGATCCGCGAACTTATTCTTTATCCGTAAGTCCTGTCAATTTTAGCTGCGATCGCTAACGCTTTCGACACTCATGATCCACATTATTGCTCAATCATTTCCAGTAACAGGCGGAGAATCCGATGCCCTAGAAATTATCTCCAGTTCTTTAGAACTTTCTCGCGCCACAGTTGAGTCGTGGAATACCGTCTGGCTAGTTACTTTAGATCCGCTCGGTTCAGCATTATGGATTGGCTTGATTAAATTGGGCATCACCTTGGGAGCCGCCAGCATCTTATTTGTGGCGCTAACCACTGGCAAGGAAATCATTGAAAAACAATCATGGTCAGAACTGGCATCAATCTTTGTTTGGCCCATCGTGATTATGATTTTCTTGGGGGCTAACGGCAATATGCTGGCGAAGACAATTACTGTTATCCGAGGCTTCGCTTACAACCAAGTGCAAAGCGTTCTTCAGCTTCAAGTTGGTGAACTAACATTTCGAGATGCTATTACCAATGTGGCAATTAGCAGTATCGCTAGACAACAGCTAGAAAACCTCTATAGCGAATGTCAAGGAAAAGTCGGTACAGAGTTAGTTGAATGTTGGAACTCAAAGCAAGCCCAGGCACAGGCAATTGTTACCAAAGCTGAAGAGCAAGCAAAATCTCCACTCCAACCACTACGAGATTTTGGTAGTTTTCTCTGGAATAGAACTTTACCTGGTCAAATTGGTACTGCTGTTCAGTTTGCCAATGATCCAGGTAGTGTGTTTCGAGATACTGCCATCCCCATCATTCGCTTTATCCTCTATGCCCTGCAATGGGGCTTTGTAAATATTTTGGAAGCTGCTCTGTTGCTGACAGCATTATTTGCACCGATCGCAGTTGGTTTATCTTTACTGCCATTACAAGGTCGTCCTATTTGGGCGTGGCTGACAGGGTTTATTTCCTTGTTTGGTGTTCAACTTGGTTACAACATTTTAGTGGGTTTAGCAGCCGTTGTGCTGGTGAAATCTGGCGCTGAATTAGCATCTGATGTCGCATTTTTATGTTTCCTGAGCATCTTTGCACCAGTTTTGGCGGTATTGATAGCTGGAGGTGGGGGAATGGCGATTTATAACGGTATTTCTGCCAATGTCAAAGGCTTAATCGATATTTTTAGCAGTGCCATTGGAACTGCAACCAGTATTGCTTTACTCCGCAGGGGGTAATACCAATTTTGGATTTTGGATTTTAGATTAAAAACCTTTAACACAAGGCTGTTCGGTGGATTTTCAAACAATACTACTTATGCCAATTTGGTATGACTCTGCAAATTAAACGACTTCAAGCTCCATTGCTTCCAGAAGCCAAAAACCTCTTAGCTGTTTGCTTTATCTGCCTAACTGCATTTAACGGTTTGATATTTTTGTTGACTCTATTCACCGCTTTCAGGGTCAATAAAATTGTCGATCGCAAGACGACTTTTGCCCAGTTGGTAAATGGCCAGACAATCTACATTTCTGAGCAAGACCGTAACTGGCGTTATCCAGCTGTAATTCAAAAGGTAGTTAGTGACTGGACAACTCTAACATTTAACTGGGATGACAAACTCACTGGCACTAATCAACCAGACCAAGGCATTCAAGTTGGTAGAAATGGGCGCATTCCCACAAATACTTGGTTTGCTTCCCTGCTGCTAGAACCGGAATTTGCCAAAGCTTCTCTACCGAAGATTGCGGAATTAGTTCCTACTAGCTTCTTTTCAGGTCAGCTGCGTAGCACCACTATTATTTCCTATCTGTCAGAACCAAGAGCAGTACGACCTGGGGAATGGGAAATAGACATGATTGCTACCCGCATTTTAGTTGACCGCACTACTGGTAGAGATGAGCGTATTCCTTTTAACCGCACATTTACCGTCCAAGCAGTAGAGATTCCCCGATCTCCTTTAAGTAAAGATGCCCCCCTGGTAGAACAGAAAATTTATGAAGTGCGATCGTCTGGACTGCAAATTACCAAGATGGTTGAGTTCAATTCTCAGCAACGACGCTAAAGGAAAAGGGTAGAATTATGACCAATTCAAATCAAAACCATGAATTTGACTACCTAAACGAAAATTCTGCTGATTATTCGCCGGAATTTAACAGTACTAACGGCAATCATCGCTCTACCCAAGCCACTTTGGTCGCTGATGATGATATCAGCCCTGAAGAGGAGCAGTTGTTGGCAGGTTATAACCCTACCGCAAGTAACCTCATTTCCGAAGAATATCGCTTGAAACAAGATGCAGAAGGAGCGGTAGAGCGACCTTTAGCAGAAAAACCTAGTGTGCGACTAGGTTCGGTAGTTGGCTTAGTCGGAATGGTTATTGGCTCTGTAGCACTGCTCTGGTTTGGATTTCTCCAACCTAAACCTCCTGTCAAACAAGTAGTGCAAACTCCTACTCCATCTCCAACAGGCGAACCAGTTTTGGATGAATCTGCCGAACTTAAAAGCAGATTAGCGTTTCAAGACCAACGGCAACAACTTAAAGTAGAACCTGTTGCTGCTAAATCCCCAAATCCAACCTTACAAAATAAACCCAAACCAACGCCATCTCCTCAGACTTTTTCACCGCGCACAACTCCTGCATCACGCATAACACCAATAACTCCTGTCAGAATTTCTCAACCTGCGCCCCCAGTAGTGCGGTATATTTCTCCCAATCCTGTAAGTTATCAAGCTTCACCACCAATACGACAGCCTGAAAGTAATGTCGATCCTTTCCAGAAGTGGAACCAACTAGCTAGCTTGGGACAGTCGCAAATTGGTAACTCTAAAGTAGCTGAAACTCAGTCAGAAATTGTAGTTAACACTCAAACTCCCACAGCCTCGAAACCAACAGCTAGGGCATCCATTTCCACTCCCGAAGACCCTGGTATTCAAACAGTTTTAATTGGCTCCAAAAGCACTGACAGTAAAACTGATAACTTGACTCCAGGAATGGTAGGTATCTTAAATCGTACCCCTGTACCTCCAAATGTAGGGGAAACTAAAGAGGTAGCACTAGGTACATCTGCCCCAGGTAGAATTATCATGCCGATGATTTGGGATCAGGAAGGAAATAATAAGAGCGATCGCTTTGCTATTGAGTTAACCAAACCTCTCACAGCCACAGATGGCACGGTGGCACTCCCGGCTGGTACTGTTTTAGTAACGAAAACAGTGGCAGTAGGTAAAAAGAATAACTTGGTATCTGCTAGTGCGATCGCGCTTATTTACCCTGACTCCCAAGGCACAGTCAAACAGGAAACCATCCCAGCTGAGACTCTGTTAATTCGCGGTCGAAGACAGCAACCGTTAATTGCTAAAAAGCTGAATGATGTGGGGACAGATATTGCCCAACAAGATTTGTTAGTTGGATTACTCAGTAGTTTGGGTAAGGTAGGAAGCATAGTGAATCAGCCCCGCACTCAATCTAGCACTGTTGTTTCTAGTGGCACTTTTAACCAAAGTACTATTACTAGTAACTCTAATCCTCAGATTTGGGCGGCGGCCCTAGAAGGCTTTTTTAGTCCAGTCAGTGAACGTCTGTCTAGACGCTCTGACCAAGCAGTGCAGGAATTACTACAACGCCCAAATATCCAGTTTTTATCTGAAGGTACAGAAGTCTCCGTTGTCGTCAATAGTTTTTTAAAAGTTGAACGATGATACCAATTTAGTGCGGGTAGTCAGCAATTTAAAATTCGGCGTTGCATAAATGCGGGATGAATTGGCGGTTGAAACCATTGAAAATTCCTGACAAATTGGACGAAATCATCCCCTGATTCACCAATGCTTAAAATTCAAACAAATTGGAATCAATTCATATACAGCATCCTGGCTATTGAATAGATACAAACTGAACGTTCTACAACTTAATCTTTGAGATTACTAGAACAGCCTATAAGTCAAAACTTCTAGTTCAAAATTCTTTCATTGGTATGAAACTATTTGCCACTCTTATTATTACTAGCACTACAATACTATTTGGGGTGACGATACCTGTTGTACAGGCACAAGCACAAACTCCTGCATATCGCTTGATTGAACGGGATATGGCTGCAAACAACAGAATTCAGGTTCAAATTACTCCAGGACGTGCTACGCCTATTAGCTTCACTCAAACCGACGAGGTGATCGCCTACATTTTGGTAGCAGACCCTTCACGACTCGTCTACACCACAGATACGGATTTAAAAAGCGGACGCGCTACAACCATCTTTCTGAGGGCAATCCAACCGTTAAAGTTTCCAGGGGCTACCACTACTGCCATTACTAACTTACTTGTCCAAACTGTAGACCAAGCGGGACAAAAGCGACTCTATAACTTCGATATTGTCCCAGTGCGTAGAAACACTGGGTATGTAGGTATTCAGATTGCAAATGCGTTGATCGTACCCCCAAGGGGAAGCAAGCTACGCATAGCGGACGCACCAGAAGACGTTGCCGTTGGCGTTGGCGCAGCCTCTCGTACCCCTACGCTTAAGCAAGCTACGCATAGCGTCTCCAACAGGAGAAGAGAAGGCATCGCCCCCAGAACTGCACGTAGACGCAAAGTGGCTTCTGAAAGTAGCGCAATCGCTGGACAGCAGACACTATTGATAGATAAAAATCGCAGAGCTAGAGTAGATGATATTGAAACCGGGCTGAGAATTGCTATTAATCGGGGTTACACCAACAAAAGCGATCCAGTTGTTCTTAAAATGCAGCAAGTTTTATCTCTGTTGCGAAATAGCAGAGTAACAATCCCAGAAGCAGCTACATCTGTTGGTGTTCCAGTTGAGGTTATTTCTGAATTAGGAAGAATCGCCTTAAATGACCGTTTACTCAGACTAGGACAGCAACGCTCTTGGGGAGAATAGAAAGGAAGTCAACAACTCTAAAATAGTTGATATACTGCTGACGGGTAAAAACTGAACTTCTGTCATTCTGTTCAGTATGACAAATGGCAAAACCAGACATTTCTAATGCGTTTGCGATCGCACCAAGACAAGAAATTCAAGACGCAATAGATACTGTCGAACGTTTAGAACAAGCCCTTGATGCGATCGTTTAAGTACTGCCTAGAGTACGTTGTGGTAAATGAAATCGTTCATCATGGTGAGAATTGCCATTTTCACCATACTTTTACCAAAAATTGCTGATTCTGCTCTAGTTGCCTAACTCTACCGAAGAAGGTGGAGTAATTAGGTTTTTAACGTTTCAACCACCTTATCCACGAGTTCTATTGGCTCAATTGGCTTGGCAATAAAAAGTTGAAACCCTGCTTTTAAAATACGTTGCTCGTTTTTGGCTTCAGCAAAAGCAGTGAGAGCGATCGCCGGAATTTGTCCCCCTTGCTCTATAGTACGGGAGCGAACCTGACGAATTAAGGTAAAGCCATCCTCATCTGGCATACTGATATCACTAATCAGTAGAGCGGGCGATGCCTGTGGCGGGCTACGCCTACGCTGTTCTAAAAGTGCCAATGCTTCTTTTACTGATGCTGCCACTAATACATCTGCTCCGGCGCTCTGAAGAACAGTCTGCATTAACATCCGAGCATCTGCATCGTCATCCACAACCAAAATGCACAAGTTATGCAATTGGGCAATTTTCTGATTGCTATGCAGCAATTCTCCTACTACTAGCTCCTCATTACTCAACTGCTTTGTCATTGTCACGATAGGTAGCCTCACCGTGAATGTCGAACCCTTGCCGAATCCCGCACTGGCTGCCGTGATATTGCCATTGTGGAGTTGTACAATTGTTAGAGCGATCGCAAGTCCTAACCCCAATCCTCCAGCAGAACGAGTAGTGGAAGCGTCACGCTGACTAAACCGTTCAAAGACGAATGGTATAAATTCTGCTTCTATGCCCCTCCCTTGATCAATAACAGTAATCTGAGCTTGAGACTCAACTTGTTCCAACCTGACCTCTACAGTTTCATTCTTGGAACTAAACTTGATTGCATTTGAAAGCAAATTCCAAACCACTTGTTGTAAACGAATGGCATCACCTAAAACGTTGGACACCGCAGCATCAAGATGTAACTGAATTTGAATGCCCTTTGTTTCGGCTGACAATCGAATAGTATCTGCTGCTGACCGAATTACACTTGCTAGGTCAACAGGTTCGATTTCCAAATTCATCTCACCCTTCTGCATCCTAGCCAGATCCAGCAAATCGTCAATTAAGCGAACTTGTAGACGGGCATTCCGCTCAATCGTTTCCAGTCCCTCAATTTTCAGTGCTTCATCCATCTCATGTTCAGTTAGCAATAGTTGCGCCCAGCCGTGGAGATTATGCATGGGAGTACGTAACTCATGAGACAAGACAGCGACGAATTCATCCTTTACTCGATTTATTTCTGCCAGTTCCTCAGTCTTTTGTCTCAGTTCTTCCTCTACACGCTTTTGTTCAGTGATATCAATGCCGATTAAAAACGCGGCTCTGTTTTGGTCATATTTTTGAGCCACAATTAAATAGCTACGATCTGCGCTTATGGATTTCAACTCATATAGTGCTTCAGATTGGTCTCCAGCAAAGAACTTTTGCACAAATTCACGAAACCCATTACCACTAGCTAAGAAACCAATATCCTGACCAACAAAAGCTTCGGGAGACAAATTAAAACTATCAGCTAAGTGCTTGTTGACACCTAAATAGCACAAATCGGAACTGACCCAAGATACAATTCCAGGTACAGCCTCCAGTACAGTCTGCAACTGATCTCTAGCAGCTTGCAATTTTCTTTCTGCCTGGTTGCGCTGGGTTATATCTAGAAATATACTTACACACCCCCGCACTTTTCCATCTTCATCAAATAAAGGGGCAGCATACTGCGACAGGTTAATTCTCACACCATCATCACGAACCACCTCAATCTCAGAATCCAGTATTTCCACACCATGAGTGGTAGCATATTGCATAGCCAGTTCTTCTGGAGCTAGTTCTCTGCCATCCTGGTAAACTTTAAAGTTAGTTGGACGTTCATCATTAGGAGCGCTGAGAGAGGCATTTGCGTCAACAGGTATGCCCAGCAGTTTGGCAAGAGCCGGATTAGCTCGAATAGTTCGGCATTCTGGATCTTCTGCAATGGCAATGCCAGTTGGAATCACCTCTAACAAAGTTTGTAATTCTTTAACTCGTCGATTTAAAGCTTGGTTTAACTTGATAATTTTTGCTTCTGCTTGTTTGCGGTTCGTAACGTTTTGGAAGATTGCCAAGCCCGTCAGAATTTTGCTATTTTCATCTTTGACTGGAAAAGTGTGTATTAGATAAACTTGATTGTTATAAGGGATTTCAATACACATTGGAGTACCCTGTAAGGTACTACGGTAAACTGGTTCTATCACTTCGTAAATCTCAGGGAGAACAGTTTCGTGCAGCGTTTTACCTTGAAACTCTTCTTTTGGTAAACCAAAGATTTGCAGTTCTGTACCCTCAGCACCCATAAAGCGCATATCTCGATCGAAGAGAAAAACTACTCCATTGGGTAGATTTTGGGTTAATGTTCGGTATAGTTCTTCACCTTGGCGAAGTGAACGCTGACTCTGTAATAAATCTTTTAGATTGATTTGGGCTTCTGTTTTATCAGTATCTGACTGCTGTTTACTTGACTGGAAGTTATCAGTTAGCGCACTGATTAATAGACTCTCGATAACAAATAATACAAATTCTAGACTATCGAGAGTAGAAGATGGATTTGTAAAAAAGTAATGACTAGCTAAAGCAGCCAAAAACACTGATGCCAATCCTGAAATAATGCTACCGTACCAAGTACTTATAGAGATAGCAATCACCCACAAGCTGAAAGAACTTGTGATTCCGGTTAGATGCTCTAGTCCCAGCTTTACTAGCAAGGTTACTCCCACACTGAAAAATGCAATCCTGTAGGGCAGGTATTTTTGTTTGATAAATAACATAGAGATGGGAGCAACACTCCAAAGTGAGGCCGGATAAAAAACGAGCGATGTCTACGGCGGGCCACGCCTACGCTAAAAACTATTTTCAGTATATTAGAGTATTCGGTATATTAAAACACGTATTGCTGCGTAGTAAGATTTACTAGTAACTCCTTGGCTAGCACACTTGCCGCCCTGCACTCGATTAATCATGATGCAGCAGTCAAGGCTGGTGTCAGGGTGCTACAGCCATCTGAGGTTCGGCAGTCTCTCGCCCATAATATGGAGCAAGCAAAACACCTACTCAATATCTCGGAGACGATCTGGCAGAGGTAGCATAACTGGTTAGACGATGACACGTACTGGCCTGTACATTCTGCACTCACCCACGGTGACTTACACCCAGGACACATCTTGGTTGACCAGAACTACCGAGTGACTGGACTACTGGATTGGACAGAAGCCTCGGTTGCCAACCCAGCAACAGACTTCGCTCTTTACTACGCCATTTTTGGTGAATCCGCACTCTCTCATCTACTTCAGCAGTACCAACAGTCTGGGGGTCAAGTTTGGCCTCGAATGCACGATCACATCGTCGAATTGTATTGTGCCTACCCTGTCATGATTGCAATGTTCGTACTGCGAACAGGTGAAGAATCTTACATAGAACTAGCACAGATGATGCTGTCCACACATGAACAGCAAATGGCTGGTTTAGAATATTGATTGCTAATGATACCGAATGGATATGGAAACATATTCTTCAAATCCGAAGGAGTGTTGTTTTTCGGAGAAGCAAAACCAACAGCTATCGCTGCATTGAGTGGATCAATTAATGGAATTAGCGAAGCGATGATGATCCAAACACTTCCTACTTTCGCTGCAACAGGTTCTTTTCCATTTCAGCTCACCCAGCAGCAGCAAAAAGCTTTAGATGCAATGTGGACTTTTATACAGCCGACCGTGATGGCTGCTTTATTTCTGCTGGTTGGCTATGCTGGAACCGGCAAGTCAACTATTGTATTCCAACTAATTAAAGTTCTTGTCGCTACGGGTAAGCGAGTTGTACTGACTGCACCCACTAATAAAGCTGTAGGTGTGCTGCAACGCATGGCGGCAGAAAATGGCGTAACTGGGGTAGAATTCTTCACCATTCACCAGTTGTTAGGACTGGGTATGGTAACTAGAGGTAAAGAGAAAATGCTTGACCAAACTGGGCCTTCTTACATCAATCTATTTGATGTTGTCTTTATTGATGAATGTTCCATGATTGGCAAACAACTCTGGCGCTGGATTGAGGATGTTGCTAACCAATCATCCACCTGGACAAAAATCAAAATTATTCTCATGGGCGACCCAGCACAGTTAAATCCAGTTAATGAAGGAAAATCCCCTAGTTTTCAAGTACCAGATAAAGCAGTATTGACTCAAGTTGTGCGTCAGGGAACTGGTAGCCCTTTGTTAGAGTTTGTCACTGCTTCTCGCTATGCAGTTACTAAAAGTAAACTACCATTTGAACCTTATGCCAAGTATCTGCCTGATAAAAGTAATGGGGCACTGATAGTTAAACGTCAAACTTTGCTGCGTTATGCCTGCAAAAAGATGTTTAAAGAATTTGCTCAAAACCCAGATTGTTTCCGAATTTTATCCTGGACTAATACTCAAGTTGACTTTTACAATCAGCAGATTCGCACACATTTATATGGTGAAAATATCAATCGCTTTATTCCTGGAGAGAGACTAATCACCAGAGATCCTGTGATGGCTCCTGATGGTAAAACTACGATTCTTTCTACATCTACAGAGTTTACTGTTTTAGATGTCTTTGGCGATCGTTACAACAACTATGATACTTGGAGGTTAAAGGTAGAGACAGATGAAGGGATTGTGCGTCAAATCTATGTTCTGCATGAAGATGAGCAAAAACAATTTGACCAAGAAACCAAACGTTTACTCAAAAGTGCCAAGCGTAATCCCTTTCTGTGGAAGCAGTACTACAAACATTTAGAGCAGTTTGCCAACATCAGAAACTGCTTTGCATTAACTGTTCACAATAGTCAAGGTAGCACTTTCTTAGAAGCAGGTATTGATGGTCAAGATTTGAGTAAGCGACTTTATCCAGAACGAGGAGATGACAGTAAGGCAGTACTGGCCAAGATTAGAGAGTTTAATCGTTTGTACTATGTTTCTAGCTCACGGGCTAGACAACGGATATTAGTTATCCGGTGACAATGGTGTATAGGAATCTCGACACAAAATTCAGATTAATCATTCGTGAACAATGAGAACCCCGATTTATAGAGAAGTCGGGGTTCCTACACCCAACACGAAAACCAATGACGACGTTACTGAGATTTGTACCGTCAAGGTGGTGACACGCCGAACGAAATCTTTTTGGGTTAATCCGCTCAAAAAATCGTCGAAATGTATCTTCACTTGGTATGCCTTCAGGTAAAGCTAAAAATTCTTCTAACGATTCATATTTACTCAATCCATAATGTTCCATGTCCTCCCATCCTTTTGCTCCTGCGATTACTGATAAGATTGCGATGATTAGAATATCTGCTAATAAATGAACGCGAGTTGTTTTTACACGAGGGTCTTCTATTTTACTAAAAACCGATGCCATTTTTTCTGTCAGCGCAGTAGCATTGGCTATGCTCATTTTTTGGGAATTGAATGAATTTAATTTTGTCCAACTACTTAATCTACTTAATGGTATGCCTGATTAGGAGCGATCGCGGCAATAAGACAGCAGTCTGACTGCTTACTTTCTCTTCATTTTCTGCTTGCCCTTTAAAAGATTATCTTTAGAAGATTTATAGTAAATTTTACTCAAGCGATCGCACCTTCCGCGACGAGCGAGGAACCTTGGTTTCTGACCCACACAAGATTGACGAGTTGTTTGATAATCAGAGTCAAGCGATTGACTGACGAATCGTACATGTAGGTTGAATTTCAGACAATAATATGGGAATTTATTGATGGGCGATAGATACCATGCAATGCAAAATAGAGCAAAGTATGATTGATTTACTCAAAGAGGATTTAAAGCACTCTGAGGAATATAAAGACTGTATTATCGACGTATGGTACGATAATCGCCGCAAGTGCTACCTTGCCGAGCTATACGTACCAGGACAGCAAGCGGCTGCACGCCCGGATCTAATGGTACTTGTACAACGCCATCCTTACCCCGATATCCCGACAGCGATCGCCCTCTTGAAGGAGCAAGTTGACAAACACTACACAGGAGAGAAAATCTGGTGGGATCAAATGCAATGACTTTTATGATCGACACCAGACACTGCTAATGTCATCCTCAATAATTTCTTCATCTTTTGGAGCTTCCTTCTGATTTAAATACAATCAATATAATCAGATACCAATGAAGCTCTTGTAAAAATTTCATATTCTAGTTAGAATACAAAAACCATGTTCTAACTAGAATATGAATAATCAAAATCCACAACTTGATTTAATCTCAAAGCTTGTCGCCGAAAGGCTCACTAACCGACAACAAGCATCATTAGCCAGTCAGACGTTGAGTAAAAAACAGCGACAATGGAACAAGCTCAAACTTGAACCAGTTTACTTACTCAAGCTAACAGTGAGAGTGGGTGTACAGACATTGCGTTTGTCAGGATTGCACTTAGGCATTAACCCCGAAGTCATGCAGTTGTTAGAAGATACGGCTAAAGGTGGGTATCGCGCCAACACTTCGCAACGATTAAAAGATGCCGCTCATAAACTTCAGGCCCGGCAGAAGATTATCTACAACCGTTACACCGTGTTGAGTGAACCCTTTCGCCTCGTTCATGAAGCTTCGCTACCCGATGCCCTCGAAGCGATTGATCTGATGCAGCAAGAAGCACAAGAATTGCGACAGTCAATTGTAGCTGCCCATGAAGAGGAGTTTACAGCCTTCTTATCTTGGGCGCATCAGGTGCTAACACAAGCCCATTTAGAACCAAAAGCGCTCTCAGCAGCACTAACCTATTATGCAGATGCTTATCCCACTCAAGAAGATGTAGAACAGTGCTTACAAGTTGTGGTGGAAGGCCCAATCAAGATTCCTTCCTTAATTGAGGATGCCCAGGCACAAGTCACACAAGCCCAGCAAATCCTAGAAGAAGAAGCATTAAAAATAGAACAATCGAAACTAGCGCTGATCCGTCGTTCACAAGAAACCCTCGAACAAACTCTACTTTCTACCCTTTACGATGCCCAGACCAGAAGCAGAGACGAAGCTTACGGAAAATTAGCAGAACTGTTATCAAGTATGACTTGCAGTCAACAAGAGCCTACTCTTCGCACAATCCAAAAGTGGCAGACCTTACAGCAGCGCCTGGAGACATTGACTCAGTACGATCCCAGTCTTGAGCCAATAGTACAAAAAGCAGGGCTGATTCAACACTTATTCCAAAACGACAAACAAAACTTACAAGAGATTCAAGTCCTAATGGACGATTTTAGGATGATGCTCAAGGAGCGGGTAAAAGAAGAATCAAGTAGTGCTGGCATCGCCCAGCTGACTAAAGCTTTAACCTTCGATGCTGATTATACTGAACTGCTCAAACAACTTGAGACTCTGGCTGATTCTCCGTCACCAGAAGAGTTCCACAAGCTCAAGGGCAAACTGGCGGCTATGGATGCTTTGTTACGCATCCGCAGTAAATCATTGAAACAGAAGTGGGAACAGGCAGAAAACGCTGTTCGCAAACAAATAGGTCTTGAAGAAAGACCAACCGAAGAATTGAAGGAAGCTATTAACAACCTTTCGGAGAATGATGAAGACAGTGAACTCAAACAGCCAATAAACGGTTTTGCAAACAGAAAAACAACGACACCTTACGATTTAGACGCTGGATTTTAATTTAAATAAAAATTTCATATTCTAGTTGGAATACGAAAATGACGAAAACTACCCCAACTACTGTAAAAAACGATAAAACTGCTTCAAATTGTGAAGAACGGCTTGGGCAGTTGCGTCAGGAACTGAACAGAATTTTTCTGGAACGTAACACCGTTATCGATGGTGTATTGGCAGTACTTTTGACCAATAGCAATGCAGTGTTATTTGGGCCGCCAGGGTGTGCCAAATCTTGGATGCTTCAGGAATTGTGCAGAGCAATTGAAGGAGCCAAGTTTTTTGACCGCTTACTGCAACGTGCCCAACCACCAGAGGAACTATTGGGGCAGCCGTCCCTAGTTGCCTTGCAGCAGCAGGACTCACTCATCCGTAACACTAAAAACCGCCTGCCAGAAGCCCATATTGCTTTTTTAGATGAAATCTTCCGCTGTAATGCAACCACGTTGAATGCCCTTCTGCGACTGCTCAACGAGCGGGTTTTTGAGAATCCAGACCCGCAACCAGTGCCACTACTATTCTTGTGTGGGGCCGCCAACGATGTACCGGAAGACGAAGAACTACGGGCATTCGTTGACCGTTTCGTATATCGTCCTTGGGTATCTTACGTTAAAAAGACCGCTTCCCGGCGGGAACTCATTTATCGTGCCAGAAACAATGTTTTACTCGCTGTTTCTACTCGGCTAACCTTGGAAGAAATTAAGCACTTACAAGCACAAGCTGCTCAGGTACTTTTTCCTAACCCTGTTGTGGAATCGCTGCTTCAGTGTCAGTCTGCATTAGAACGAGAAGGCTTTGACATCAGCGATCGCAAACTCCAGCAGTTGGTGAAGCTTTTGCAAGCACACGCCTACGTTCAGGGCGATGCTGAAGTATATATAGAGTCGTTCCACGATCTACTGCCTGATTGTGTATGGAAAAAAGAACCCAAGGAGCGGCAAAAGATAGCGCAGATTTTGAATCAGGTTATCCCTGATGTCAATCAGCAGGCAGTAAACTGGTATGACGCAGCCAAAGAAGAAGTGAAAAAAGTACAACTTGCTGCAAAAGAATACGACCTCCGTCCTCGTAACGACACAGAGAAAAATCTCATTGACACGGCGGATAGTGCTGCCAAGCATTTAGAGGATGTCTCTCGTCAAATTGAGAAGTTGCTTTCCCAGAACCAAGGTAAGAATGTCCGTAGAGCGAAGCGAATGCTGACAGACATCAGGGAAGATTTGATGTTAGAGGTCGCCAAATACAAAGAAAAAGTTTACTCATAATTGAGATTCTAATTAGAATATGAAATATGATTCCCGAAGAGTTTCCACCGTTTGTTTATGAAGTTAGCAGTCTCTCCCGGCTGTTCTGTAGGGAGTTTGCGATTACTTTTCATGCTGATGAATTGTTTTCTAAGGGCCATCGGCTGCCAGGGTTTGCGAGTTTTACAGTTGAAATATTTCATCGGCTATACTACGAACCTGCACCGGACAAACTAGACCCATCACCTCCAGAGAGTGCTTGGGCAGAAAAACTCCATGATGAATTTTCAGAAATAATCGGATTTCTTGATTTGGTACGGCAGTGCGAGGGTAATCAACTGGCCTCTGGAGTAGCGACAATGGAATTCTGCAAAACAGTGTTAGACCGATTGCCTCAACCGGGGTATAAGTTACAAGACCCACAAAAATTAAGAGACTTCATCAAGCGACTTAAAAATTCTTCCGCCTCTCCAGCAAAAATTCTCCAGCAGATGTCTAATCTCAACAAACAGGAGAAAAAAGAACTCAACGACCTGATTGGCTCAGTCGGGAACGATACAGATGAAGTGGTGGCAGCACTACGTTTGTTGGGTAAATCAGCGGTGCAAGATGCCCAGTATTATACTCAAGGCTTGGACTCCTCAGAAATCCGGCAAACGATAAGAGCCGCTGTAGCAGAAACTGAGGAGAAATTATCACAAGTCTCCCAATGGCTAGAAATGATGGGTTTAAGCTGGGGCATAGAAGAGGGAACAGAGCAGACCGTTGACTCGGCCCAGAAGATGGAGCTTGCTAGTAGAATTGCGACCAACGAAAAACTCAAGCTGATTGCAAAGCTGTCAGGCTCCTTGAAGGATATTGCAGATAAAAAGCGCCGTACTAAAACAGAAAATGCTTTTGGCGAACTCAGCACTATTGAACTAGGAAATAACTTATCCCGGCTCCTGCCTTGCGAACTTCAAAAACTCGCACAACCAGAACTATTTCCTTTATTCGCCAAAGGGTACTATGAGCATTCTCTACTTCAGTACAAAATTGTAGGCAAGGAGAAAAAGTCTAAGGGGCCGTTGATTGTGTGCCTGGATTCTTCTGGCTCAATGGCGGGACTCCCTGATACGTGGGCCAAAGCAGTAACAGCAGTTCTCTTGCAAATTGCGAAAAAGGATAAGCGCCACTTCCGTGTCATCCATTTTGATACTAGGGTTCGGCAGACAGATGATTTTCCACCAAAACATCATGATTACCGGAAATTTCTGGACTCGATGCTGAGTTTTTACAGTGGTGGGGGTACAAATTGGGAACCAGCTTTGACAGAAGCTATTAAATGCTTAGACAACACCAAGAGCTTGCACAAAGCAGATATTGTTTTGATTACAGATGCTCTATGTGATATGCGCCAAGACGTTCTAGAAAAACTTAAAGCTCACAAACAGCACCTGGAAACAAATATTTTCTCCATTCTAATTGGAAAGCATAATGAAAAAAATCTGACAAAATTCAGCGATCGCATTTGGGTAATTAGAGATTTAAGCCCTGAAGCTGACTATCAAATTGAAGAATTATTTTTGATTTGAGTTAGAAATCGCTCTTGAGGCTGAATGTAGAGAGCCAAAACAGCCTGAGTGTCGAGTGATTTTAGTCTGACATTATCGCAAAACCCAAACATGCTTGGTTTGATAAAATTCCCCGCGTTGTTCGAGTACGAATCCATTCAGCAGTAACCCTAGCCAGACATGCACCAGCGGCATTCCCAACGATTGCTGTAGCTTTAGCAATGGTACCGCCTGATCGTACTGATTCAACCGCGTTGCGATCGCTGCCCCCCACTGGGAAACATCCTCTTCGTGCGAAGCGGCGATCGCTTGTCGATATGCCACTTCTGGGTCAATGAGTTCTGTCTTTGCCAACGCATCGATTAAGGCGTGTCGATCAACTGGAGCAACAATTGATTGTGTATCGTCAACGTCACTGAATTGGGGTGCTTTATGCGGTAAATTAATTAACGGCTCGATGTACTGCTCAAAGTCAATTTGCATTGTTTGCCGCACATAGCGATCAAAGGCATCTTCCGGCATAACTGGACCATCATGGCTCGTTGTTGCTTGGATCTCCTCGAACGTCAATTGCGAGCGCGCTTCAAACACATCGGTAATTTGTGCGATCGCTTCCCCTACCACGCTCAGTTGACTCGAACAATCCAAATCCACGATCGCTGCCTCAACTTCTTGCCACAGTAACGCCAAATCTGCACCTTCGGGTTCGGTTGCAGCCTGCTTGAGAACATCCCACACCGTCAGGGCAAGCCATTCAACCTGCTGCATGACTCACCTGTAGATGATAGATGCAAGGACGAATCGGACACAGTTGAGGGTCAAGCCGTTCTAAAGCAGCAAATTTTTTAATACCGTATTTACCCTCCAGCAGTTCGAGCAGCTTTCTCACATATTGATGGATTTGACCAGGCACCATGCCAACGCAATGAATTGGTTGCACGATCCCAATCTGAGTCTGCCCCTGCCACACCTGTGCAGAAATAGCATGAACGATCGATTCTGCTTTGGCTTGACGGTACACCACTAACACCGCGTAATGCAAATCTGTGAACGCTTCGATCTCAACCGATGGCAGTTCAACAACTGTTTCTTGGCGCTGGCGGTTGCGCTGTTGATTTTTCCGATCGCGATGACGAGCATACGAGCGACGGCTGTAGCACACCTTCGGATTCCAGCAATTATCGCCCTCAGCTCCATGCAAGACTTGTGCTTGAGCGGCATCGAGCATGGCGCACTTTTGACATTTGAGGGGGATTGAACGTCTCGATACGGAACGGGATGACGATTGAGCCATAGGATTTTAAATCATCAGGACAAAGCCAGAATCTGAAGTAAATTGCAATTTTTATCCTGCATCCTCTCCTCAAAAAACTGCAACGAAATAGCAGGCGTTTTTAATTTTGCTTTCGTCGATTCTACCACAATTGCCTATTTTGTCTTAGACTCGTCTTATTCGAGAGAAGATTAGTTATCTCGAATATCCTGCTCAGAACAAATGTACTATGCTTCCCCGCAAAAGCGTTCCCACGCCCGTCCTGATTCAAATTGATCGCAACGATTCAATCGAACTCCAAAAGCCAACCCAGCCAACCGAAATGCGAATGGTAAGAGTTGAGGAGTATTTGCAGGCACGATCGCTCTCTCCCAAAACCCAAAAAGCTTATCGCCAGGATTTGCAGCATTTTTTGCGCTGGATTGATCGAGCGTGGGCAACTGTGACACCGCACCAGGTGGCACAGTTCAAAGCGCATTTGTTACGAGTTGAAGACGGAAAACAAGTGTTGTCGAATGCAACCGTCAGGCGCATTCTGGGGACACTTAAGGCGTTTTATGGCTGGCTATGGCGTTGTGGCTATGTCGATCGCGACCCAACCCTCGAAGTGCAGTTGCCCAATTTGGTGGAACCGGAAGCTGGGAATTTAAGCGATGAGCAGGTGGAGCGAATTTTAGCTGCCGCTGCCGAAACGCGGTTGAGGGAGCGCAATTTAGCGCTGATCGCGGTGCTGCAACACGGCATTCGAGCAGAAGCGGCAACGCTGCTGAACATTGAGGATTTTGATGGAGTCCGGCTCCATGTGCATCAGGATAAAGCGGACAGTAAAGGCGTGGTGCCATTGGATGAGGATGGGCAGCGAAAGATTGAGGCTTACTTAGCTTGGCGCAAGGGTCAAGGAGAAGTGTTGCAGCCGGAGCGTCCGCTGTTTGTGTCGCATTCACGGCGCAATGCGGGAGCGCGAATTGGCTATGACACGATCGATAAACTCGTCACACAGTTGAGACAGCAGACGGGCATTCCATTCCATGCCCATCAGTTCCGGCATACCTACGCGACGAATTTAGTACTTGATGGCATGAACCCGTATCATGTGATGACTTTGACGCGGCACAAGTCTGTGCAGAGCTTTCGTCGCTACACGAAGGCAGCGGATCAAAAAGCGGCGGAAGCAGCATTTTATGAAACTAAGCGTCGCAAGCACAACCCTTCGTCTGGGGCAGGTCACTGAAATCAATCTTCCACATTCCATTTATCGCTCTTGTGCGATTGCCCAAGGGGCACTGGCAAAGCCAATCGCAACAATCCTGATGAAGATGTCCAAAAGTGGCAAACTGCGATGGTGCAAAGCGCCCGCCGTAGGCGATCGCCCAATATCTTGTAGATATCAAAGATGAGATTTCTTTAGCGAAACTGCAACGCACTTGTGGCAAGGTTATGGTTGAAATCACAAAAATCATAGCCAAATTTAGTGGCTATAAGGTAAAGCTTTCGCTTTATTTTACTGAAGGGGAAAACATTATCATTCCTAGTAAATGTGGTACCAGCAGTGATTAGCAATTCAAGCGAAACATTTCTAAAAGATGCTGTTGTTGAAAGATATAACATCTCTAATTTGAATAAAACTCGCATCCGTTTCAAGATTCAGTTAAAGAAGACAACCAAAAGTAATGCTCCAAAATGGACAGATGTTCTCAAATATTCTCAAGATGAACAAGAATCTGACTTAGTGAAGGTTACAACCTCAGAAGTTGGTTTAAAGGGCATCAAAGTTTTCAAAGCTTTGGACGAAGCAGCAAACCAACTAAGGCAAGAAATTGCTTCAGTCCAAGAATGGATGAATTATGACAATGGTGATTGGATTTGTCCTATAGACTTAGCGCCCTTGGTCTGGAATCAACTAATCGGAATTCGAGATAATATTGCACCTGTTTTACGCACTCAACTTAAAGAAGAGTATGAAAAGGGGTACACAGACTATCAAGAACGTATTGACAAATTTCTTTCACTCAATGCTTGGCAATTATCTGTAGAACAACAACAAGAAGTTAAGCAGAACTTAGCCAAAGCTTTTCCCTGTTTAGAGGAACTAGAGGACTATTTACAAGTAGTAATTGGTCGTCCTGTCATTATTCCCGCCATCAGTGAACAATTGTCAGAGAAACAAGCTGAATGCTTAGGGCAAATAACTCGATTTATCGAACAGTATGACAGAAATTTAGAACAAACACTGAGGGAATCAGCGATCGCTCTCGGTGAACAACTAGCAGCCCAGTTGCTCGAAGATTTGAGCAATTGGGAACCAGGACGCAAGCCAGTCAACTTCAAGAGAAAGATGGAACGTCATTTCAAGAAAGTCCAAATGCTTTTGGCTAACGCCAGCTTTGAAGCCGGTAGCAGTCTTGGACAAATGATGACTCATCTAGAGAATATTCTCGAAAACGTTTCTGTGGATGCCAAAAAGCTGGATTCACAAGGGCGTTCTCAGTTACAGGAAAAAATGGATGAAATTTGCTTCAAGCTTCTGGATGAACAACGCCATCTCCAACGATTAGCAAGTGATGAGGGCATGGGTTTAACCAGAGCCACAGCGATGTCTCTCAAACTTCGCTAGAAAAAACAATCAAGAATGTGTCTGTATCGTCCTTGATCGAAAACGAGGTGTGGGGGAGCCATTGCGGTGAAGCAGCCCCCATCTTGGCGGTTCCCGTCGATAGCGCAGCGTTAGCGAGTCCTCGAGCGTCTGGGGGACTGCTGAACCCGAAGGGTGGACGGGTTTCTCGGCATAAAGGAGCCAGCGCTGTGGGCGGGTTTCCCGACTTGAGGCGACTGGCGTCAAGTGGCGTTGTAGAGCAAAATAATACGCCCACACTTCCCAAGCTTGCTACGGAACTAAGAGGGGAAGTGATAGGTAGGAACTTTTTGCTTCCTTGTCTATCACCACTGTTCCCATTAATTTACCAATCCACAGTATTTAGAGGTAGGAAATGTCACACTTTTCAACTGTCACTACAAAACTAACTAACCGTGAATGCTTAGTACAAGCTCTACAAAATTTGCAGCTTACCGTCCAAGTTTATGAAAAACCACAATCGCTGAGAGGTTATTACAGCGACTCCCAAGGGAAAAGTGCTGAGATTGTTGTCCCTGGTCGTAGTTTAAGTGTCCGCGCAGATATCGGGTTTAAGTGGGATCGAGAGGCAGGAGTGTATCAACTCATTCATGATGCCTATGAAACTGTACCTCGACTAGGAGAAAACTTCTTTTCTCACACCCTCATGGAAGCCTACGGTAAGAACATGGTTCGCGCTAAAGCAGCCCAGTTACAAGAACATCTGGGAGAATGCAGCATTACAGAAGAAACCAACGGTCAGGTACATACCCTGCGTCTTGCATTTTCAACACATCAGCAAACTCAACAAGTACGGAGGTAACTTATGGAACGGGCAATATTGATACATTTTGACACTGTTACAGGCGAAGTGAAAATAGAAGCCGAGGGATTTGAGGGTTTGTCATGTCTAGAAGCAACCCAACCCTTTGAGGAAGCTTTGGGTGTGGTACAGGGCGATCGCACTTACAAACCAGAATCTCAACAACAGCTTCGTAGCACGATTACTCATCAACAACAGTTGTACCAATAAATGGGCATTGCTGAATTATGGGATGAAATTTTACGTATTGAAATTTAAAACTCCCTATTCTCTCTGCGTCTCTGCGTGAGATAAATAATCCCGCATTTATGCAACGCCAATAAATGATGACAAGGGAAAGTGGAAAGACAAAGAAGATAGGGGACTTTAATAATTCTTCCTTGTTTTCGTGTCATTCCACCTATAAACATTCGATGGGGGAACGAGGAAAATTCCCCCGCACAATTTTTCTATGAGCGAACTACCTGAAGATTATCCGATGCTCCATATTTACCCCTCAAAAGGAGCGCGGGAACCAGTAATTATCAAAGGAAATGCGGAGGGACTGTGCGCTTTAGTTAATGCCCTAATTTCCGCCATTGCTCATCCAAATTCTTCTGGAGTTGCTGAAGTGTTTAACGGCGATGCCGAAGTTTACGAAGTAGTCGTGCATCTTGTTACCACTCACGAAAAACTTTCTCCCGTACCCGATCAAAATTCGCAACAATGAAACTATCAAACTTGATTACCACCATTGATTCTCAAATACCCATCGTGGCTTTAGAAGTTCTGTCCCCCGAAGAAGCCACTATCATTCAGTGGTTAACTACTGAAGTGATGGACAAACTTAACAGTCCTGTGTACTTCTGGAATTTGGGAGTTTCCGGCTTGGAGCAATGTCTGATTGCTGACGACGGTGGACTGGTGTTCAAATCAGTCGAAACTTATAAAAAGCCTCCTAACATAGACCCTTTAATATATGTGTTCGAGTACATCAACAATTTCGGCGGTAATGGGGTTTTTATCCTGGGAGATGTTCACCCTTTTGTCGGTAAAAACTCTCTGCAATTGAGTTGGGAAGTCCTCACCAGAGTAAAAAACTTGTACCATCGCCTCAAACCGACTGAAAAGCGAATTGTGTTTTTAGGTCAAAACATTCAACTGCACGAATCCTTGCTGAGACTAATTCCTTGCTGTGAAGTTCCTTTGCCCAGCATTGAGCAAATTCAAGAACACTTAGAATCATATTTGCTGTACTTGCAAGAATCTGCCAGTGAGCAAGAGGTAACTTTTACCGTATCTCTCACCACTGAAGATAAAGAAACCTTCGCAAGAGCAGCATTAGGGCTAACCTTGGAGGAAATTAGCGACTTTCTCCGGCTCACTGTTAAGGAGCGATTAACTTCTAAAGGTATAGTAATTGATACTACGGTCATCCCTTTGGTTGTCGAATACAAAACCCGCCTATTGGCTCAGATGGGTATCGAATTAGGTAAACCGGCGACTATACCCTTTGGTGGTTTGGATTTATTGCGGGATTGGTTGCAACGCCGCAGCCGGTTATTTTCCCAAGAAGCGCGATCGCTAAATCTACCCCAACCTAAAGGGGTGCTACTAGCAGGGCCACCAGGGACAGGTAAATCGATAGTGGCGAAAAACATTGCAACCATACTCAACCTTCCACTGCTGCAATTAGACATTGCCTCGATGCTTGGTAGCCTGGTTGGAGAATCTGAGGGCAATGTCCGCCGCGCACTCAAGACTGCTGAAGCTATTGCACCCTGTATTTTGTGGATTGATGAGGTCGAGAAAGCACTTTCAGCTAATGGCGATACCTCTGGAGTCTCACAAAGGATTCTGGGAAATATCCTCACTTTCATGTCTGAATGTACGGCGGGGGTGTTTGTGGTGGCAACTTGTAATGATCCAACAGCGCTGCCTATTGAGTTCAAAAGGAAAGGGCGGTTTGACGAGAATTTCTTCATTGACCTGCCTACTGAGTTGGAACGCTGCCAGATTCTCAAGATTCATTTGGAACGGTTTGGTATAGAAGTTCCACAGGAATATTTAGAGGCGATCGCTGCTGGCACCGACAAATTTAGTGGTGCTGAGTTAGAAACCCTGGCATCAGAAGCAGCTCTACTGGCTTTCGATGAGGGAAGACCTCAGCAGGTCACACTGGCTGATTTGGAAAATTGTCAGCAAAACATTACCCCTTTAGCGATTCAAGATGCTGCTGCTGTTGAACGGATGCAGTCTTGGTCAAAGATTGCGCGACCAGCTTCCAGTCCTGTGCAGGTGTCTAAGAAAGGTCTTCGCACTTCTAGGTTCCGCACTAATTAGATAAATGCGCTTCTTCTAAGACCAAGAAGCGATGTCTGCGGTGAGCGATCGCGAACAGGGGGGCGTAGCCCATCGCGAATAGGGTCTCGTAAAGCCTGCGGCATAGCTTCGCTTAGGGCGCAGCCTAAAAAGAGAAACGAACGACAAAATGAAATAAGTTACTCCACGTTAAATTTTTACTAATTTGGCAATGCCTAATTAGTAATGATTTGAAGCTTTTATCAAATGAACATTTTAACAACAGATGTTCATTTGACATGGCAATATTGTACTTTAAATTAGGTCAAAAATATGGAAATTTACTTAATATTTGTAAATGCAGCTCAGAACAGTAACAAATTCTGGAGTGCAAAAGTTGAGCAAGGTAATCTAACTGTTGAGTGGGGTAGGGTCGGCTACAAATCTCAGCAAAAAGTTCACTCTTTCGGTAATTATCAACAAGCAGTTTCTAAATTTCATAATCTCGTGGCTGAGAAGAAAATGAAAGGCTACCGAGAAAGCCAACCTCAAATTGATAGTACTTCTGATTCTCTAGAAATCAAAAGAGCTATCCAATTACTGGAGATTTTGCGCCCTTATGTAGCACAAAGACAATTTGCCAATAGAAATTATCTAGAGACATTAAACCAATATTTGAAAATCGTTCCTACACCTTTAGGAATGAAAATAGACCCGTCTCGAATATACCGCGATGTGGCAGATGTTGAACATCAACTATCACTGCTGAACTCTTTGTTGGAAACTGATTCTGTGCTGGCTGATAACACTACAGAAGAATCTGCTAATAACAGCAAAGTTATCAGTTTAAAAAGCATTGGAAAGAACTTTTGGAGGCATTTGTAGAAATAATTCAGGAGCGGAGCCAGATATTCCCAAAGCTACGATTAGAATAAAGGCTTATTTGAGAGCGCTTAAATGGGATATATCAGTAAACTTCCGTATGTCTCACAGAGTAAAAGCATCTGATTCAAAACTTCACATCCTTTATTTTCTGCTATCGCAGTCACCTTTCTAACAATGACGCAACCAGAAAGAAATTATCATGACTCAAACAGCATCGAAACAAAGGGTAAAGCCTGCCAATCAGACAAAACAAACAAGTGTAGCTAATCCTAAAGGCGAAAATGAAGTATCAGCAAATATCCCAGAAATATCTACAGGTAAAAAGAAAAAACCTACATCTTCAGATGCTGATACTTCAACTGAGCCTATCTCAAATAAGCGTACTAATAAACGTTCTGCCAAATCAGAGTTAAACTCTCAACCATTTATAGAATCAGGAATGGAGGTAATCTGCTCACAAACTAAATTTCACGATGCACTCTCTTTAGTTAGTTGTGCTACCCCAGCTAAACCTACCCATCCGATTCTTGCTAATGTTCTAATCATTGCAGATGTCGAAAGACAACAGATACATTTAACTGTTACTGATTTAGCATTAATAATTCAGGCAAGTTTTGAAGCCCAGGTGTTGCTCAAGGGTGAAATCACTGTGCCAGTAGAAATGCTATTTGAAATAGTTAAGCATTGCCCTAATGGTAATATTAGCCTTAGTAGTCAGACTCAGATTATACAGCTTAATGATGAGGATAAGCAAACCAAAATCTGCTCTCTCAGTTTATCTGATGCTGATGGAAAATATGAAATTAGAGGCATTAGTGCTGAAGAATTTCCACCTAGTTCTACAATTGATGCTACTCCCATTCCTCTGCCAACAACAGTTTTCAAAGATGGTTTGAAAGGTGTGATTTATGCTATTAGCACTGATGAAAATAAATATATCTTGACCGGAGTTCATATCCAACTTACACAGGAGAAGTTAAAGTTTATTGGTACTGATGGGCATCGAGTCGCAACCACTGAACTTTCAACTCAAGGAATTGGTAGAAAACCCCGTAAACAAGTAGAATCTTCAGAGATACAATTTACTATTCCCGGTCGAGTCCTCAAGGAACTAGCGCGTAACTTGGATGATTCTGTCGAATTCATTAATCTGTTGTATGATGCCCAAAGTAATCGCTTGGGTTTTGCTTGGCAAGATATTATCCTCAGATGTCAATGTCTGGAAGGAACTTACCCTGACTGCGAACAGCTATTGGCAAAATTTAGCTTTGACCGAGAAGTAATCCTAGAAAAAGCATTCTTAGTCAAAGCACTGGAACGCTTATCTGTGTTAACAGATAAAAAAGAGAAAGGTATTTATTTACAGTTTGATGGAAGTTTGCAGCAGTTACGATTATCAATTGAACGGGAGTTTGGCAAAGGCGATCAGGTTATTGCTGCTCATCTACCATCAGAAATGTCATTGAATATCCAGTTTAACCTCAAGTATTTAGTAGAAGCAGCCAAAGCAATTCCTAGTTCCGCTATCAAAATGCACTTGCAACAATCAGATCATCCTGCCATGTTGGTTCCTTATGGAGATAGACCAAATCCAGAACTGCAAATGGAAATGCGTCAATTCTTATTGCCACTGTACACTCTAAATACTTAATAAATGTTAACCGCAATCTTGAAGTTTTGTAGGTTGTTTTGGATACGAGTAGTGTTTATTTTAGACGGGGATTTGAGCAACTCTGGACAAAACTGGACAATATAAACGAAAATCCTCGATTTTGACAAATAGAAACTGTGCATTTTGGCGGTAAATATCCGACTAGTTGCCGCCAAAATACCAAACAAGCAGTTATTAATGAAAATCACCTGCTGTTAATAGTTGTAAATACAGAAAAGGAGGAAATTCGGCAATGGATAAGCTAGACCAATATCGCAATGCTATCAAGAAAATATTGACTGAGTATTACGAAACTACTAAGACTCAAGTTGTAAAAGATGCGGGAGTTGAAGTAAGCGATCGCTTGGCTTTTGATGAAACAAGAGATCAATATCTTTGGTTTAGGTTTGGTTGGGATGACAAAAAGCAAATACAGTATATTATCATCTATCTCTGCATTAAAAACGGCAAAGTTTGGGTGGAAGAAGATGCAACTAATTTATGCGTTGTTGATGATTTACTATCAGCCGGAATACCCCAAGCCGATATTGTTTTGGGTTTCCATCATCCCAGTAAACGAGGTTTAACAGAATTCGCTACTGCTTAAGGAGACAGGTAAAAAATAGAAATTTAGCATTGTATGAGCCAAGGATATGAATTCTAAAATCGCTATAGCTCGGTTATAAATTCAATAAATTTATCCACCTGTTTCAACGTTTAAATAATTAGGTGTACTCAACTTCTGGTATTGGTAAATCTTACTGGTAACGGTTGAGCAAATCAGCCTATTTTGGATTCAAAATTACACCCCCTTAACAGGGGTAAGGGCGACAACTTAAGGTTAATGAATCCTATGTCTACAGTCGCCATACATCAAAAATATCGACCCCAGACAATAGCCGAATTAGTTGGACAGCCCTACATCAAAACTGCTCTGACTAATGCTGTAAAATACCTGCAAATTGCACCAGCTTATTTATTCACAGGTTCTAGAGGCACAGGTAAAACTTCAACTGCTCGGATATTTGCTAAATCACTGAACTGCCTCAACACTAAAAAACCAACTGACCAACCTTGTGGTATTTGTCAATCCTGCCGTTCAATTGAAACCAGTAATAGCCTAGATGTTAGTGAAATTGATGCTGCTTCTAATAATGGTGTAGATGATGCCCGTGCTTTAATTGAGCGCAGTACCTTAGCACCTGTTGCAGGACGTTACCGAATTTTTATTCTCGATGAGTGCCATTGTCTAACCGGTAACGCCTTCAATGCTTTACTTAAGTGTATTGAAGAACCGCCACCTCATGTAGTATTCATTCTCTGCACTACAGAATTGCACAAGGTGTTACCTACCATTGTCAGCCGTTGTCAGGTGTTTAATTTCCGCACTTTGTCTGTTCAGGCAATTGTGCAGCACCTCGGTATTGTAGCAGATGCAGAATCTATCTCTATTGATGATCAGGCACTAACAGCGATCGCACGCCTGGGCGATGGTGGACTCAGAGATGCACTGCAATTACTCGGTCAGGTGAGTCTTTTAGATGAAGATATCACTGCCAATCATGTCATGGAAATTGCTGGTGGTGTGACAGAAACAGAATTAATGTCAATTTTACAGGCAATATCCACGAATAACACCTTTAACTTGCTGCAAGTAGCAAGAGTTTTAGTAGATTCTGGAAAAACGCCCAAATTGATTCTCTCCAACTTACTGCAAACATACCGAGATTTATTGATTATCAAGTCTGCACCCAAAGACCAATCCCTGCTAACTGGTTGTGTTAGCTATGCTCAACTCAAGGCTTTAGCAAATCACTGGAATTTCGAGACGCTTAACTTGTCTCTAACAGAGTTACAAAAAGCAGAAAACTATCTTCGGTACACAGTAAATGCTGCTGTGTGGCTAGAAGTTTGCTTACTGAACCTGATACCCAGTTTATTGCCTGTCAGTGCAACCAAGACGCTAACTGCTAAACCTGTAAATGACAAAGGGCATGATAGCAAATTGTTACCAGCAGTTGCAGCCAATACCGCTAACCTGGCTCAAATTTGGCTTTCTGTGATGGATACAGCTAAACCCAGCAATCAAAAGCTGTTGGCTCATGCAAATCTCGTTAAATTGCAAGGTGACAAGGCAATTTTAGAGGTTACACCAGCTTACCTCAAGAAGTTTGAGAGTAGTAAAGAGGCGATCGCTAAAATGCTGCAACGAGCTACCCAAAGTCAAAAACCAATGACTGTGCTAATTAAAACTGCAAACAAGAGCAGTAATGGGAGGGTAAAAGGATGATTGTCTTGCTGACAGGTGACGACGAATATGCCATCCAGGAACAGCTCAACCAATACAAAGCAGAGATTGATACCCAATGGCTCACACTTTGCTATCACCGATTTCCAGCCGATCACCTTGACCAAGCTATCAGCGTAGCTCGCACTCGTTCCCTGACTGGTGGTAAAAAACTGGTGATTGTGGAAAATTGCCACCTCAAGCAGTGGGGTGATACTGAGTTAGAAACTTTGCAGCAGCTTGTTCAAGTGCCTGAATTCACAATTCTGGTGTTTGTCGCCACCAATGTAGATAAGCGCCTGAAGATTTACAAACATCTTGTCAAGTATGCCAAGTTGTTGGAGTTTCCATTGATACCACCTTGGCGTACTGATTTAATTGAAAAAGCGATCAGTACTCAGGTTAAAAAAATTAAGCTGGTGCTGTCAAAGGGTGCAGTGGAATATCTAGCAGAAGCAATTGGTAACGACATGACTCGTGCAGCCACAGAGTTACGCAAACTGTATATTTATGGTAATGGCAGACAACTTGAACTTGGAGAAGTAAAAGAGTTAGTGCCATGTCAGACTCAGAATAGCCTACAACTGGCATCTGCTATTCGCCAAGGAGAAAGCAATCAAGTTTTGCACCTGCTGGATGATTTACTGTCACGATCGGAACCATTAATGGTGATTGTTGCTACTCTCCTAACACAGTTTAGAACTTGGCTGTGGGTTAAGTCTGCAATTGTTTCTGGGGTTAAGAAAGATAGTGAATTAGCTCAACTGTGCAGTATCAGCAATCCTAATCGCATTTACTACTTGCGTCAGGAGGTAGCAAATACAACTATCAATACTTTAGCTAAAGCAGTAACTATGATGCTGGACTTGGAAATGTCTATTAAGAGGGGTGCTGAAAGTAAGGATTTACTGCTAATAATTCTTAGTGTTAGCAGGTTATTTAAGTTAACTTAATCAACATAAAGTTGACTGAGAGTTTTGGATTTTGGATTGTATATTTGATTTCAGTCTAAAATCCAAATTCACTAATAATGATATTAGTATCTAACAAAACTTTCACAAGTTATGTTTCTCATTTTAGGAATAGGACGTGCTGGCTCTCTTGAGAATATTGGTATCAAGTAAGTATTTCAAGCTCATAGTTCAATTTCTCTGACCACACTGCGCTCTCGTAAGTCAGCGAAATCATCATCAGTAAAGATAATCCCCTCGCTTTGGATTACGCTTCTAAATTTTTGTAATCCCTCCCAAAAATTATCCCCTCTAGATTCCTCCTTTTTTTTACGGAGAAACTCAAACAAATAGTCCAGTTCTTCTGTAGGCAAACTTTCAATAGAATTAATAATTTCTTGTAAGTTCATCATAGAACCTCCCAATCAAGTAAACTCTACCTTTACTAACTCTATTTTAATCTCTAAATCCAAAGCCTCAGCCTCTTACATTTAGCCAATTTCCGCGAAAATATGATACAGTATCGGGCGCAGTGAGGGCAGAAGCAGCGATTAGCGTAGGCGTAGCCCGCCGCAGGCATCGCCAGGGCAATCATCAATAATCCACCAATTTTTACTTTAGATGAATCTACAGCTAATTTAGATCCTTTAACTGAAAAAGCAATTAAGTTTTGCATTCGCTGGATGACTTACTGTCCACTTTGACGAAATAGGGTTATTTGCTTCCAGAAGGAGGAAGTAAATTCCGATATTCCCAGTGTCCGCGTTTGCCCAAATCTTGAATAATATTTTCAGCAGTTTTTATTGCTTGGCCACTGGTGCTTTGAATAGCTTTACTGAGGATAGCCTTAGTTTCATTCTGCCAACCATAGGTACTCCAACCAGACTTATCATTTTTAATCATCAGTTCAAGGCACTCGACAGATGATTCTGGCATCGTATCAACAAGTACAGCTAGACGTTCCAGCAGCAAAAAATCAGGGTCTACTTTGCCAGTTAACTCAAGAATCTGTTTAATCTGTGCAATAGCCCAAGCGTCCTCAAATTTTGCTGAACCGAACCACCAGCCAAAAGCAGCAAGTTCAGTAGCGTAGGAACTAGTTTCAGCAGAATTAAACGCTGTTTCAAAACGCTTCTTCCAGAGCAATTGGAGACTATTAAGGATTTGCGGATCTATCTCATCTTGTGTGTTCTTAAGGCTTCGCCCCACAAATTCAAGAGCATAGCCACGCAACGTATCAGAAGCTAACTCAAAAAATCGTGCTAGTAATGCTCCTGGCTCATCCAAATTCATCTTCCCACGCCAGTAGAAAGTCATTAAGTGATTGGCAAGGCCTTTATCAGTATCTGTCAGTTTTTCTTGTTCAATCAAAGTGGGATCGATTTGTTCAACTGCATAGCGGTATTCCTCATGTAGTAAATCAAAGGTATTGTCATAAACACCAGAAAAATTAATGTAGCTTTCCCAAGCAGCACGTCGCAGATTGCTAAAAGTCTCATCCTGTGAAAATATTTTTCCTATGCTTTGATTTGCCCATAGCGGATCTAGTAAAGCCAGCCAAGGAAACCACTGACCATAAACTGAGCGTATTGCTAAAGATGGCTCTATATCTGGGTTAAGATGTTCATCAAGTGCCTGCCGTACTTCTGGCATTTCATCAAAACCTCGTTGCAACTGCTCTGCACTCTCAGGTATTTGCTCAAAGTGGCGACGAATCCAGAGGGCATAGCGAACAACTGTGTGCATTGCTTTCCCGCGAACAGTATTAATTGCCAGGTCACTATAATTATTATTTGAGCTATGGTACTCCATTTCTCTTTGTGGTGTGGGGTCTGGATGTTGAGTTAAAAGTCTGAGGATGTTCCAAACCTGATTACGAAAATTAAACTGAATTGCTATTGTATCAACGTTCAGTCCGACTCCAAGCAAGTTTACCACTGTTCGGCAAGGTTCGAGCCAATTGCTGGTGGGGTCATTATAAATTGTTTGAGATTTCTTGAATTCCTCAGATTTCTCTGCTAACCAATTGCAGAGACTTAGAACAGATATCCAATCAAATTCTCTTATTTCTTGCTGTT